>NZ_JARHUH010000004.1:0-311188 GCF_029222945.1 Paenirhodobacter sp. CAU 1674 | reverse complement strand
GATCCGTCCAGATCCAGCAGTCTGCGCGACCGCAGGTGCCGCTTGCGGCAGAAAATCCTTGTCTAGCGATCGGATACAGGCGATCTTCACCTCAAACGACACGCCACCTGGGGAATGCAGGTTGAGGAGTGCCGCGGCACCCGCAGGCATCCGACGGCCCGAAACCAGACCCGCTCTCAGCCCGCGAGGAATGAGGATGAAACCCGACCTGCGCCCGCTTGCCGTCGCAATGCTCCTTGCCCTCCCGGCGCGGGCCGAACCGCCCCTGACCGTCGACACCGTCATCGCCCATGCCCAGGCCGAGCCGCGCACCTTCACACTGACTGGCGAGGTCGTCGCCCACGAGACGTTGAGCGCGGCCTTCCCGACCGGCGGGCGCATCACCGAGATGCGGGTCAGCGCCGGCGATCGCGTCGCCAAGGGGGCGACGCTGGCCGAGGTCGATTCGGTGCAGCAGGCGCAGGCGGTGCGCGCCGCCAAGGCCGCGCTGGCCACCGCCGAGGCAAGCTATGCCAAGACCCGCGACGACAGCGAGCGTCAGGACGCGCTCCTGGAACGCGGTGCGACGACGCGCAGCGCGCGCGATGCCGCGGCCGATCAGTTGCGCGCCGCCGAGGCGCTGGTGGCGCAGGCGCAGGCCGATCTGGACCGGGCGAAAAAGGCCTTGTCAGACACTGTTCTGCTGGCCCCCGCCGATGCCACCGTAACCGCCCGCAAGGCCGAGCCGGGGCAGGTTGTAGGCGCCGCCCAGACGGTGCTGGAACTGGCGCTGGGCCAGTCCTTCGACGCGATCTTCGAGGTGCCCGAGGTCATGCTGACCCATCCAGGCAAGGCGCCCGATGTCAGCCTGCGGCGGCTCAATTCCACCGCCGTGCCGTTTCATGGCGTGGTGAGAGAGGTCTCACCCCTCGTCGATCCGCGCAAGGGCACCGTGAAGGTGACGGTGCGGATCGTCGATCCGCCCGCCGGCCTTGGCTATGGCGAGGCGGTGACCGGCAGCGTCACCATGGCCGGCGAGGACCAGATCGCGCTGCCCTGGTCGGCGATGAGCGCGACCGCCACAGGCCCCGCCGTCTGGGTCGTCGACCCGGCCAGCCACGCGGCCCATCTGCGCCAGATCGAGGTACTGCGCTACGAGACCGGCAAGATCGTGCTGGCGGGCGGGGTGACGGAGGGCGAGCAGGTGGTCACGCTGGGCTCAAACCTTCTCTATCCCGGCCGGATCGTGCAGCCGATGGAGGTGAAGTGATGCGCCCGATCGCCCTTGTCCTCGTGCTGCCGCTGGCGCTGGCCGCCTGCAAGGAAGAGGCCGCCGCGCCGCCCCCGCCGCGCCCCGTGGTGTCAGAGGTGGTGACGCCGCAATCGGGCCTCAGGCCGCAATATGTGGGCACGGTGACCGCGCGGGTCGAGACCGATCTGGGCTTTCCGCGCATCGGCACCGTCGCCGCGCGGCCGGTGCGGGTGGGCGATGTGGTGCAGAAGGGCGACGTCCTTGCGCGGCAGGACCCCGAAGAGCTGGACGCCGATCTGCGCGCCGCCGAGGCCGGGGTGACCGTGGCCGAGGCGCAGGCCAATTCGGCCCGCGATGCCGCCGCGCGGGTGGACGAACTGGTGGCGCGCGGCGTCGACAGCACGGCGGCGGCGCAATCGGCCCATGCCAGCGCCGCCGCCGCTGAGGCGCAGCTTGAACAGGCGCGCGCCACGCTTGCCCGCGCCGAGGACGCGCGCAACCTTGCAACCCTGCGCGCGCCGCAGGACGGTGTGATCACACAAACCTTCGCCGAGCCGGGCGCGACGCTGGCCGCCGGCCAGCCGGTGCTGCGCCTTGCCGGCACCGGCGAGCGCGAGGTGGTCATCGACCTCAGCGAACAGGACATCGCGGGCCTTGCCCCCGGCGCGGTGTTTCACGTCCGGCTGGAGGCCGCGCCGCTGATCGGCGCGACCGCCACCTTGCGCGTCATCGACCCGATGGCCGACGCCGCCACCCGCACCCGCCGCCTGCACCTGACGCTGGCGTCCGACACCCCCGCCGCCTTCCGCCTCGGCGCGCTGGCGCTGGTCGAGCCGGTGGCCGAGACGCACGCCCGCACCACCCTGCCGCTGACCGCGTTGATCGGTGCGAAAACAGGCTCTGACTCGGCGGTCTGGGTGGTTTCGCGGCCCGAGGGGATCGTCCACCGCACCATTGTGAAAACCGGCGCGACAGTGGGTGACCGGGTGCTGATCCTCGCCGGGCTGAAACCGGGGGACGAGGTGGTGACGAAGGGCGTGAATTCGATCAAGGACGGCCAGAAGGTGGGCCGGGAGGTGAGCGAATGAAAGGCTTCAACCTGTCCGACTGGGCGCTCAACCACCGCTCCTTCGTGTGGTTCCTGATGATCGTCAGCCTCGTCGCCGGCGCGCTGGCCTATGTCTCGATCGGGCGCGAGGAAGACCCGAACTTTGCCATCAAGACGATGATCATCTCGGCCTCGCTGCCCGGTGCCTCGGTCGACGAGACGCTGACACAGGTGACCGACCGCATCGAGAAGAAGCTCAAGGATCTCGACGCGCTCGACTTCACCCGCTCGGTGACGCGGCCGGGCCAGTCGATTGTCTATGTCGAGCTGCTGCCGACCACCAAGGCCCGCGATCTGCCCCGCATCTGGGAAAAGGTGCGCAACATGATGGCCGATATCCGGCCGGACTTTCCGGCCGAATTCGCGGGCTTTCAGTTCAACGACGATTTCGGCGATGTCTTTGGCAATATCTTTGCCTTCACCTCCGACGGCTTCACCCCGCGCGAGCTGCGCGATCATGTCCGTCAGGTCCAGCGCGCGGTGCAGGCGCTGCCGGATGCCGGCAAGGTGACGATCTTCGGCACTCGGGACGAGGTGGTCTATCTTGAATTCTCGACCGAACGGCTGGCGGCGCTGGGCCTCAACGAGCAGCAGGTTCAGGCCTCTCTCGCGGCGCAGAACGCGATCCTGCCCTCGGGCGTGATCGACGCGGGGCCAGAGCGGGTGCTGGTGCGTGTCGGCGGCCAGTTCGCCGGGGCGCAGAGCCTGCGCGACGTCAACCTGCGCGTCGGCGACCGGTTTTTTCGCCTCAGCGACGTGGCCGATATCAAGCGCGGCTACGAAGACCCGCCGTCCGAGCTGTTTCGCTACGACGGCCAGCCGGCCATCGGCCTGGCCGTGGGGATGCGCAAGGGCGCCAACATCATCGACTTCGGCAAGGAGCTGACCGCGGTCATGGCGCAGGCGCAGGCCGAGATGCCCATCGGGATCCACATCCATCAGGTCGCCGACCAGCCGCATGTGGTGGAAGACGCCGTGGGCCATTTCCTGCGCGCGTTGATGGAGGCGGTGGTGATCGTGCTGGCGGTCAGCTTCGTCAGCCTCGGCCTTCGCGCCGGTCTGGTGGTGACGCTGACCATCCCGCTGGTGCTGGCGATCACCTTCGTGGTGATGGATTACACCGGCTTCACCCTGCAGCGCATCTCGCTGGGCGCGCTGATCATCGCGCTGGGCCTTCTCGTCGACGACGCGATGATCGCCATCGAGACGATGATCACCCGGCTCGAGAAGGGCGACAGCCGGACAAAGGCCGCCTCCTACGCCTGGACCTCCATCGCCTTTCCGATGCTTTCGGGCACGTTAGTGACGGTTGCAGGGTTCATTCCCATCGGGCTCAACAACTCGGCGGCGGGGGAATTCACCTTCTCGCTCTTCGTCGTCATCGCCGTGTCGCTGCTGGTGTCGTGGATCGTCGCGGTGCTGTTTGCGCCGCTCATCGGGGTGACGATGCTGCCCCGGTCGATGCCCGACCACAGCCACGAACCGGGCCGCCTGCGTCGCGGCTTTCACGGTATCCTGCGGCTGGCGATGCGCTTTCGCTGGGCCACCATCGTGCTGACCCTCGCGGTGTTCGGCCTCTCGGTCTACGGCATGAAGTTCGTCGAGCAGCAGTTCTTCCCCTCCTCCGACCGGCCAGAGCTGATCGTCGATGTGACCTTGCCGCAGAACGCCTCGATCGCCGACACGCAGGCGCAGATGGACCGGTTCGAGGGCTACCTGAAGGGTGACAAGAACGTGCTCTTCTGGTCGTCCTATGTCGGCCGGGGCGCGCCGCGGTTCATCCTGTCCTACGACGTGCCGACGCCGGGGCCGAATATGGGCCAGATCGTGATCCAGACGCCGGGGGTCGAGGCGCGCAACGCGCTGCGCGCGCGGCTGACAAAGATCGCCGAGGACGAATTTCCCGGCGTCGACATGTTCATCAAGCTGCTCGAGATCGGTCCGCCCGTCGGGCGCCCGGTGCAATACCGCATTAGCGGCCCTGACATTGCCCGATTGCGCGATCACGCGCGGGACCTGGCGGCGCTTGTCGCCACCGACAGCCGGCTGGTCAACATCGTCATGGACTGGAACGAGCCCGCGCGCGTCGTCCGTGTCGACATCCTGCAGGACAAGGCGCGCCAGCTTGGCCTGACGTCGAAGGACATCTCGGGGGCGCTGAACGCCATCTATGACGGACAAAGCGTCACCCAGCTGCGCGACGGCACCTATCTGGTCAACATCGTCGCCCGCGGCAACGCGGCGGCGCGCAGCTCGGTCGAGGGGCTTTATAACCTGCAACTCGGCGGCAGCGGCGGCGCGGCGATCCCGCTTTCCAGCGTCGCGGTCTTTCACTACGACACCGAGCAGCCGGTCATCCACCAGCGCAACCGGATGCCGACGATCACCGTGAAGGCGGCGATCGCGTCGAAGGATCAGCCGGCGACAATCGTCTCTGCGCTTGCGGAAAAGATCGCGGATTTCAACGCCAGGCTGCCGTTTGGCTACAAGGTCGAGGTCGGCGGCACCGTCGAGTCGAGCGCCAAGTCGCAGGCGCCGATCGCGGCGGTGGTGCCGCTGATGCTGCTGATCATGGTGACGCTGGTGATGATGCAGATGCAGGGCTTTCGCCGCAGCCTCGTGGTGTTGCTGGTGGCGCCGCTGGGTCTGATCGGCGTCGTCGCCGCGCTGCTGCCCTCGGGCGCGCCGCTGGGATTCGTGGCGATCCTGGGGGTGCTGGCGCTGGTCGGCATCCTCATCCGCAACTCGATCATCCTGGTGAGCGAGATCGAGGCGCTGCGCGAGGCCGGCCAACCGGCGTGGGAGGCGGTGTTCAACGCCTCCGACAGCCGGGCGCGGCCGATCCTGCTGACGGCGGCGGCGGCGAGCCTTGCGCTGATCCCGATCTCGCGCCAGATCTTCTGGGGGCCGATGGCCTATGCGATGATGGGCGGCATCATCGCCGGCACGGTGATCACGCTGGTCTTTGTGCCGGCGCTGTATCTGGCGGTGTTCCGCGTGAAACGGGAGGCATAGGCATGGCGGGCCTGACGCTGCTGCGCGCGGGCGGATCGGCGCGTGCCTTCGGGCTGGCACTGGGGCGGTTCGGGCGGCCTGCGGTGCCAGCGCTGGTGGCGACGTCCGCGTGGAAAACCGTCACTGTTCAGGCCGAAAGCGCGTTTGTTCAGGGCATGGCGCAGCAGGTGCGCGCGACCTTCCCGGCGATCTGGGACGAGATCAGCGGCCTTGCCGAAGGGCTGGGCCTGCCGCTGGCCGAGGTGTTCGCGTGGAACTGCCGGGGCGACATCTGGGCCGCCGCGCCCGATGGCTGCACCACGGTGATGATGCCCGGCCCGCCCCATGTGCTGGCGCATAACGAGGACGGGCTGCCGGTGCTGGCGCCCCATTGCGGGCTGGTCGAGGCGCGGCCGGGAAACGGGCCCGACTTTGTCTCGTTCGTCTATCCCGGCTCGATCCCCGGTCATGCATTCGCCGTGAACGCGGCGGGGCTGACGATCACCGTCAACAACATCCGGCCCGCGGGCGCGGGCGACGGCCTGCCGCGCATGGTTCTGGGCCGCGCGCTGCTGGGGGTCGAGCGTATCGGCCAGGCGGTGGCGATGATGCGGCGGCTGCCGCGGGCAGGCGGGTTTCACTTTGCGCTGGCGCAGGCGGGCGAGGACAGGCTGATCAGTCTCGAATTCTGCGGAAAAGACGTGTCGGCGCGCGATATTTCCGTGCCCGAGGCGCATGCCAACCACATGATACATGAGGCGATGCGGGGGCTGGAGCAGACGATCACCGAAAGCTCGGGCTGCCGTCAGGCCCGAGCCGACGCGCTGCTCGGCGCCGATCCGCTGGAGATCCTGCGCGACCGCGCGGGGCCCGGCCTGCCCATCCTGCGGCTGGCCGAGGATGACCCGGACACCGAGAACACCATCGCCACGGCGCGATTCGAGGTGGGCGAGGCGGTGACGGGCACCGTCCACCTGCCCGGCCAGCCCGCGCCCGCCTACCGGATGACGGCGGATCGCCGGGCGCGAACGGTCACGCTGGCCGCTGCCGACCCGCTATAGCGAGGCGTCGAGCGCGGCAAGGATCGCGTCGCCCATCCCCGAGGTCGAGACCGGCGTGCCGCCCTCGGGCCCCATCAGGTCAGCCGTGCGCACGCCATCGGCCAGCACCTGCTGCACCGCACCTTCCAGCCGGGCCGCCTCGGCGCCCTGATCGAAGGAATAGCGCAGCGCCATCGCGAACGACAGGATACAGGCGATCGGGTTGGCCTTGCCCTGCCCGGCGATATCGGGGGCAGAGCCGTGCACCGGCTCATACAGCGCCTTGGGCCGGCCATTCGCCATCGGCGCGCCAAGGCTGGCCGAGGGCAGCATGCCCAGCGAACCGGTCAGCATCGCCGCGCAGTCCGACAGGATATCGCCAAACAGGTTGTCGGTGACGATGACGTCGAACTGCTTGGGCCAGCGCACGAGCTGCATCGCGCCGTTGTCGGCATACATGTGGCTCAGCTCGACATCCGGGTATTCGTTGTCATGCACCCACTGGACCTCTTCGCGCCAGAGGATGCCCGATTCCATCACGTTGGCCTTCTCCATCGAGCAGACCTTGTTGTTCCGCCGCTTCGCCAGTTCGAAGGCCGAGCGGGCGACGCGGCGGATTTCCTCGGTGGTGTAGCGCTGGGTGTTGACGCCAAAGCGGCCGCCCTCGTTGTCGGGGAAGATGCCTTTAGTTGACATCCCCCAGCGTGCGTCTTTGGTGTGTATATTGCGGGCCGATAGTCAATTTGTCGTCGTCGAGTTCCGGATTGATCGTTGAGGTCGTGAAGATAATCTGGTGGTCGAATTTCGCTGCTTCCGACGCTTTCACGATAATGTCTTGAAAGTTATGGCTTCTCTTGTCTTCCATGCCCTTGTCCTCAATATTGTCCATGAGGAGGAAGCGCGGATGCAGGAATTCCTCGTCTTCGGTGGCTGCGGCAAAGAGCGCCAGGATGACGGAGTTTTTCACGATCACATTGCTGCTTTCCGCGAAGTTCAGATCGCCGTCCACAAGGATGGAGTTATCCCGGAAATTCACCTCCACCGAGTCCGCGTGCCGAAACTCGTCCTGACGGTCGAGGTCTTGCCGCAAGAAGGTCTTCGCTTTCTCGGAGACGTTGGTCAGCGCGATCCACCGCCTCCGCGCACTGGCGGTTTCCAGCGCCTTCTGGCGGTCTTTTTTCTTGTCGATCTCTGCCTGTACGGCCGCCTTGCGAGCGCTCACATCTTCAAGTTCGCCCGCTCTCTCACGAAGGCGCGAAAGCTGGGTCAGTTCCCTGTCGATCTGCCCCAGACGTTGATAGCGCTCGGCCACGAAGCTCTCGCGCGGGCCGCTACTGATCTCGTAGCGCACCGTGAATTCTGAGAGCTGCTCCTGATAGTCGGAGCGGAGCCGCCGCAGTTCCTTTTTGGCATGCGCCGTTCCGGCCTCCTTGTCGTCAAGAAGCTGGCGCGACTCCCTGATCTGGATATCCAGGTCGAGCTTGATCTGGAGATAGCGCGATCGCTCCTGCTCCGGATCGGTATCGCTGCCACAAAGCACGCAATGGTCAGGATCGCTCGTGCCGTTGAGCGGCGCAAGGCAGGCAGGGCAATGCGTAAATTCGATACTGCCGATGATCTCGGATGATCTTTGCGCTTTAGGCAGCTTCTCCGAAAGCTCTTCGAGATGGGCGATGAAGTTCGTCAAATCGGTCACTTCGAGATCATTGGTATGGATTTGCTGCTCGAGCTCGGCGATACGATCGCGAAATTTTCGGATACCGGCTGCGGCCTTTTTACTCTCGGCGAGGAAGTCTTTGACCTCCTCGTCATCGATCATCTCGTCAACATTGGCGATTTCTTCGGAAAGGCGGCCATATTCGGCTTCAAGCTTTTTGAGCCGGCCATCGATGCTCTCGACCCGTGCCAATGCCTCCTCTTCGGGTAGCGACTTGAGGAGCGCCTTGTATTGCGCGTCGAGATCATCGAACTGCTTGTTCAGTTTCCGGAGTTCGAGCTCGATCTCGTAGGACTCATAGCTGCGGATGCCGCAGACAAGATCACCGACCGCCTCTCTAATCTCGCCCGTGTCAAAGGACTCGTACCGGAAGAGAAACGAAGCCGGCGTCCGCTGGTCTGCATAAACGAGTCGAAGGAGCTGGTTCATCGTGATGTTGGCAGCACCCTGGCTTTGCGCTTCGGGGATGCCGGACGCCCTGAACATAATCTGGGAGAAGCTCTCGTTACCGCCTGCTGTCCGCCGAATCGAATAGCTCAGCCAGCCATCGAGGCCCTGTGCCGCCGCTTCTTCAAAGGTCCCGAAGAAGACCATCGCCGGTGTCTGGGCCTTGCCGATGGGGCGCCTGACGGTGAGGACACCGCTCGCCGTACCGATCTCGGCTTGCACTTCATCGCAATTGGCGGCGACGGATTTCCAGTTATCGAACTCGCCGCCAAGGACGTAGAAAATGAAGTCCGCAATCGTCGATTTTCCGGAGCCGTTCTCGCCACGAATGATGTTCACGCCCGTATGGAAGCCCTGATCATAGACCGGATCGCCGCCTTGCATGACCCTCAAACGCTTGAGGTGGAACTGCGAATAGCTCATCTGACAAGCCTCCGTAGTCCGGTACTCTGGCGGATTTCTGATATAGATCTGGTTTCGGGTGCATAGCGCCCGACAAGAAACGCGCCGATCTGCCGTTCGCTGCCGGAAAAGAGCGGCAAGAACTCTTCCTGAAACAGTGTGCGCCCCTCCTCGGACGGCGCCACATTACCGCTTTCAAGCTGCGGTAGTTCGATGAGACCCTTGCCAGATAGGGTCCGGAAGGCTTGGCGCTGCACTTCGTCCATTTTCTGGAAGAGGATTTGCGGTGACGGATAGCTGACGAAGGATTTCTCGGGGCGCGGTACGCCAAGCACGCCAAATGCCTTTCGTACCTCCTGCGGCATATGCGTTTTGTGGAGGAGCGGTGCGTTCGCGAGAAAGAAATCCATGATGAAGAGGCGCTCGGGCGACGGCAAGTTTTTGCCCTGCCACAAACCGAGAAGGCCGCCGAGCCTGCGCACGGCGTCATAAACATCGAGCTGCGGAAACCAAAGCCGTCCGGTCATGGCTTGTCCCACTGGATATGGCATTGCTCGGTCAGGTAGTAGAGGGCCTGAAGGATCGTACTGTTTGTGAGCTTTCCGTGTTCGCTCGACGCGCAAAGCGGATCGATCACGTGCTCCTGCAGAGCGGCAGCGATTTCAGATTCCGATGCGCCTGCACAGATTTTCGGACCGTAGACATGGGTCAGAAAGCGCTGCTCGACGGCCGAAAGGATTGTGTCGTGACGCGTTTTGGCCCCGGTAAACAGACCGAGCTTATGGTACCTTCGCGCAAACCTGTTCTGGAGATTGTTCGCATTGGCGTAGTCGTATTCGCGGCCTGCATCGATCAGCTTCTCTTGCAGGGTTCGCCGATCATCCTCTGAAGGCACCGAATAATCATCAGGACCCAGGCCACCATCTTGGTCGTCATCGCTTACGGCCGGGCAATCCGCCAACACCTTGTCGATGTGACGGCGCACCGAAAGATAGGTCATCGCGTCTTTAGAAGCAGGTTTGCAGATTGCGATGTGGTCGGCATCCACTGGAATAGGCCGCGTCTTCGTGCAACCGGGATCGGCCGACTCTTCAGACACCACGAGAGCCGCACCTTTCGTTTTATATTTCTCGTAATAGGCGAGTGTCGTGAGGCCCTTTTTAACGGCCAGGTCGCGATAGCTGTTATTCAGGTTCGTGAGAAAGCCGGTGTCGTTGCTTAGCGCCTCAATAGAGGGCGAGCTGACTCCTGGTATCAGCGCTTTCACGATGGCGGCGAGTGCAGCGCCCTTATGGGGCGTGGCTAAGAACACGACGAGTTTGAGCTGGTCGCCGAGCGCGTTCCAGTCTTCGTCCTGCGCTTCGCAGCAAGCCCTAAACATCTCTTTGGTAAGCAAGCCGCCAAGACTATGGCAGATGATGATGAGCGGCCGCTTCCCGATGCCGTGTGAGACCATGTACTCGGCGAGACTGGAAGCGCGCTCGTGAAGGGTCATTTCCTTCTTGGCCCATTTCGCGAACACACTGGAGGGATACCCTGCCGTGTGAATGCAGACACCGGAAAGATCGTCCACGAGCCAGCACGGCCAAAAGGTACCGTCGGAATTCGTCCAGGTTTCCTTAGGGTCCCCCGTTATGCCGTGGATGAACACAATGTCGAGCACCGCAGCGTCCTTGTGACCGCAAACGCTTTCGAACTGGAGGCCGTCGCTCATTCCATACCCGTGAAACCGAACCAAAAAATCCAATCATTCTTGACGCTAAAGAAACTTGCCTGAAGCATCAACCTAAGTTGGCCGATCGGTACAAAACGCTGATCCTGACTGCCAACAGCTCACTCGACAACGAGTGTCCGCTTCCCACCCAGAAGTCTGGTGATCTCGCTTCTGCAGCGAACGACCGCTCCCCGCCCTTCCTGGCCGCCTCTGCTGGCAGCATCGAACGGCAGCTTACACGTGCCGCTCCGGACGGGCTGAACGACCGCAATGGGGGCGAAAGCTTCCCTTTGGCCGTCGAGGCGTTCGCACGGGGCCAGCTCATAATCTTCTCGGTGCGCGCATCGTCAGATCTCTGTGCCCTCTGCGAGCGTCAGCGCATCCTCAATATCTACGCCAAGGTAGCCCCCCATCGCGACTGTTTTGAATTCCCTCGAAGCCGCGGTAGACAGGGGGCATGTCGCCAGCTCCGCTTCCCAGCTTCCCCCTGCGCCGCGCCCGCGTCCACGAGGTCTGCGGCCCCGGCGCCATGGCCTTCGCCGCGATCGCCGCCGCGCAGGAGGGGACCGGCCCGCTCTGGATCCGCGAAAGCTGGCTGACCGAGGCGTTGAACCCGCTTGGCCTTCTGCCCTTCCTCGATCCTTCCCGCCTGCTGGTCGCCCGGACCGCAAGCCAGACCGACAGCCTCGCCATCGCCGAGGAGGCGCTGCGCGACGGCGTGCTGCCGCTCGTCGTGATCGAGATCACCCGTCCGCTGAACCTGCGCGAGGGCCGCCGCCTGCAACTGGCGGCCAAGGAGGGCGGCGCCACGGGCCTGTGCCTGGTCCCCGAGGGGATGGGCTCGAACGCGGCCGAGACGCGCTGGCGGGCGGCGTCGGTCTTCGATCCGGCGGGGGCGGACTCGACTCTGATGCGCTGGGATCTTATCAAGAACAAATCAGGAACACTGGGGGCCTGGAATGTTCGATGGGAGGCAGCGGCGCGTCGTCTCGATGTGGTTTCCCCGGCTGGCGAGCGACCGGGTTCTGCGGGCACGCCCGGTTGACGGCCCCTTTGCACTGACACTGAAGGATAACAACGCCGAACGCCTCTACTGCCTCAACCCCGCGGCCGAGCGGCTGGGGCTGAGCCGGGGGATGCCGTTCTCCGACGCCCGCGCCTTCTGCCCCGATCTGGTCAGCCGCCCCGCCGATCCGCGCGCCGATGCCCGCCTGTTGGCCGTGCTGCGCCGCTGGGCCACCCGCTATTGCCCCTGGGTCGGGGTCGAGGGGGTGGACGGGCTGGTGCTCGACATCACGGGGGCTGCGCATCTGATGGGCGGCGAGGCTGGGATGCTGGTCGACATGCGCCAGCGCATGGGCCGCGCCGGGATTGGGCTCCGGCTGGGGCTGGCCGATACGCGTGGCGCCGCCTGGGCGCTGGCGCGGCATGGCGAGGGGGTGGCGGCGCCCGGCGCGCCTCTGGACGCGCTTGGCCCTTTGCCGGTGGCAGCACTGCGGCTCGCCCCCGAGGCCGCGGTCGCGCTGCAACGCCTGGGCCTTGCCACCATCGGCGCTCTGGCCGAGGCACCCCGCGCCCCGCTTGCCCGCCGCTTCGGCCCCGGGCTGATGCGGCGGCTCGACCAGGCCCTGGGCGACCAGCCCGAGCCGGTGGCGCCGGCACCCGAGCCGCCGCATTACGCCACCCGCCTGACCCTGCCCGAGCCGATCGGAAGGGTCGAGGACGTGATGGCCGGCCTCTCCCGCCTGCTGCCGCCGCTCTGCGAGAAGCTTGCGCAACACGAGGCCGGGGCGCGAGCCTTCCGCCTGACCCTGCGCCGCGTCGACCAGGAAAGCCGCGAGGTCGAGCTGCGCCTCGCCCGCCCGATGCGCGACCCGGCCCGCATCGGGCCGCTCTTCGCCCGTGGCGTGGCCGAGGTCGACGCGGGCTATGGCATCGACCAGCTTCGGCTTCAGGCGCTAGGGGTCGAGGCGCTGCCCGCGCGGCAGGTCACCCAGATGACGGAGCGTCCCGCCGACCGTCTGGACGATCTGATCACGAGGATCGGCACCCGGATCGGGCTGGAAAACGTCCAGCGATTCCTGCCCGCCGACAGCCACATCCCCGAACGCGCCTTCCTGATCGCCCCGGCGGCGTTCAGCCGGCCCGAGGGCCCCTGGCACAGCCCGCGTCCGCGCCCGCTGCGCCTGTTCCCGCCCGAGCCGATCGCGGCCACCGGCCCGCACCCGCCCGCCCGGTTCCGCTGGCGGCGCATGGGCTTCACCACCGGGCGCGCGACCGGGCCGGAACGGCTCGCCCCCGAATGGTGGCTTCAGGACGAGAGCTGGCGCCGGGGCCTGCGCGACTATTGGCAGGTGGAAACGGCCGGGGGACGCCGGCTCTGGATGTTCCACACGCCGCAGGATCCGGGCTGGTTCGTGCAGGGGGAATTCGCATGAACTCCGCATCATGGACCACCATCTTGCCCGGCCTCCTTCTTCATCTTGGCGAAAATACTCTCGGGGGGTGCAGGGGGGCAGACAGCCCCCCGCCTGCCTATGCCGACCCGCCTGCCTATGCCGAACTGTGCGTCACCTCGAACTTCACCTTCCTCACCGGCGCCTCGCATCCCGAGGAGCTGGTGCTGCGCGCGGCCGAGCTGGGCCTTTCGGCCATCGCCATCACCGATCGCAACTCGCTGGCGGGCGTCGTGCGCGCCTGGTCCGCGCTCAGGACCCTGCGGCAGGAGGCCGAGGCCGCGCTGCGCGTCCGCTCGACCCACCGCGTCGATACCTGCTCGCGCCAGCAGATGGGCCAGCCGCGCGACCTGACCCCGCCCGCCGCGCCGCATCTGCCCCGGCTGCTCACCGGCGCGCGGCTGGTGCTGCGCGATTGCCCGGTGGAGTGGGTGGCGCTGCCCACCGACCGCGCCGCCTATCACCGGCTGGCGCGGCTGCTGACGCGGGGCAAGCGGCGGGCGGGCAAGGGGGAATGTCACCTCGACCTCGCCGACCTCGAAACCGGTTGCCGGGGCATGATCCTGATCGCACTGCCGCCCCCGGATCCGGCGGCCGCCCGCGCCCCGATCCAGCGGCTTCAGCGCCGGTATCCGGGTACAGTCTTCCTTGGCGCCGCGCCGCGCTACGACGGCTCCGATCAGGCCTGGTTCACCGCTTGCGCCGGGCTGGCGCTGGAAACCTGCGCGCCGATGGTGGCGGTGGGCGACGTGCTGATGCACCGCGCCCATCGCCGGCAATTGGCCGATGTGCTGACCTGCCTGCGCGAGGGCATCACCATTGACGCGATCGGCACCCGCGCCCAGCCCAATGGCGAGCGCCGCCTCAAGGGCGCGGCGGACATGGCGCGGCTCTACCGCGACCACCCCGGGGCCCTGCGCCGCACGCAGGAGATCGCGGCGCGTTGCAGCTTCGACCTGTCGGAACTCAGCTACGACTACCCCGACGAGATCGCCGCGGGCGAGGCGCCGCAGGCCCGGCTGGAACGGCTGGCGCAAGAGGGTGCGGCGCGGCGCTATCCCGGCGGCACGCCGCAAAGGGTGCAGGCCCTGATGGCCAAGGAACTGGCGCTGGTGGGCGAGCTCGGCTACGCCGCCTATTTCCTGACCGTCCACGACATCGTGGCCGAGGCCCGCAGCCGCGGCATCCTGTGTCAGGGGCGTGGCTCGGCCGCCAATTCGGTGCTTTGCTACCTGCTGGGGATCACCGACGTCTCCCCTGACATGATCGGCATGGTGTTCGAGCGCTTCATCTCGCGCCACCGCGGCGAGCCGCCCGATATCGACGTCGATTTCGAACACGAGCGGCGCGAGGAGGTGATCCAGTGGATCTATGAAAAATACGGCCGCCACCGCGCCGGCCTTTGCGCCACGGTGATCCATTTCCGCACCCGCGCCGCGATCCGCGAGGTGGGCCGCGTCATGGGCCTTTCCCAGGACGTGACCGCCAGCCTCTCGGGGCAGATCTGGGGCGTCTCGGGGCGCGCGCCCGACCCCACCCGCATCCGCGAGCTGGGGTTGAACCCCGATGACCGCCGCCTTGCCCAGACCCTGCGCCTGATCGGCGAGATCATCGGCTTCCCGCGGCACCTGAGCCAGCATGTCGGCGGCTTCGTCATCACCAAGGGGCGTCTGGACGAGCTCTGCCCGATCGAGAACGCGGCGATGGAGAACCGCACCGTGATCGAATGGGACAAGGACGACATCGACGCGCTGAATATTCTCAAGGTCGATGTGCTGAGCCTCGGGATGCTGACCTGCCTGAGGAAAGCCTTCGACCTGCTGGACGATCACGAGGGGCTGCGCCACCGCCTCGACACCGTTCCGCAGGAGGATCCCGCGACCTACGCGATGCTGCAAAAGGCCGATGCGGTGGGCGTCTTCCAGGTCGAAAGCCGGGCGCAGATGAACTTCCTGCCCCGGATGAAGCCCGCGACCTTCTACGATCTGGTGATCGAGGTGGCGATCGTGCGCCCCGGCCCGATCCAAGGCGGCATGGTCAAACCCTATATCCGCCGCAGGCAGGGGCTGGAGGCGCCCGAACCCTTCGGCCCGGCACTGGCCGAGGTCACAAAGAAGACGCTGGGCGTGCCGCTCTTTCAGGAGCAAGCGATGCAGATCGCGGTGGTCGGCGCGGGCTATTCGGCGGAGGAGGCAGATCAGCTTCGCCGCTCGCTCGCCTCCTTCCGGCGCATGGGCACGATCGAGCAGCACCGCGAGCGTTTCATCGGCGGGATGATGGAAAACGGCTATGCCCGTGACGTCGCCGAGGCGTGCTTTTCACAGATCGAGGGCTTCGCCGATTACGGCTTTCCCGAAAGCCACGCGGCAGCCTTCGCGATGCTCACCTATGTCTCGTCCTGGCTGAAATGCCACCATCCGGCGGTCTTTGCCTGCGCGCTGCTGAATTCGCAGCCGATGGGCTTCTACGCGCCCGCCCAGATCGTGCGCGACCTGCGCGACCACGGGCACGAGGTCCGCCCCGTCTGCGTCAACCACAGCGACTGGGACAACAGGCTGGAACGGCGCGCCGACGGGAGGCTGGCGCTGCGGCTGGGTTTTCGCCAGATCAAGGGGTTCCGCGAGGAGGACGCGGGCTGGATCGCGGCGGCGCGGGGCAACGGCTACCCGGATCCCGAAAGCCTGTGGCTGCGCGCCGGCATCGCCCCGGCCACGCTGGAACGGCTGGCCGAGGCCGACGCCTTCGCGGGCCAGGGCCTGACCCGGCGCGATGCGCTCTGGGCGGTGCGCGCGATCCGCGCGCCCGCGCCCTTGCCGCTGTTTTCCAATCCGCTCGACGGCGAGGGGCTGGCAGAGCCCGCCGTCACCCTGCCGCCGATGCATCTGGGGCAGGAGGTGGTCGAGGATTACGTCGCCCTGCGTCTGACCCTGCGCGCCCACCCGATGGAACTGCTGCGCCCCACGCTGCCGGGCCTCACCCCGCATGACCGGCTGCCCGAGGTCCCACCCGGGCGCCTTGCCGTCTGCGGCCTCGTCATCACCCGCCAGCGGCCCGGCACCTCGTCAGGGGTGATCTTCCTGACGCTCGAGGACGAAACCGGTGTGTCGAACATCGTCGTCTGGCCCCGCGTCTACGAACGCTTCCGCCGCGCGGTGATGGGGGGGCGCCTGCTGCGCGTCACCGGCCGGCTGGAGCGCGAGGGCATCGTCACCCACCTGATCGCCGACCGGATCGAAGACCTCTCCCATCGCCTCTCGGATCTCGGTCACCCGCTGGGCGACGCGGTGGGCCTGACCCGCCCCGAGGCCGACGACGCCCCGCGCCCCCCGCGCCAGCCCGCCCGCGCCATGCACCCGCGCGAACAGGCCAAACGCCTGTTCCCCAGCCGGGATTTCCATTGAATGCGGGAAGAACGGGCGGCGACGCCACTTCCCTCCCCCCAAGCTGCGGGAGAGCCCGCCTATCGCCCGTCGCGCCCGGAGCCGGCAAGCGATCTCCGCGTGATGGGTGACGCGGCATGGGTAAGCGGCCCGTCGGTTTACAGGAAACACAGCCCTACTCTGGATGGCTGGGATCGGAGCGCAAAGCGGACCCTCCCAGAGAGGCGTTTGAACGGCAGCTTGGGGCCGCTCGCGACCGCGCGCACCACGGTCATGAATATCCGGTTCCACCGGGCAGGGAGCTGGAACCTGCCTGTCCGGAGCAGGGAAACTAGCCTGTAAATGGGAGCGGCAGCGCCTTCATGGGGTAGCTGCGCTGACCACATACCGGCGCCCAGAGGCAATTCCTCTGACCAAAAAGGCAGAACTATCTGCTGCTTTTCAAGGAGTGTTTGGTGGAGCCAAGGGGGGTCGAACCCCTGACCTCTTGAATGCCATTCAAGCGCTCTCCCAACTGAGCTATGGCCCCACCTGAGGTCTGCGATCTGCCTGCTTCAGCGTCTCGCGTGGGGGGTCGTATAAGGCCCTGCCAAACCCGGCGCAAGAGGAATTTTCTGCGCCGCCACGAAAAACTTTGCACGCGCGCTGGCAAGGCCTGGACGCAAACGACAAAGCGCGGGGCCATGCCCCGCGCCTGTCATTCCGCCCCTGTCATGCGGGGATCAGCTTTCGTCGTCGCCCGAGCTGACATCGGCGATATCGTCGAGCGAGACGTTGTCGTCTTCGTCATCCTCGAGCAGATCGTCGTCGATATCCACATCGGCGGCATCATCGTCCAGATCGTCGTCGGGCAGATCATCTGCCTCGACTTCGCGTTCGCGGGACGCCGACTTGTCTGCAACCAGCGTGCGGCCACGGCCTGCCGTCAGGCTCTCGAGCGAGAAGCTGTTGGCGCAGACCGGGCAGGTCAGCGGGTCTTTGTTCAGGTCGTAGAACCGGCTCGCGCAATGTGGGCAGAGGCGCTTGACGCCCCATTCCTCTTTCGGCATGGAATTCTCCTGGCATCGCTCTATTCAGAGAGTCGGAGCCGCTTGCCACACTGGGCGCGGGGTGTCAAAGCCTTTTCGTCCCTTGCCCCGTTCCGCAGGGCCATTCCGCGCCGATCCCGCCATTTTCCCGGAGCCGCCCGTGACCCGCCACCCTCTGCCCGACGCCCCCGAGATCGCGCTGGTGCTGCGCCGCTCCGCCCGGGCGCGACGGTTCAGCCTGCGGGTGTCGCGGATCGACGGGCAGGTGACGCTGACGCTGCCCGCCCACGCGCGCGAATCCGAGGCGCTGGCCTTCGCCCGGAGCCAGACCGAGTGGCTGCGGCGCGCGCTGGCCCAGAGCCCCGCGTCGGAACGTCCCGCACCGGGCGGCAGCATCCTGTTCGAAGGCGAGCGGCGGCAGATCGTCGAAGGGGCGGTGCGCGCGCCAAGGCTTGACGGGGGCCAACTGATCGTGCCGCCCGGCGCCGATCGTCTGGCGGCGCGGCTGGAGGCATTTCTCAAGGTCTGCGCCCGTCAGCGCCTGCAGGCCGCCACCGAAGGTTATGCCGCGCAGCTGGGCCGACCCTTCCGGCGCATTACCCTGCGCGACACCCGCTCACGCTGGGGGTCCTGCGCACAGGACGGATCGCTGAGCTACAACTGGCGGCTGATCATGGCACCACCCGGAGTGCTGGACTATGTGGCGGCACATGAGGTCGCGCATCTGGAGCAGATGAACCACTCGCCCGCGTTCTGGGCAGTGGTTGCCGGATTGCGCCCCGGCTATGCCGCCGAACGCGCCTGGCTCAAGCGGCACGGCAGCGCGCTGCATGCCATGCGCTTCGACCGCTGAGGGGTGATTGACGGCGAAGCCTTTTGTGATCACAAAGGCGCATGACCACCATCAGCACCCGCCCGATCGAAACCGCTGCCCATGACCGGCTGTATCGCAGCCTGCGTCAGCAGATCATGCATGGCGAGCTGCTGCCCGGTCAGCCGCTGACGCTGCGGGGCTTGGGCAAGCAATACGGCGTGTCGATGACCCCCGCGCGCGAGGCGCTGCGGCGGCTGGTGGCGGAAGGCGCGCTGATGCTGTCCTCCTCGGGTCGGGTGGCGACGCCCGAGCTGTCGAACGACCGGATCGAGGAGCTGGCCGCCCTGCGCGCGCTGATCGAGCCGGAACTCGCCGCCCGCGCCCTGCCGCGCGCGCATCTGGCGCTGATCGACCGGCTGAGCGCGATCAACACCGCCAATGCCGAGGCGGTCGCGAAACAGGACCCGGTGGGCTATATCCGCACCAATCTGGAATTCCATCGCACGCTTTACCTGCGCGCGCAGGCGCCCGCGATGCTGGCGGTGATCGAGACCGTCTGGCTGCAACTCGGGCCGACGATGCGCGCGCTCTATAACCGGGTGTCGCGCAACGAACCGCCGCGGCATCACCGGATGATTCTGGCGGCGCTGCGGGCGGGGGACGAACCTGCGCTGCGGCTGGCGGTGCGCACCGATGTGACCCAGGGCCTGCGCCATCTGGCGGGGTAGGGGGCGCTGCCCCCCTTTGCGCTGCGCGCAAATTCCCCCCGGAGTATTTTTGCCAAGAAGAAAGGGCCTTGGCTTCTTCTTGGCAAAAATACTCAAACCCTGCTTTGGCCAGAGGCGCCACGCAGCAAAAAGGGCGACCCCGAGGCCGCCCTTTCAGGATATTTTGCACGCGGATCAGGCGTGGATGGCGCCGTCGCCGCAGGCCAGCGCGGCCTCGCGCACCGCTTCCGAATAGGTCGGGTGGGCGTGGCAGGTCAGCGCGACATCCTGCGCCGAGGCGCCGAATTCCATCGCGACGCAGATCTCGTGGATCATGTCGCCCGCGCCCGGGCCGATGATGTGGCAGCCCAGGATCCGGTCGGTGCCGGCATCGACGATCATCTTGACGAAACCGTCGGCCTGGAACACGGCCTTGGCGCGGCCATTGCCCATGAAGCTGAACTTGCCGACCTTGTAGGCGCGGCCTTCCTGTTTCAGCACCTCTTCGGTCTTGCCGACCGAAGCGACCTCGGGGGTGGTGTAGATCACGCCGGGGATCACGTCATAGTTCACATGGCCATGCTTGCCCGCGATCACCTCGGCGACCGCCATGCCCTCGTCTTCGGCCTTGTGGGCCAGCATCGGGCCCACGATCGCGTCGCCGATCGCGTAGATGCCCGCGACATTGGTCGCCCAGTGGTCATTGGTCTTGACCTGGCCGCGCGGCAGCATCTCGACGCCCACCGCCTCGAGGCCCAGACCGGCGGTATAGGGTTTGCGCCCGGTCGCGACCAGAACCACCTCGGCGTCGAGCGTGTGTTCGCTGTCGTCCTTGCGCAGCTTGTAGGCGACGGTGTTCTTGCCCTTGCCCTTGGTCACGCCCTGCACCGCGGCGCCGAGCACGAATTTCAGGCCCTGCTTGGCCAGGATCTTCTGGAAGGATTTGGCGACCTCGCCATCCATGCCGGGGGTGATCGCGTCGAGATATTCGACGACCGTCACCTCGGTGCCCAGACGGGCATAGACCGAACCCATTTCCAGACCGATCACGCCCGCGCCGATGACGACCATCGACTTGGGGATCTTCGGCAGGCTGAGCGCACCGGTCGAGGTGACGATGGTGTCTTCGTCGATCTCGATGCCGGGCAGCGAGGCGGGCTCGGAGCCGGTGGCGATGACGATGTTTTTCGCGCTGTGGATCTCGTCGCCGACCTTGACCTGGCCTGCCGCCGGGATCGAACCCCAGCCCTGCAGATAGGTCACCTTGTTCTTCTTGAACAGGAACTCGATGCCCTTGGTGTTGCCGGTGATGACGTCTTGCTTGTAGTCCTGCATCTTCGCCCAGTCGACTTTGACCTTGGCGCCCATCAGGCCCATCTTCTCGAAGTTCTCGTGAACCTCGTGCAGGTGGTGGGTGGCATTCAGCAGTGCCTTGGAGGGGATGCAGCCCACGTTCAGGCAAGTGCCGCCCAAGGCGCCACGGCCTTCGACACAGGCGGTTTTCAGGCCCAGTTGCGCACAACGGATCGCGCAGACATAGCCACCGGGGCCGCCGCCGATCACGATAACGTCGAATTCTGCCATTGGAGTATCCTTTGACTACGGCGGGGGGCGCCGCCCCCCGTGCCCCCCGAGGTATTTCAGGCAAGATGAAAAGGGGGCGGAATGGAAAAAGAAGGGGCGGCGCAGCGGCCGCCCCGGTGTCAGATCACAGATCCATCAGCAGGCGGCGCGGGTCTTCCAGCGCTTCCTTGACGCGCACGAGGAAGGTCACGGCGCCTTTGCCGTCGACGATGCGGTGATCGTAGCTCAGCGCCAGATACATCATCGGGCGGATCACGATCTGGCCGTTCACCACGACCGGGCGGTCCTGGATCTTGTGCATGCCCAGGATCCCCGATTGCGGCGGGTTCAGGATCGGCGAGGACATCAGCGAGCCGTAGACGCCGCCGTTCGAGATAGTGAACGAGCCGCCCTGCATTTCGGCCATGCTGAGCTTGCCGTCACGGGCGCGCGCGCCTTTCTCGGCGATTGCTTTCTCGATCTCGGCGAAGGACATGGCGTCCGCATCGCGGATCACCGGAACGACCAGACCCGTCGGCGTGCCGGCGGCCACGCCCATGTGGACGTAGTGCTTGTAGACGATGTCGCCGCCGTCGATTTCGGCGTTCACTTCCGGCACTTCTTTCAGCGCGTGGCAGCAGGCCTTGACGAAGAACGACATGAAGCCCATGCGCACGCCGTGCTTCTTCTCGAACTGGTCCTTGTACTGGTTGCGGATTTCCATGATCGCCGACATGTCCACCTCGTTATAGGTGGTCAGCATCGCGGCGGTGTTCTGGCTGTCCTTCAGGCGCTTGGCGATGGTGGCGCGCAGCCGGGTCATCTTGACGCGTTCTTCGCGGGCGGCGTCGTCGGCCGGAACCGGGGCGCGCGGGGCGCTGGCCGGGGTGGGCGCGATCGAGACGGCAGGGGCCGCCGGGGCCGCCGCGGCACGGGCCACGTCTTCCTTCATGATGCGGCCGTCCTTGCCGGTGCCGGTGACCTGCGCCGGGCTGAGGCCCGCTTCGGCCATCGCCTTCTTGGCCGAGGGGGCGTCCTCGACGTCCTTGCCGGTGGCCGGGGCCGCCGCCGCCGGGGCAGGGGCCGCAGCAGCGGCTGCCGGGGCGGGGGCCGCACCCGCGGCGCCTTCGGCGACGACGGCCAGCTTGGCGGTCGCGTCAACCGTGGTGCCTTCGGGAGCGAGGATCTCGGTCAGGATGCCCGCGACGGGCGAGGGGACCTCGACCGACACCTTGTCGGTTTCGAGTTCGCACAGCATCTCGTCTTGCGCGACAGCATCGCCCACTTTCTTGAACCAGGTGGAAACCGTGGCTTCCGAGACACTTTCGCCCAGGGCGGGCACCATTACGTCAGTCATTTTGACCTCTTGAGATTGCGGCACGGTTCCCTCCTCAGAACGCGGGCCTTCGGATTTTTGTTTCGCGACCGGCGCGGCGCCGGCCCCGGAAGACAGAGTGGCAAGCAGGGCGTTGACGCCAACGGTCTGCCCTTCGGCGGCGACGATCTCGCCCAGGATCCCGGCGGCGGGCGCCGGGACCTCGACGGTCACCTTGTCGGTTTCCAGCTCGCACAGCATCTCGTCTGCGGCGACCTGATCACCCGGTTTCTTGAACCAGGTGGCCACGGTCGCTTCCGAGACGCTTTCGCCAAGCGTGGGGACGCGGACTTCGACGGTCATTCTCAACCCTCCAGCGCGTCATGGACGAGCGCTTCCTGCTCGGCCTTGTGACGCGAGGCCAGACCCGTCGCGGGCGACGCCGAAGCGGCGCGGCCGGCATAGCGCGGGCGGCTGTGCTTGGCGTCGATCTTCGACAGGACCCATTCGATGTTCGGCTCGACGAAGGTCCAGGCGCCCTGGTTCTTGGGTTCTTCCTGGCACCAGACGATTTCCGCATCCTTGAAGCGGGTCAGTTCATTGACCATCGAATGCGCGGGGAACGGATAGAACTGTTCCAGACGCAGGATGTAGACGTTTTCCAGACCACGTTTGTCGCGTTCGGCCAGCAGGTCGTAATAGACCTTGCCCGAGCAGATCACGACGCGCTTGATCTCGGCGTCGGGTTTGACGACGAAGCTGGTGTTGCCATGCTTTTGCGCAACGTCGGCATCGTCCCACATCACGCGGCGGAAGAACGAGCCGGTGGTGAATTCCTCGGCCTTCGAGATGCACAGCGGATGCCGCAGCAGCGACTTCGGCGTCATCAGGATCAGCGGCTTGCGGAAGTTGCGGTGGATCTGACGGCGCAGGATGTGGAAGTAGTTCGCCGGGGTCGAGCAGTTCGCCACGATCCAGTTGTCTTCCGCCGAGTTCTGCAGGAAGCGTTCCAGACGCGCCGAGGAGTGTTCGGGGCCCTGACCTTCGAAGCCGTGCGGCAGCAGGCAGACCAGACCCGACATCCGCAGCCATTTGCGCTCGCCCGAGTTGATGAACTGGTCGAACATGATCTGCGCGCCGTTGGCGAAATCGCCGAACTGGGCTTCCCACATGGTCAGGGCGTTGGGTTCAGCCAGCGAATAGCCGTATTCGAAGCCCAGCACCGCATATTCCGACAGCATCGAGTCGATGACTTCGTAGCGTGCCTGACCGGCCTTGATGTGGTTCAGCGGATAGTAGCGTTCCTCGGTGGTCTGGTCGATCAGCCCCGAGTGCCGCTGGCTGAACGTGCCGCGGGTGCAGTCCTGACCCGACAGGCGCACCGGGAAGCCCTCGGTCAGCAGCGAGCCGAAGGCCAGCGCCTCGGCGGTCGCCCAGTCGAAGCCCGCGCCGCTTTCGAACATCTTGGCCTTGTTCTCGAGCTGACGGCCCACGGTCTTGTGCAGGTCGAAATTCTCGGGCGGGGTCGACAGCGCCTTGCCCACTTCGGCAAAGGTTTCCGGGCTGATCGAGGTCACGCCCGCATCGTAGTCGCCGCGCTCACGGTCCAGATGCTTCCAGCGGCCATCAAGCCAGTCGGCCTTGTTCGGCTTGAAGTTCTTGCCGATCTCGAACTCTTCGTTCAGGTGCGACTGGAACGCGGCCTTCATGTCCTCGATCTCGCCTTCGGGGATCAGCCCGTCGGCCACCAGACGTTCGGTGTACAGCTGCAGCGTGGTCTTGTGACCCTTGATGCGCTTGTACATCATCGGGTTGGTGAACATCGGCTCGTCGCCTTCGTTGTGACCGAAGCGGCGATAGCAGAACATGTCGAGCACCACGTCCTTGTGGAACTTCTGGCGGAACTCGATCGCGACCTTGGCGGCATGCACCACGGCTTCCGGGTCATCGCCGTTGACGTGGAAGATCGGCGCTTCGACCATCAGTGCGATGTCGGTCGGGTAGGGCGAGCTGCGCGAGAAATGCGGCGCGGTGGTGAAACCGATCTGGTTGTTCACGACGATATGGATCGTGCCGCCGGTGCGGTGGCCCTTCAGGCCCGACAGGCCGAAACATTCCGCCACGACGCCCTGACCCGCAAAGGCCGCATCGCCGTGCAGCAGGATCGGCAGCACCGCGGTGCGGTCCATGTCGTTCAGCTGGTCCTGCTTGGCGCGGACCTTGCCCAGAACGACGGGGTTCACCGCCTCCAGGTGGCTGGGGTTCGCGGTCAGCGACAGGTGAACCCGGTTGCCGTCGAATTCACGGTCCGACGAGGCGCCGAGGTGGTATTTCACGTCGCCCGAACCGTCCACGTCGTCGGGCTTGTAGCTGCCGCCCTGGAATTCGTGGAAGATCGCGCGGTAGGGCTTGTTCATCACATTGGCCAGCACCGACAGACGGCCGCGGTGCGGCATGCCGATGACGATTTCCTTCAGGCCCAGCTGACCGCCGCGCTTGATGATGCCTTCCATCGCCGGGATCAGCGCCTCACCGCCGTCCAGACCGAAGCGCTTGGTGCCCATGTATTTGACGTGCAGGAATTTCTCGAAGCCCTCGGCCTCGACCAGCTTGTTCAGGATGGCACGGCGGCCTTCGCGGGTGAACTGGATTTCCTTGCCGTAACCCTCGATCCGTTCCTTCAGCCAGCCGGCCTCTTCGGGGTTCGAGATATGCATGTATTGCAGCGCGAAAGTGCCGCAATAGGTGCGTTTGAGCACGTCGATGATCTGCCGCATTGAGGCGATCTGCAGGCCCAGAACGTTGTCGATGAAGATCGGGCGATCCATATCGGCATCCGAGAAGCCGTAGCTCTTGGGGTCCAGTTCCGGGTGCAGCGAGCTGTCGCGCATGCCCAGCGGGTCCAGTTCGGCGATCAGGTGGCCGCGGATACGGTAGGCGCGGATGATCATCAGCGCGCGGATCGAATCCAGCACGGCGCGCTTGATCGCCTCGTCGGACACCTCGATGCCCGCCGCGGCGGCCTTTTCCTTGATTTTCTTGCCTGCGGCCTTGCCCTCGGCGGGGGCGGGCCATTCGCCGGTCAGCGCGGCGGTCAGGTCGTCATTGGCGGTCGGCGGCCAATCCGCACGGTCCCAGGATGCGCCCTGCGCCGATTTCTTCACGTCCAGCTCGGCATCGCCGAGCGAATGGAAGAAGGCGGCCCAGGCGGCATCGACCGAGGACGGGTCGGCGGCGAAGCGCGCGTAGAGCTGTTCGACATATTCCGCATTGGCGCCTTGCAGGAAGCTCGAGGCGTGGAACTGGTCGTTGGGGGATTGGTCGTTCATGACGGTTGATCCTTTAGGTCGGCTGAGGGGCCGGTGAGGGGCGGCGGGGCGGTGGTCAGCTTGCGCAATCCACCACAAGAGCTTTGACACCCGGCACATGGTCTGCCGGGTAGGTGACATAGGATGATTTCAACGCGCGGCCATAGCCCGCGCAGAGTTTGGCCGGGGCGGCCTCGACCGCGGCTTTCTTGGCGGCTACCGCGTCGAAATAGATATAGCTGCGCCGGGCATCGCCCGAAATCGCCGCGACCGCATCGCCGTTGATGCCGGTGATCTGTTCGAAGACGCCATGCGAGCGGGGATCGGCAGGCACGGCAGGGGCAAGTGCGGGCGCGCCGGGCTGGCCACCCTGCGGGGCAGGGGCCACACAGGCACACAGCGGGGCGGCGATCAGCGCTGCCATCCATGCCCGGGGTGCGAAACTCATGCCCTTCTCTCCTTGGCCGCATTGGGCCTTGAAACGCTCGTCACGGCGAAAGGGCGCATGCCCGCCCCTTGGCCCTGAGGAGCGGGGCCGCGGCACATGCCGCAGCCCCGTCAGATCTGTCAGCCCTTGATCGCTTCCATCACGGCCTGGCCCAGGTGTGCCGGGCTTTCCGCCACGACGATCCCGGCGCTTTTCATCGCCTCGATCTTGCTTTCCGCATCGCCCTTGCCACCGGCGACGATGGCGCCGGCGTGGCCCATGCGGCGGCCCGGAGGGGCGGTGCGGCCCGCGATGAAGCCCGCGGTCGGTTTCCAGCGGCCGCGTTTCTTTTCGTCGGCCAAGAATTGCGCGGCTTCTTCTTCGGCCGAGCCACCGATTTCACCGATCATGATGATCGAGGTGGTTTCCGGGTCCGCGAGGAACATTTCCAGCACGTCGATATGCTCGGTCCCCTTGATCGGGTCGCCGCCGATGCCGACAGCCGAGGACTGGCCCAGGCCCAGATCCGAGGTCTGTTTCACGGCCTCATAGGTCAGCGTGCCCGAGCGCGAGACAACACCGCACGAGCCGCGCTTGTGGATGTGGCCCGGCATGATGCCGATCTTGCAGGCGTCGGGCGTGATGACGCCCGGGCAGTTCGGCCCGATCAGACGCGATTTCGAACCTTCCAGCGCGCGCTTGACCTTCATCATGTCCAGCACCGGGATGCCCTCGGTGATGCACACGATCAGTTCCATCTCGGCGTCGATCGCCTCGAGGATCGAGTCGGCGGCGAAGGGCGGCGGCACATAGATGGCCGAGGCATTCGCGCCGGTGCGCTCGCGCGCTTCGTGGACCGAGTTGAACACGGGCAGGTTCAGGTGGGTGGTGCCGCCTTTGCCGGGGGTCACGCCGCCAACCATCTTGGTGCCGTAGGCGATGGCCTGCTCCGAGTGGAACGTGCCCTGGCTGCCGGTGAAGCCCTGGCAGATGACTTTGGTGTTTTCGTTAACGAGTACGGACATGGATCTTTCCTGTTCTATCTCTTGGCGATGATGAAGTAGCGGATGCCGTGATCGCTACCTCCTTCGATTCCATATTTCACAGAGCCGATGCGCACTTCGAACCAGACGGCGCCCCCGATTGCGCTCTTGCGGGCGCGAACGGTGCCGCCAGTGCGGGCGGCGAACTGCGACGCGATTGCCTGAACCTCGGCCTGGTCAGGGTCTCCGGCGATCGGGAACGCGACCTTGCAGCTGCGCTTGGGCTGGTAGGCAACACCACCCGTCTGGATGATGTCACCCCCGCTGTAGCGCGTGGCCGCCGTGGCTCGTTCGATAGTCGAGCTGTCGAATGCCGGCGCATTCTGTATGCAGATGCTCTTGAAGATCTCGGCCTCTTGCGAGGCGGCCTGCGCCATGTTGGCGACAAGACCGGGCAGCAGGCCGAGCAAGAGCACCAGCACACGCATGATTATCCTTTCACCGCTTTGACGATTTTCTTTGCGGCATCGGCGAGGTCGTCGCCGGCGATCACGTTCAGGCCCGAGTTCTGGATGATCTCTTTGCCTTTTTCGACGTTGGTGCCTTCAAGGCGCACGACCAGCGGAACCTTCAGGCCGACTTCCTTCACCGCCGAGATCACGCCTTCGGCGATGATGTCGCAGCGCATGATGCCGCCGAAGATGTTGACCAAGATGCCTTTGACGTTCGGGTCAGAGGTGATGATCTTGAACGCCTCGGTGACCTTTTCCTTGGTGGCGCCGCCGCCGACGTCCAGGAAGTTGGCCGGTTCCGCGCCATACAGCTTGATGATGTCCATCGTGGCCATCGCCAGGCCCGCGCCGTTCACCATGCAGCCGATTTCACCATCAAGCGCGATGTAGTTCAGGTCGAACTTCGACGCGGCGAGTTCCTTGGGGTCTTCCTCGGTCTCGTCGCGCAGCGACATGATGTCGGGCTGACGATACAGCGCGTTGTTGTCGAAGCCCAGCTTCGCGTCCAGCACCTTGAGGTTGCCGTCGGTCATCACGATCAGCGGGTTGATTTCCAGCATCTCCATGTCTTTCTCGATGAAAGCACGGTAGAGGTTTTTCACCAGCTGGACGCATTGCTTGACCTGCGCACCATCCAGGCCCAGGGCGAAAGCGACGCGGCGGCCGTGGAAATCCGACAGGCCCGAGGCCGGGTCGACCGAGAACGACAGGATCTTCTCGGGGGTCTTGGCGGCCACTTCCTCGATGTCCATGCCACCTTCGGTCGAAACGACGAAGGACACGCGCGAGGTCTGACGGTCAACCAGCAGCGCGAGGTAGAGTTCGCGCGAGATGTCCGAACCGTCTTCGATGTAGATGCGGTTCACCTGTTTGCCGGCCGGGCCGGTCTGGTGCGTCACCAGCGTGCGGCCGAGCATCTGCTTGGCGAGTTCGGCAGCCTCCTCCACCGACTTCGCAAGGCGGACGCCGCCCTTTTCACCGGCTTCGGGCTCTTTGAATTTACCCTTGCCGCGGCCACCCGCGTGGATCTGGGCTTTCACGACCCAGAGCGGCCCGTCGAGTTCGCCGGCAGCGGTCTTGGCTTCTTCGGCCTTGAGGACGGCACGGCCGTCCGAGACCGGGCAGCCATAGCTCTTGAGAAGAGCTTTCGCCTGATATTCATGAATGTTCATGGCAGTTTCCCATGCTGGTGCGGTTTGGAGGGTGTAGTGGCACATTCGGCCCCTGTAACAAAATGATAAATGCACCCGGCGCCGGGTTTTCGGCGGAAATCTGCGCTTTGTGATCACGGATTTGCGGGGTGTGATCACAAATAATTCCCGGGCTCGCCTTGCCTTCCATTTCAGAATCGGATGAACTGCGCGAGGCACGAAAAAGGGGGGCGCAGAACGATGGACACTTGGGGCGTTGCCGCTCTGGTGGACGAGCCCGCGGCATTGGTCGCAGCTTTCGTGGCCTATCATCTCGATCTGGGGGCGTCCGAGGTTCACATCCTTCTGGATCGCCCAAATCCCGAGGCACAAGACCTTCTGGCGGGGCTGCCGGGGGTCTTTGTTTCTCAGGCGGGCGCGGATGGCTGGGCGTTCAATGGCGTGACAAGGGCGCCGCCGCGGCATCTGGGGCGCCAGAAATACCATGCCAGCCGAGTTCTGGCCGAAACCAGCCTTGACTGGATTGTTCATTGCGATGCCGACGAGTTCGTTCTGCCCTTGGGCGGCGAAACCGTGGCGGGGGTTCTGAGTGCGGTACGCAAGGGCGCGTCCTGGGCCAAGATCCACGTCGCCGAGCGGGTGCATTGTGGCGATCTGCCCGCGCCGCATCTGTTCACCGGCGCGTTCCGCAATCGCTGGCCCGAGTTCGGCGCCGAAGGCGGCGAGGTCTATAACGACATCACCCGCGCCTTGCTGAACAACGGGCTGTGCGGCCATCAGCTGGGTAAATCCGCGACGCGCTCGGGGCGCGATCTGTTCATCGGTGTGCATCGCCCGATGCGCGAATATGGCGGCGGCGGAACCGATGTGCCCCATGACGGGCTCAGCCAGATGCAGTTGCTGCATTTCGACGGCATCACGCAACTGCATTACGCGCTGAAAATGCTGCGCCGCGCGATCAAGGCCCGCGTCAAGGCGCCGCCGAAACACAGCCCTGCGCGGGAGCTGCAATTCTCGGTGCTGGCCGAGGGGGCGAGCGACCCGGTGATGACCTCGGCACTGTTCTACGCCGCCAAGGTGATCACGGAAAAACAGGCCGATCTGCTGGAAGATAAGGGTGTGCTGAGCTGGTATGACCACCGTATCCCGGCGCGGGTCGAGCGGGTTCTGGGGGCAGGCCGGGTGGATCTGAGCCCCGCGGCCTTCGATCGGGCGCTGCTGACCCATGAAGCATGGCTGATCGGGAAGGCGCGCGAACTTTACGGCTTCGACCCAGAACCGCTGATGGTGCGCTGATACCGCCCTGGCCGATCCGCCCTGCGGGCCCGGAACAAAAAAGGCGCGGCCGAAGCCGCGCCTTTCGTCATTCCAAGGTCTGAAATCAGACCAGCGACGGGTCGATGCCCTTGCAAGCTTCGACCAGGCCTTTGACCGCGTCGACCGACTTGTCGAACATCGCCTGCTCGTCTTTCGCCAGCTTGATGTCGACGATCTTCTCGATGCCACCGGCGCCGATGATGGTCGGCACGCCGACATACATGCCGTCCAGACCGAAGGCGCCTTTGACATAGGCCGCGCAGGGCAGCAGACGCTTCTGGTCTTTCAGATAGGCTTCGGCCATTTCGATCGCCGAGGTGGCGGGCGCATAGAAGGCCGAACCGGTTTTCAGCAGGCCGACGATCTCGGCGCCGCCGTCACGGGTGCGCTGGATGATCGCGTCTAGTTTTTCCTGCGTGGTCCAGCCCATTTCGACCAGATCCGGCAGCGGAATACCGGCAACGGTCGAATAGCGGGCCAGCGGCACCATGGTGTCGCCGTGGCCGCCCAGCACGAAGGCGGTGACGTCTTTCATCGAGACGTTGAATTCGACCGACAGGAAGTGACGGAAACGCGCCGAATCCAGCACGCCGGCCATGCCGACGACTTTCTCGGCCGGCAGGCCCGAGAACTGCTGCAGGGCCCAGACCATCGCGTCGAGCGGGTTGGTGATGCAGATCACGAAAGCGTTCGGGGCATGTTTCGCAATGCCTTCACCGACCGATTTCATGACTTTCAGGTTGATGCCCAGCAGGTCGTCGCGCGACATGCCCGGTTTGCGGGGCACACCGGCGGTGACGATGCAGACATCGGCGCCCGCGATGTCGGTGTAGTCGTTGGTGCCTTTCATCACGGCATCGAAGCCCTCGGAGGGGCCGGATTCGGCGATGTCGAGCGCCTTGCCCTGGGGCGTGCCCTCGGAGATGTCGAACAGAACGACGTCACCGAGTTCTTTGATCGCGGCGAGATGGGCGAGCGTGCCGCCGATCTGGCCGGCGCCGATAAGGGCGATCTTGGGTCGGGCCATGGAATTCCTCCGAAAGTCAGGATGGGTGGGTTGAAACTGACGGGGCATGGGTTAGCCCTTTGCGACCTGTCTGGCAAGGGTTCGTGCGGGGGGCAGGGGCATTGTATGCCATTGCACACCGAAAATTTCGCCACGTCTGTGCCACCGGAAGGACTTTGTGAGCGGGTTTGTGCCGTGACGGCACGCTGCGCTGCGGCAGGCCGGCATGGGCGATTCTTCGTGCTCAGATAGCTTTGCCTGCCGTGGGCAATGCGGTGTCCTGTGTCGGCAGGCCGCTTTGGCCGCAGGGAATGGCTTCGGCGTGAACGTGTTGCACCGCCAGAAGCAGCGCGACGAACCCGAAGGACAAGGCATAGAGTTTCTGTTGCATCCGCAGACCCCGGCTGAAAACAAGCGACGGGTCCGAGCCTGTGCCCCGGGATGCCAAGATAAGGTTAAGAACTCGGGCGGTCCGGCGCCGATCCGGTCCCTGCGCCCGGTTCGGGCGGTGTTTTCGAGTATTTGTGCCAAGAAGAAGGAAAAGGGCTTCTCTTTGGCCAAAATACGCATCCTCCACCGGGGCGTGCCCGGTCCGGCGCGTTCTGCGGCGCGGCAAATCGGGGCTTGCCGATTCTGTCCCGCTTGTGTTCTTTGGCGAAAGATTATTGCGAGGAGAGAATCATGACCGCTGCACGCCCCTACCGCTCGGTGCTTTACATCCCCGGCTCGAAAGAGCGCGCGCTGGAAAAGGCGCAGGGGCTGGTCTGCGATGCGATCATCTTCGACCTCGAAGATGCCGTGGCGATTGATGAAAAGGTCAATGCCCGGGCGCTGCTGGCCAAGACCCTGACCGAGGCCGATTATGGCGCGCGGGCGCGCATCGTGCGGGTCAACGGGCTGGATACCGAATGGGGCCGTGACGACATTCTGGCCTTCGCAGCCGCGATCCGCGACGGCGCCAAGGTCGATGCGATCCTGATCCCGAAAGTGTCGCAAGCGGCCGATCTGGATGCGGTGGCCGATCTGATCCCCTCGGTTCCGCTCTGGGCGATGATGGAAACCGCGCTTGGCATGCTCAACGCCGCCGAGATCGCCGCGCATCCGCGTCTGGCGGGCATGGTGATGGGCACCAATGACCTGGCCAAGGAACTGCAAAGCCGCTTCCGCCCCGACCGTCTGCCGATGCAGGCGGGGCTTGGCCTGTGCCTGCTGGCGGCCAAGGCCTATGGCAAGATCATCGTCGATGGCGTCTATAACGCCTTCAAGGATGATGCCGGGCTGAAGGTCGAATGCGATCAGGGCCGCGACATGGGTTTTGACGGCAAGACCCTGATCCACCCCGCGCAGCTGGAGATCTGCAACGCCGCCTTCGCGCCGTCCGAGGCCGAGATCGACCTTGCCCGCCGCCAGATCGCGGCCTTTGAAGAGGCCGAGAAACAGGGCCTTGGCGTGGCGGTTGTGGATGGAAAGATCGTCGAAAACCTGCATATCGTGACCGCGCGGCAGGTTCTGGCGAAAGCGGAGGCGATTGCCGCTCTGGCGAACTGAGGGGCAAAACATGGCACTACTTATTCTGGGCATCCTGTTGTGGGTGCTGCCGCATCTGGCCAAGCGCATCGTGCCGGGCTTTCACCGCAGCCTGATGGGCTCGGAAAAGCCGATGGTGGCGGGGCTGGTGGTGGTTGGCGTGTTGCTGATGATCGTCGGCTACCGGATGGCTGCGGTGGTGCCGCTTTACACGCCGCTGCCGGGGATGGGGCATGCCAACAACACGCTGATGCTGATCTCGGTCTATATGTTCGGGGTGGGCGGCGCGCGCAGCCTGCTGGTCGACAAGATCCGCCATCCGATGCTGTGGGGCATGGTGATCTGGGCGGTAGCGCACCTGTTGGTGAATGGCGATCTGGCCTCGGTGCTGTTGTTCGGGGGGCTTGGTGTCTGGGCGGTGACCGAGATGGTGCTGATCAATCGCGCCGCGCCGTGGAAACGGCCGAAACCCGGTTCGATCGGGGGGGATATCAAGAACCTGATCGGCACGGCGGCGATCTTCGGCATTGCCGTCTGGGTGCATAGCCTGACCGGCCACAACGTCTTTCTGGGGACTTATCCATGAAACTCTATCGTCTGCTGACGGCCGAGGACACCTCGGCCTTTTGTCACAAGGTCAGCCTGGCGCTGTCGAAAGGCTGGGAACTTTACGGATCGCCCAGCTACGCCTTTGATGGCGCGGCGGGGGTGATGCGCTGCGCGCAGGCGGTGACCAAGGTCGTTCCGGGCGAGTATCACCCCGACCTCAAACTGGGAGAACAATGATGACCAAGGCAAAGACCAATCCGGGCCGGTTTTTCGAGGATTACAAGGTGGGGCAGGTGATTTCCCACGCTGTGCCCCGCACCGTGGCCGAGGGCGAGCGTGCGCTGTATCACGCGCTTTATCCCGCACGCGGCGCGCTGTATTCCAGCGATGTGTTTGCGGGGAACTGCGGGCTCGATGGCTCGCCGGTCGATGACCTGATCGCGTTCCATGTCGTGTTCGGCAAGACGGTGCCGGATGTCTCGCTGAATGCGGTGGCCAATCTGGGCTATGCCGAGGGGCGCTGGATCTTGCCGGTCTACCCGGGCGATACGCTGCGATCCGAATCCGAGGTGATCGGGGTCAAGGAAAACTCGAACGGCAAGTCGGGCGTGGTCTATGTGCGCACCCGGGGCCTGAACCAGAACGACGAAGTCGTGCTGGAATATGTGCGTTGGGTGATGGTGCGCAAAGGCGATCTGTCGGCCCCCGCGCCTGCGACGGTGCTGCCCGATCTGCAAAAGGTCGTGCCCGCCGAAGACCTGATCATCCCCGAGGGTCTTGATTTCAGCGATTACGATTTCGATCTGGCGGGCGAACCGCATCGCTGGGGCGATTACGAGATTGGCGAGAAGATCGACCATGTCGATGGCGTGACCATCGAAGAGGCCGAGCACATGATCGCCACGCGGCTGTGGCAGAACACCGCCAAGGTGCATTTCGACGCCACCTTCCGCGAGGATGGCAAGCGGCTGATCTACGGCGGCCACGTCATCTCGATGGCGCGCGCGCTGTCGTTCAACGGGCTGGCCAATGCTCAGATGATCGTCGCGCTGAACGGGGGCGCGCATGCCAATCCGTGCTTTGCGGGCGATACCGTGAAGGCCTGGTCCGAGGTTCTGGACAAGGCCGAGACCGACGCGCCGGGTGTCGGTGCGATCCGGCTGCGGCTGGTGGCGGTCAAGCAGGGCGCGGCACCTTTCGCGCTGAAGGGCGAAGACGGCAAATACGCGCCCGAGGTTCTGCTCGACCTCGATTATTGGGCGCTGATGCCGCTCTGAGCGGGCTTTTCGACCCGGGCGCGCGCGGTCGATCCGGTGCCGCGCCCGAGTCTCTTCCTGCATATCGCAGGAAATGCGTCAACAATTCAGGCTCCGGGCGTGGGTCTTATGATAGCGCCCGAACTGTGATCACGGCCTGAAATTTTGTGATCACAAATGCTGATTTTCGCCTCGTTTGTCGCGAAAACCCGACTTTATCCGCTCTCTATGCGTGACTTGGCCGAAATATGCGCTATTGAGTAAGCGCAATTCCGGCCAGCCCCGTGCGCCTGCCCCGAGTCTTCCACTCCGTGACAGGCACTTCAGGGGCCCAGCGACAGAGGGACCAAAAATGGCTGAAGCGAAACGGGTTGAACGGCCCCTTTCCCCCCACCTGCAGATCTACCGCCCGCAACTGACCTCGGTCACCTCGATCCTGACGCGGATCACCGGCAACGCGCTGATCGTCGGCGTGATTCTGGCAGTGTGGTGGCTTCTGGCAGCGGCGACGAGCCCTGCATATTTCGAAACCGCGAATGCCGTGGCCACCTCGTGGTTCGGCGATCTGGTGTTCACCGGCTCGCTCTGGGCGGTGTGGTATCACTACCTTGCCGGGCTGCGCCATCTGATCTGGGACTCGGGCAAGGGGTTCGATCTGCCCACCGCCGAGAAACTCGGCTGGGCCTGTGTCATCGGTTCGGTCGTGCTGACCGTCATCACCATCGTTCTGGTCTGAGGAGGCATTCATGCGTTACCTGACCGCCCGCAAACGCGCCGAGGGCAAGGGCGCCTCGCACACCGGCACCGAACACCACTGGTACATGACCGCTTCGGCGGTGGGCCTGGCGTTTCTGGTGCCCGTGTTCCTGTTCATCTTCGGCCGGGCGCTTGGTCAAAGCCAGGAAGCGGTGATCGAGACCTTCTCGCGCCCGTTCCCGGCCATTCTGACCGCCCTGACCGTGCTGATCGGCATGCGCCACTTCGCCAAGGGGGCGCAGATGATGATCGAGGACTACGCCCGCGGCACCATGCGCAAGGGTCTGGTGATCCTGGCGATTTCGATTTCCTACGCCGTGACGGCGGTGGCGTTCTATGCGCTCGCCAAAATGACGATCATCGGCTTCATCCTCGGCATGATGCCGCAGTAATTCAGGACCAGACAGATGGCAGCATACACTTACGAGACGCACGAATACGACGTCGTCGTGGTCGGTGCCGGCGGTGCGGGCCTGCGCGCAACGCTGGGCATGGCCGAACAGGGCCTGCGCACCGCTTGCGTGACCAAGGTTTTCCCGACCCGTTCGCATACCGTGGCGGCACAGGGCGGCATCGCCGCCTCGCTTGGCAACATGGGCCCCGACAGCTGGCAGTGGCACATGTATGACACCGTCAAGGGCTCGGACTGGCTGGGCGATACCGACGCGATGGAATATCTGGCGCGCGAGGCCCCGAAGGCGGTTTACGAGCTGGAACATTACGGCGTGCCCTTCTCGCGCACCGAGGAAGGCAAGATCTATCAGCGCCCGTTCGGCGGCCACACCACCGAATTCGGCGACGGCCCGCCGGTGCAGCGCACCTGTGCCGCCGCTGACCGGACCGGCCACGCGATCCTGCACACGCTTTATGGCCAGTCGCTCAAGCACAACGCGGAATTCTACATCGAATATTTCGCGATCGACCTGATCATGTCGGATGACGGCGTGTGTCAGGGCGTGGTCTGCTGGAAGCTCGACGACGGCACTTTCCACGTCTTCAATGCGAAGATGGTGGTGCTGGCGACGGGCGGCTATGGCCGTGCGTTCTTCTCGGCCACCTCGGCGCATACCTGCACCGGCGACGGCGGCGGCATGGTCGCGCGCGCGGGTCTGGCGTTGCAGGACATGGAATTCGTGCAGTTCCACCCGACTGGGATCTACGGCTCGGGCTGTCTGATCACCGAAGGCGCCCGCGGCGAAGGCGGTTACCTGACCAACAAGGAAGGCGAGCGCTTCATGGAGCGTTACGCGCCCCATTACAAAGACCTTGCCCCGCGGGACTATGTGTCGCGCTGCATGACGCTGGAAATCCGCGAAGGCCGCGGTGTGGGCGAACATGGCGACCACATCCACCTGAACCTCAGCCACCTGCCGAAAGAGGCCCTGGCCGAACGTCTGCCGGGGATTTCGGAATCGGCCCGGATCTTTGCCGGCGTCGACGTGACCAAGGAACCGATCCCGGTTCTGCCGACGGTGCACTACAACATGGGCGGCATTCCCACGAACTACTGGGGCGAAGTGCTCAACCCGACCGCCGAAAACCCGACCGCCGTCGTCCCGGGCCTGATGGCCGTGGGCGAGGCGGGCTGTGCCTCGGTGCATGGTGCGAACCGTCTGGGCTCCAACTCGCTGATCGACCTCGTGGTCTTTGGCCGTGCCGCCGCGATCCGCGCCGGTCAGGTCGTCGATCCCAAGGCCCGCAATGCCGAGCTGAACCAGGCCTCGGTCGACAAGGCCTTCGATCGCTTCGACGGGCTGCGCAATGCCAAGGGCGGCATCCCGACCGCGGAACTGCGTCTTGAGATGCAAAAGACGATGCAGTCCGACGCCGCCGTGTTCCGCACCGACAAGACGCTGAAGGAAGGCGTCGAGAAGATGACGGCGATCGCGGCCAAGCTGCCGGATCTGAAAGTCACCGACCGCTCGCTGATCTGGAACTCGGATCTGATGGAGACGCTGGAACTGACCAACCTGATGCCGAACGCGCTGGCGACCATCGTCGGTGCCGAGGCCCGCAAGGAAAGCCGCGGGGCGCATGCCCACGAGGATTACTCCACGCGCGACGATGAAAACTGGCGGGTCCATACCGTCAGCCACGTCGAGGGCAACAAGGTCACGCTGACCTACCGTCCGGTCATCACCGATCCGCTGACCACCGAGGCGGAAGGCGGCATCAGCCTGCAAACCATCGCGCCGAAAGCCCGGACGTTCTGATGCGGCACCGCGTTTCGCTTCTTGGCCTTTTGGGCGGCACCCTGACGCTCATGTCCTGCGCAGAGCAGGATATCCTGAGCTATCAGGGGCGCCTGCCGCAGACGGCACTGGAGTGCGACGCGGCCTATCAGGAGGCCCGCAGCCGCGGGTCGTATCAGCCCACGCCCACGACAAGCGCGGGCGTCTATGGTGCGGCCATCGGCAAGGGGCTTGCCACCGGCATGATCAAGTCGGCCTATCAGCAGTGTCTGGCCCGGGTTGCCGCCCAAAGACCGCAACCCGGCTATGGGGCGGCGCCAGTCACCCCGGTGGCCGCGCCGACCCCGGATTACCGCGCCGGTGTGGTGCCTTCGACCGCGCCCGTCTTGGGCTCGGCTGCGGGCTGCACGCGCTATTCACCGCCCCTCGTGGGTGGGGGAGGCTATTGTGTCCACCCGTGATCTGATCCGTCGTCTGTTGCCGCTGGCGGTTGCGGGGCTTGTCCTTGCGGCCTGTGGTCCGATGCCGGTCGATCGTGCCGAGGCGCAATGCGCGCAGATGCTTCGGCCCGTCTATGGCGAGGCGAAGATCGGCGTGAATCAGGATGGTGCGGTCTACGACCTCGACATGACGGTCCAGGCCACGACGATGATGAGCGGAGACCCCGCCGAGCGGTATAACCGCTGTGTGTATAACCGATCCGGCCAGTTCCCTACGCGGCCGTTTTATTCTCTAGCCAACTGAAAGGGATATCCCATGGTTCAGTTCAGCCTGCCCAAGAATTCCAAGATCCGCGTCGGCAAGACCTGGCCGAAGCCGGACGGCAAGAACATCCGCAAGTTCCAGATCTATCGCTGGGACCCGGACACCGGCGAGAACCCGCGGGTGGATACCTATTTCCTTGATATGGACAAGTGCGGCCCGATGGTTCTGGACGCGCTGATCAAGATCAAGAATGAAATCGACCCGACCCTGACCTTCCGCCGGTCCTGCCGCGAAGGGATCTGCGGGTCCTGCGCGATGAACATCGACGGGATCAACACGCTGGCCTGTATCTATGGCCTGGATGAGATCAAGGGCGACGTCAAAATCTACCCGCTGCCGCATATGCCGGTGGTGAAAGACCTGATCCCCGATCTGACCCATTTCTATGCCCAGCATGCCTCGATCATGCCGTGGCTGGAAACCAAGACGAACCGCCCCGCGAAAGAGTGGCGCCAGTCGATCGAGGACCGCAAGAAACTGGACGGTCTGTATGAATGCGTGATGTGCGCCAGCTGCTCGACCTCGTGCCCGAGCTATTGGTGGAACTCTGACCGCTACCTTGGCCCGGCGGCGCTGCTGCATGCCTATCGCTGGATCATCGACAGCCGCGACGAGGCCACCGGCGAGCGTCTGGACGCGCTGGAAGACCCGTTCAAACTGTATCGTTGCCACACGATTATGAACTGCGCCAAGACCTGCCCGAAGGGCCTGAACCCGGCCAAGGCGATTGCCGAAATCAAGAAACTGCAACTGAATCGCGTCGTCTGAACGCGGCAGGCAGCAAACAGATCGGCCCCGGGTTCACCCGGGGCCTTTTTCATGGGGATTTCGTGACGTTGCGTCCCGAATGCTGCGTTGCAGAAAAATCATGGCGCAATTGCGGCATCGTGACTTTAACTTTACCTTTTCGGCCCCTAAATGAGCCGCAGGGAGGAACTCGATAACAGGAGAGTTCCATGGTCAAAGTTCTTCAATTCCCGCAGAAGGCAGACCCGGCCAAAGCACTCGAAGAGTCGCTGGCCTATTACACGCCTCTGGCACCCGCCCCGCTGAAACCCGAAGCCGGGTCCAGCCTGTCGGCGCTTGAGCTGATGTATGCCTATTACAACGCCGCCTGATCCGCGGCTTTGAACGACGGCAAAGCCCCGGCACCGCACCGGGGCTTTTCTTTTGCGCGCAGCCGGGCAGGATGGGGCCAAAGGAGACATCATGCAGCCTGATCGCCCCGACCATTCCGCGCCGCCCGATGCCGACGCCCGCCGTGCGGTTCCGCCGGTGATCTGCTATCCGGTAGAGACCCTGCCCCAGCCCGATCTGGCCGCCTATCGCGCCGCCCGTGCGGGATGGCGCAAGACCGCCGAAACCCTGGTGCCTGCCCGTGATGCCGCCTGTTTCGCGGTTCCGGCTGGGCATTTCTTTCGCATCACCTCGGTCGAGGGGCCGCAGGTGGGCGATTTGAACCTGTGGTCGGCAGATCTGTCCGAACGGTTCTATTCCGGCAAGACCCGCGCGCTGCATGGCACGCATCTGAGCACGGGCGACAGGATGTGGTCATCCTTCCCGACGCTGCGCCCGATGGCGACGATCACCGAAGACACGCTCGACTGGTATGGGTTCGATGCCTTCGGGGGCGCGGTGCATGACGTGATCGGCACCCGCTGCGACCCCTACACCCATTGCCTGTTGTCGGATGGCGGCCAGTATCATCATTGCTGCCATTCGAACCTGACCCGTGCGCTGGCCGATGCCCGCGGTCTGAGCCTGCCTGCCGCCGAGGCGCTGGTGCATGATGTGCTCAATGTCTTCATGTGCACCGGCTTCACCCGGGACACCGGCCAGTATTTCATGAAGGCCAGCCCCGTGCGCCCGGGCGATTATCTGGAGTTCTTCGCCGAGATCGACCTGTTCGGGGCGCTGTCGGCCTGCCCGGGCGGGGATTGTTCGGCAGAGCACAGTTCCGACAGCGCGGCCTGCCATCCTTTGCTGGTCGAGGTCTTCGCCCCCGCGGCGCCGCCCGTGGGCTGGGTGCCGACCGGGGCGAATGGTTACGATCGTTCGCACGGGCGTTGACGGGGCAGGGCTCGCGCGCCGGATCACTCCGCAAGCGGCGGCTGCTCCAGCTCGGTTTCCAGAAACCGTTCGAACGCGTCCAGATCGACGGGTTCGAACTGCCCGAAGCCCTGAATCCAGACCGTCGCCGCGCGCAGCGCCTGCGGTTCGAGCTTGCACCATTTCACCCGGCCGCGCTTTTCCTGGGTAATCAGCTGCGCGTCGGCCAGGATGCTCAGATGCTTGGAAATCGCGGCCAGCGACATCGCGAAGGGCTCGGCCACATCGGTGACGGCCATGTCATCCTCCAGCAGCATCGTCAGGATCGCCCGCCGCGTGGGATCGGCCAGCGCGGCGAAAATGGCATCCAGCGGGGCGGTGGGGGCGTGGCTCATGCGTCTTTGATGCGGCAGGGGCGGGAAAACGTCAACCGATCGGTTGAATATGGCTTTTCGCCGCAAACCGCGCGCATGGCGCGCGGCGCGGCGCAAAATCTCGGGCGCTCATTTTGGAAATGCATATTATTCAATGTGTTACGCGGCGCTTAAGCTGGCGCTAACGGCGTTGACTCACATGCCCGTGACGTCTATCAAGCCCAAGAGTTATCGCGGGGACCGCCCATGACCGATCGCCCCTCTGACGAGCCTGATCCCGAACGCCTTGCGGCGCTGGAGCAGAAGCTCGCACAGGTGAAGAAGGTCCATGAGCCCAAGCCCCGCGTCGATGCCCAGGTGGATCAGGCCGGAATGGCGTGGCGCATGGTCATCGAAATGGTTTCGGGGCTGGGGATCGGCTTCGGCATCGGATACGGGCTGGATGCGCTTTTGGGCACGATGCCGCTGTTGATGGTGCTGTTCACGCTTCTCGGGCTGGCGGCAGGGGTGCGGGTTATGATGCGCACTGCGGCCGAGATGAACAAGGAACGGGCGACTGCTGCAGCGGTCGAAGAAGAGGGAAGATAAACGTGTCGGAAGCGTCTGGCGAAGGTCTCATGTTCCACCCGATGGACCAGTTCATCGTGAAACCGCTGTTCGGGGCGGGTCCGGTGCATTGGTACACCCCCACCAATGCGATGATGTGGATGATGGTGTCGGTTCTGGCGATCATCCTGCTTCTGGTGATCGGCACGCGCGGCCGGGCCGTGGTGCCCTCGCGCATCCAGTCGGTCGCCGAGCTGGCCTATGGCTTCATCCACAAGATGGTTGAAGACGTGGCGGGCAAGGATGGGCTGAAGTTCTTCCCCTATATCTTCACGCTGTTCCTGTTCATCGTGTTCTCGAACTTCCTCGGCCTGCTGCCGAAGGCGTTCACGCCCACGGCGCATATCGCGGTGACCGCGGTTCTGGCGATGCTGGTGTTCCTGACCGTGACCATCGTCGGTTTCGTCAAGAACGGCGCGGGCTTCCTGGGGCTGTTCTGGGTGTCGTCGGCGCCGCTGGCGCTGCGCCCGGTGCTGGCGCTGATCGAGGTCATCTCGTACTTCGTGCGTCCGGTCAGCCACTCCATTCGTCTTGCGGGCAACATGATGGCCGGCCACGCCGTTATCAAAGTGTTCGCCGCCTTCGCGCCGCTGATCCTGATGTCGGGCATCGGCATCGCGGTGACGCCGTTGTCGATCGTCGCAATCACTGCGATGTACGGGCTCGAAATCCTGGTGGCTTTCATCCAGGCCTACGTCTTTACGATCCTGACCTGCGTCTATCTGAAAGACGCGCTGCATCCGCACCACTAAGCGGTTCAGGACCTGTGAAATAACCAATTTAGCCAATTCCAACCTCAAGGAGTGACGAACATGGAAGGCGATATCGTTCAAATGGGTGCTTACATCGGCGCTGGCCTGGCCTGCATGGGCATGGGTGGGGCTGCTGTCGGTGTGGGCAACGTTGCCGGCAACTTCCTGTCGGGCGCGCTGCGCAACCCCTCGGCCGCTGCTGGCCAAACCGCTACGCTGTTCATCGGCATCGCGTTCGCCGAAGCTCTGGGGATCTTCTCGTTCCTCGTCGCGCTTCTGCTCATGTTCGCCGTCTGATCCCTTTTCGCATCCTTGCGGTCGGGTGGGCCCTCGGGGCCCATCCGGTTATCTGAAGGGTCCGTGACTTAGGGTCCAGGGGGACGACATGGCAACTGAACACGAAGCGGTCGAAATGGCGAATGACGCAGCGCATGGCGCGGTGGAAGCCGCAGGCCACGCCGCCGAATCCGCCGGTATGCCGCAGCTCGATTTCACCACGTTCGGAAACCAGATCTTCTGGCTTCTGGTGACGCTGGTGATCATCTATTGGGTGCTCTCGCGCATCGCCCTGCCGCGCATCGCCGCGGTTCTGGCCGATCGTCAGGGGACCATCGCCGGTGACATTGCCGCCGCCGAAGACTACAAGCTGAAGGCCAAGGACGCCGAGGCCGCCTATGAAAAGGCGCTCGCGGATGCCCGTGCCCAGGCGCAGAAAATCGTGGCCGAGGCCCGGGCCGAGATCCAGAAAGATCTCGACGCGGCGACGGCCCGTGCGGATGCCGAAATCGGTGCCCGTGCAAGCGAATCCGAAGCCCGGATCAGCGAAATCCGCGCCGGTGCGCTGGAGGCGGTGGAAACCGTCGCCAAGGACGCCGCTGCCGAAATCGTGGCCGCTCTGGGTGGCAAGGCCGATGCGGGGGCTCTGGCCTCGGCGGTTGGCGCACGGCTGAAAGGGTAAGATGATGAAGAAGCTTTCGTTCCTCCTCATTCTCGCCGCTCACCCCGCGCTGGCAGCATCGGGTCCGTTCTTCTCGCTGCGCAACACCGATTTCGTGGTGACGATCGCGTTCCTGCTGTTCGTGGCCGTGCTGCTGAAATTCAAGGTTCCCGGGATGCTGGGCGGTCTGCTGGACAAGCGCGCCGCGGGTATCCGGTCGGACTTGGAAGAAGCGCGCGAACTGCGTGAAGAAGCGCAGTCGATCCTGGCCAGCTACGAGCGCAAGGCGCGCGAAGTTCAGGCCCAGGCCGACGACATCGTCGTTGCGGCGAAACGTGACGCTCAGGCGGCGGCCGAACAGGCCAAGGCAGAGCTGCGCGACTCGATTGCGCGTCGTCTGAAGGCGGCCGAAGACAAGATCGCTTCGGCGGAAGCTTCGGCGCTGAAAGAGGTCAAGGACCGTGCCGTGACTGTGGCGATCGCTGCGGCCGGCGAGGTGCTGGCCAAGCAGATGACGGCGCAGGAAAAGGCCGGCATGATCGACGCGGCAATTGCCGAAGTCGAAACCCGCCTGCACTGATCGGTTGACAGATCTGAAAAACCCGGCCTCGCGCCGGGTTTTTTGCATTTCAGGGCTTATTTTTCGGCTTCGTGGCGCAGCCGCAGCCGGGCCAGTGCTTCGTGCCGCTCGGCCTTGCGCTGTTCGCTCAGCACCAGGTCAACATAATCCATATGCGCGGCCACGGCGGCCCGGGCTGCGGCCCCGTCGCGCGCCTGAATCGCGCTGTTGATCGCGCGGTGCTGTTCCAGCAGCGCGTCGCGTGTCGGGCGATTTCGGAACATGACCGAGCGGTTATAGAACACGCCCTCGGCCAGCAGGTCGAACATCGCCCGCATCATGTGCAGCATGATGATGTTGTGGCTGGCCTCGATGATGGCCATGTGAAACTGCGCGTCCAGTTCGGCCTCGTCGGTGGGGTTGCGTTTGCTGTGCGCGGCTTCCATGCGCTTGAACAGCGTATCGACCAGCGCCAGATCGGTGTCCGATCCCAACCGCGCGGCCCGTTCGGCGGCCAGCCCTTCCAGATCGCGCCGGAAGGACAGGTAATCGAAAACCGCCTGCTCGTTTTGGGCGAAAAGCTTGATCAGGGCCGGCGAAAACGCAGAGCCGAGCACATCGGCCACATAGATCCCGGCGCCCGCGCGTGTGGTCAGCAGCCCCGCCTCCTGCAACTCGGCCACGGCCTCGCGCAGGCTGGGGCGCGATACCGCCAGTCGTTCGGAGAGCTCTCGCTCCGATGGCAGACGCTCGCCGGGGCGCAGGATGCCCTGCAGGATCAGCCCTTCGATCTGACGCACCACGGCCGAGGCGAGTTTCTCGGATTCGATCTTCTGAAACGGCATTCTGTCTCCCCTTTGGTCAAGATGTATGACCACCTTCCGGGGGGGGGCAATGAAAATCGGCCATGAAAAAGCCGGGCCAAAAGGCCCGGCCTGCTGTTACGTCACGCGCCGTCTTACTGGTTCGGGCGAATGATGAATTCGACGCGGCGGTTCTGTGCCATGCCTTCGGCGGTCAGGTTCGAGGCGATCGGCTGATCCTCGCCACGGCCATAGGCCACCAGACGCGACCGCGGCACGCCCGCACCGATCAGCACATTGGCCACCGCATTGGCGCGGTTTTGCGACAGGCGTTGGTTATACGCCGCATCGCCCCGGTTGTCGGTGTGGCCGATCACTTCGATCGTGGTGTTGGGATAGCGGTTCAGGCTGCCCGCCAGAGTGTAAAGGTCACGCTGCAGGTCGGGACGGACCGCGGCGCTGTCGGTGGCGAACAGCACATCCTGCGGCATGGTCACGACCAGCTGCGAGCCGGTGTTGACGACCGACACGCCGTTCGTGTCCAGATCGCGACGCAGTTCCTGCGCCTGCTTGTCCAGCTGGCTGCCGATGGCGCCGCCGATCAGGCCGCCGACCGCCGCGCCCGCAAGCGTCTTGGTCAACCGCTCATCGCCGCCGGACGAGGCCCCCAGAATACCGCCCAGCATCGCCCCCGTCACTGCGCCCGTGGTGGCGCGGCTTTGCGTCGGTGCGGTGCCGTCGTCGTAATAGCTGCCGTTGTAGGTGTCGGTGGTGCAGGCGCCCAGGCCGATCAGCCCGGCCATACCCAGCGAAAGAAGAGGGATCCGTTTCATGTGTTCTGCCCTTGACTTACTGCCCCATGCGGAGCGTTCCGTCTTATTAAGACAGTTTTGCGGGAATTGTTCCATGCGATCTGCAGTGGCGGCGGGATTTCGCGCATCACTTTCGGGGGAGGGCGGCGTTACCCGGCCTCGGCCCGGGCGGCCTCGTGCGCCAGAATGGCGCGTTTGACCGGCAATCCCCAGTGGTATCCGCCCAGCCCCCCCGACTTGCGCAGGGCGCGATGGCAGGGGATCAGCAGGGAAATCGGGTTGCGCCCGACCGCGGTGCCCACTGCGCGGACGGCGGTCGGGTGGCCGATGGCGGCGGCAATTTCGGAGTAGGTTGTCACCTGACCCGAGGGGATCGCCAGCAGGGCCTCCCACACCTTGATCTGGAACGGCGCGCCGATCAGCGTCAGTGCCGCTTCGCCATGACCGCTCAGCGCGGCCATGACCCAGGGACGAATCGCTTCGGCATCCTCGATCATGCGCGCGCCGGGCCAGCGTGCGGCCAGATCGGCAAAGGCCGCGTCAAATCCGGTTTCCGCAGTGAAGGCCAGACCGCACAGCCCGCGCGGGGTGGCCACCGCCAGCACGGGCCCGAAGGGCGACTCGAACCGCCCCCAGCTCAGCACCATTCCCGCGGCCCCTTGCGCGAATTCCCCCGGTGTCATCGCTTCCCAGCGCAGGATCAGATCGTGCAGCCGCCCGCTGCCCGATAGGCCCGCAGCATCGGCCACCGCGTCAAGCGGCATCCGCCGGGCCAGCAATTCGCGCGCCAGCGACAGGCTCAGATATTGCTGATACCGCTTGGGGGAAACCCCCACCCATGCCGAGAATACCCGCTGGAAATGGGCTGTGCTCATGCCCAGCTGAGTGGCCAGATCGGGCAGGGACAGGCTCTGCCCTGCGTCTTGTGCGGCATCAATCACGCGCAAGGCACGGGCAATGACGCGGTAATGATACTGCGCCTCCAGGGCGGTTTCCGGCTCTCCCGGCGGGGGTTGGATCTGGCTCATGGCGCCTCCTTCAGCGTCACTCTAGGGCCGACTTCGGCCCCGCGCGACCCGAAAGCTGCGGGTTTTGCGCTCAGGCGGCAATCCTGCGCTGGCGCGCGGTCCGGGCGCGACGAAACATCGCCACCTCCCAGTGCTCCAGCCATCCGCGGGCGCCGCGTGCATGCGGCGAGCCCAGTCGCGAGGCGAGCACCGCGCGCACCCGGTCGGGCAGATGGGCCAGGAATGCGGGGTCGGCCTGGACCGAGCCGACCCACAGCCCGTCGGCCAGAATGACCTCGGGGGCGGGCAACAGCAGGCTGTAGAGGTTCTGGCGCCCCTCTGCCACCGCGGCCTCCGGCGCCAGATGCTGCGCCAGTGCGAACATTTCATGCTCGCCGAACCACAACTCCAGCTCGTGACCTGCCAATAGAACGCCCAGACCCGGAGAGGCCAGAACCGGACGTTCGGGCAATGCCGCGCCGAAGCTGTCAGCGGCCAGAAGGATCGGGCGACTGTCGGGCGGGGCGCGACGCGGAATAACCTGCCGGTCGAGCCACAGCAGCGGCTGATAGCCATTGTCGCGTGTCAGGATCCGGTCGCCCGGCCGCAGCCAGTCGATCGGCTGCGGGCCGTCGTCGGTGGCGATCATCGTGCCGGTGCCAAGGCCGGGCAGGGCCGCCACCTCCTCGGGCGAGGCGGGGCGTGCACCGCACCAGTCTGGCGCGCTTTCGGGATAGCGCAGGCCCGGGATCAGAAATTCGGACGGCAGATAAAGGCGCAGCACCCCGTCTATTTCGATCCGGTCAAGACGGATCGTGCCGCCCCCCGGTTTTTCGAGCAACAGCGGCAGATCGGCGGTCATCGTTCCTGTGACCACCGGCTCGCCCGCGGCATCCTGCACCACACAGCCCTGCGGGGCGTCGCGGATCCGCCAGAGCATACGCGCGGCGTCAAACCCGGGGTCGAGCACCCATGTGCCCACCTCCGTGGCCTTTTCGAGCGCGGTGATGGGATAGCCCGCTTGCCAATCCAACGCGATTCCCTCCTGCCGTATCCGGTTCCGGCAGTGTTGCGCACTGCGGCAAATGGCAGGTTAACGTCGCCAGAGAGTTGCGGCCAATTTTCTGAAAAATCCTGCCGAATTCCCGGGCCTGGCAGGGGCTGGGCCTTGCCCGCCAGCGCCTGTGCGGGCATAGGATGGCGGATGGCCAGACAGCTCGACTACCGCACGATGAAAGAGATTTTCCACCGTTTCCAGACGGTGGAGCCCGAACCCCGGGGGGAGTTGGAACATACCAACGCCTTCACCCTGCTGGTGGCGGTGGCGCTGTCGGCGCAGGCCACCGACGCGGGGGTGAACAAGGCCACACGCGGGCTTTTCGCCATTGCAGACACGCCGCAAAAGATGCTGGCGCTCGGGATCGAGGGGCTGACCGAACAGATCAAGACGATCGGCCTGTTCCGGCAGAAGGCGAAGAACGTGATCCGCCTGTCCGAAATCCTGGTCGAGCGGTTCGACGGCGAGGTGCCCAGTTCGCGCGCGGCGCTGACCTCGCTGCCCGGCGTCGGGCGCAAGACCGCCAATGTGGTGCTGAACATGTGGTTCGGCTTTCCCGCACAGGCGGTTGACACCCATATCTTCCGCATCGGCAACCGCACCGGCATCTGCCCGGGGCGCGATGTCGAGGCGGTCGAGCGCGCCATCGAAGACAATGTGCCCGTCGAATTCCAGCGCCACGCGCATCACTGGCTGATCCTGCATGGCCGCTACATCTGCACCGCGCGCAAACCGAAATGTGGGGTCTGCGTGATCCGCGACCTTTGCCCCTTCGAGGAGAAAACCCCGTGAAACAGTATCAGGTTGTCGGGATCGGCAACGCCATCGTCGACGTGCTGAGCCAGACCGACGACAGCTTCCTCGACCATATGGGCATCGAGAAGGGCATCATGCAGCTGATCGAGCGTGACCGCGCCGAGACGCTCTATGCCGCGATGAAGGAGCGCACGCAGGCGCCGGGCGGGTCGGTGGCCAACACGCTGGCGGGGCTGGGCAACATGGGGCTGTCCACCGCCTTCATCGGGCGGGTGCGCGACGATGCGCTGGGGCGGTTCTACATCGCCGCGATGCAGGCCGAGGGCACGGATTTCGTCAATCCGCCGGTCGAGGCGCGCGCCGAGCTGCCGACCTCGCGCTCGATGATCTTCGTCACCCCCGATGGCGAGCGGTCGATGAACACCTATCTGGGGATCGGCGCCGATCTGGGCACGATGGATGTGCCGCTGGAGGTGGCCGAGACTGCGCAGATCCTGTTCCTTGAAGGCTATCTCTTCGACAAGGATCACGGCAAGGCGGCCTTCCTCAAATCGGCACAGGCGACGCGGCGCGGCGGCGGTAAGGCGGGGATCGCTTTGAGCGATCCGTTCTGCGTGGACCGTCACCGCGATAGCTTCCGCCGGCTGGTGCGCGACGAGATGGATTATGTGATCGGCAACCAGCACGAGTGGGAATCGCTCTATCAGACCGGTCTGGACAACGCGTTGAAACAGGCCGCTGGCGAATGCCCGATGGTGGTCTGCACCCGTTCGGGCGACGATGTGGTGCTGATCCGGGGTGATGAACGGGTCGAGGTGCCGGTGCATCGCGTCGTGCCGGTCGATGCGACCGGCGCAGGCGATCAGTTCGCGGCGGGCTTCCTGTACGGCTATGCGACCGGGCAAAGCCTGAAGGTTGCGGGGGAGATGGGCTGCGTCGCGGCCGCCGAAGTCATCAGCCATTTCGGCGCCCGCCCGGAAACCGACGTCAAGGCACTGTTCCGCAACCACGGCCTGATCTGAACGGGCAAGGGGGCGCTGCCCCCGCCCGTGCCGGGCTCCCCCGGGATATTTGCACCAGAAAGAAGGACATGAAGCGCTTTCTTTCTGGCTGAAATATCCCGGGAGGTGAATTTGCCGAAGGCAAAGAGGGGGGCAGCGCCCCCCTGTGTCGTTTCAGGGCCCGGGCCTCAATTCCCGAGCTTGGCGTGAACCTCGGCCAGATCGACCTCGCCCGTGGGCATCTTGTTGTCCGGGTCGTCGAAGTCGTATTTGAACAGCTGGAAATCCTTCTTGTAGATTTCCCAGATCAGGTGGCGCGACAGGTCGTCGAAATAGTCGCTGACCTTGTGCGCGCGTTTCGGGCCGTGGCCTTCGGATTCGTTGAATTTCGGGATCTGGGCCAGATCCACCTGCACCGGCGTCTCTATCGCATCCAGAACCGATTGCATGCCTTCGTTGAACTTCTCGGTGAAGAAGATGTTGTCGTAGGTGCCGCCGTTGACGATGAAGGTCGAGATATGGCCGGACATCGCCGACCAGTGGATGTCGGGCTCCATCGGGCGGCGCCAGCGGATGGTGTCGCGCGCGAACAGCAGGAAGCGGCGGAAGGATTTGATCTGATCGAATTCGAACCCGTCCTCGGGGCTGCCCACCTCGATACCGTATTTCTGGATCAGCTGCGGCACCAGGCTGCCACGATAGCGTTTCCCGTTGCGCTGGATGCCGCAGATCTTGTCGAAGAACGAGCTGAGGATGCGGGCATAGGGGTTGCGCACGCAGGTGAAGGCATAGGATTTATGGGCCTTCACATTCGCTTCGATCAGTTTCTGGCTGTAGTCCTGCGACCACTTGTGCAGGCCCGAGGTGGAATCGTGGATGTCCCCGTCGAAGAAGCGGCCGTGATCGGAATAGAACATGATCTGCCCGATCGAGGAACAGGCACATTTCGGAACGACCCGATAAACGACGCTTTCGCTTTCGGTCATCCAGGTGCCGGGAAAACCCATGAATCAGCCTCCTTGTGTGCCCCGCATCCCCGGGGGATGGCAGAGCCTAATAATTCATCCTTAAAAATCAAAGAACCTCTGTTATTTCAACGTCCATTGAAGGTATCAACGCAGATAATCGCGCATCTGACCCCTGGCTTGTTTCGAATATGGCAAAAATCGCCTTTATCCTTCTGACGCATAAGGACCCGGATGGAATTATCCGGCAGGCCGAGCGGCTGACGGCGACCGGGGATTATGTGTCGATCCATTTCGATGCGCGCGCAAAGCCCGCCGACTATAACCGCATCCGCAACCGTCTGGACGACAATCCGCGGGTCACCTTTGCGCGCCGGCGGCTGAAATGCGGCTGGGGTGAGTGGAGCCTGGTGGGCGCCTCGCTCGAGGCGGTGAAGGCGGCGATCGCGGCCTTCCCGGATGCGACGCATTTCTACATGCTGTCGGGCGATTGCATGCAGATCAAGACGGCGGAATATGCGCACGCGCTGCTGGATCGCGACGATGTCGATTACATCGAAAGCTTCGATTACTTCACCTCGGACTGGATCAAGACCGGGATCAAGCAGGAACGGCTGATCTATCGGCACTGGTTCAATGAGCGCAGTCAGAAATGGCTGTTCTACAAGAGCATGGAGGTGCAGCGGGCGCTGGGGCTGACCCGTCAGGTGCCCGATGACCTGCAGATGATGATCGGCAGCCAGTGGTGGTGCCTGCGTCGCACGACGATCGAGGCGGTGCTGGATTTCTGTGCCGTCCGCCCCGACGTGATGCGGTTCTTCAAGACCACCTGGATTCCCGACGAGACGTTTTTCCAGACCATCGTGCGCCATGTCGTGCCGGATCTGGAAATCCGCACGCGCACGCTGACCTTCCTGATGTTCACCGATTACGGCATGCCGGTGACCTTCTATAACGACCATTACGACCTGCTGCTGAGCCAGGATTTCCTGTTTGCGCGCAAGATCAGCCCCGAAGCGACCGAGCTGAAGGCGCGGCTGGGCGAATTGTGGGGCGAGCGCGGCGTGCAGTTTCCGATCTCGAACGAGGGACGCTCGCTGTTCAAGTTTCTGAGCGGCCGCGGCCGGATCGGGCGCCGCTTCGCGCCGCGGTTCTGGGAAACGGAATCGAGCCTCGGGCGCGAGCGGACGCTGATGATGGTGGTGTGCAAGAAATGGCATGTCGCCAAGCGGCTGGTCGATCAGGTGCGCGCGCAGACCGATATTCCCGCGGTGGAATATCTGTTCAACGAGGAAGGCGGCCTGCCCGATCTGGGCGGCATCGAACGCACGCTGGACAAGCGCAACCGCCACCGCCGGGCGCTGGTGCGGATGCTGTTCGACTATCACAAGTCGGACAGGCTGGTGATCTGTCTGGACCCGGCCGCCTATGACCTGATGCGGGATTTCACCTCGGACAAGGCGGTGACGCGGGTGCTGGAAATCGAATGCGATTTCACCGATGACTATCTGCTGGGCCATGCGCGCCGTGTCGGTCTGGCGGGTGAACGCACCCCGCAAGAGGTGATCGACCGGCTGCTGCCGACGATCCGCTTCGATCTGAAATTCGAAAGCGACCGGATGCGGGACGCACAGTTCCCGGCCTTCATGCGGATACGCCAGTCTGCCAGCCCCGAGGAAAACGCGCCACCGCTGGCGCGGTTTCTGGGCTGCGACCCGGAGCTTGCACATCGCATCGCCGCGACCGATTATCTGTTCGTCGATTGAGGAGAATCCCCCGTGGCCTATGCCTATGACGATACGAATATTTTCGCACGCATCCTGCGTGGCGAAATCCCCAACAACACGGTTCTGGAAACCGGGCACACGCTGGCCTTCCGCGATATTGCCCCGCAGGCGCCCGATCATGTGCTGGTGATCCCGAAAGGCGCTTATGTGAATTTCGACCATTTCTCGAACGCGGCCAGCGAGGCCGAGATCGTCGATTTCTACCGCACCGCCGGCAAGGTCTGTGCGATGCTGGGGATCGAGCCGGGCATGGGTGGCGCGGGCTATCGCGCGATCACAAATGCCGGCGAGAACGGCGTGCAGGAAGTCCCGCATTACCACCTGCATATTCTGGCCGGGCGCAACCTTGGCCGCATGCTGAACCGCGCCTGACCCGGCGCAGGGGCGGGGGCGCGATGCACCTTGCCCCGCCCGGTGCAATCGCTAGAATGCGCGACCAAAAGGCGCAGCCGCGCGCCCTGTGCAATGGAGCCACCGATGAGCATCACCGCCCCCGAAACCCAAGTCGTGACCTCGTGGAAGATCGCCTGTGACGGCGGCGAAGGCGCCTTGGGGCATCCGCGCGTCTGGCTGACCATCCCGAAAGACACCGGCGAGGTCGAGTGCCCCTATTGCGACAAGAAATTCGTGATCGACCGCGCCCACGCGCATGACGACCACTGATCCGACGGTCTGACGCGCAGGCGTCACGCGGGGCGGCCTTCGGGCCGCCTTTTTCGTTTCGGGTTTCGGGCCGCGCCCGGCTGTGGCAAAACGGGGCGGACGCGCAACGGGAGAATACGCATGAGCTTCGGAAAAGGCTGCCATCTGCATCTGATCGACGGATCGGCCTTCATCTTCCGCGCCTATCACGCGCTGCCGCCCCTGACGCGCAAATCCGACGGGCTGCCGATCGGCGCGGTGGCGGGGTTCGCCAACATGATCTTCCGCTATATCGAGGATGGCAACGGCGCCGATACGCCCACCCATGCGGCCGTGATCTTCGATCACAGCGCCAAGACCTTCCGCAATGACATCTATCCCGAATACAAGGCCAACCGCCCCGAACTGCCCGAAGACCTGCGGCCGCAATTTCCGCTGACCCGCGAAGCCACGCGCGCTTTCAACATCGCCTGCATCGAGACCGAGGGCTACGAAGCCGACGACATCATCGCCACCCTGGCGCGTCAGGCGCGCGAGGCGGGCGGGCGCTGCACCATCATTTCCTCGGACAAGGATCTGATGCAGCTGGTGGGCGGCGGTGTCGAGATGCTCGACGCGATGAAGAACCTGCGCATCGGCCCCGAAGAGGTCGAGGCGAAATTCGGCGTGCAGCCGGATCGGGTGGTGGATGTGCAGGCGCTGGCAGGCGATTCTGTCGATAACGTGCCGGGCGCACCGGGCATCGGCATCAAGACGGCGGCACTGCTGATCAACGAATATGGCGATCTGGAAACCCTGCTGGACCGCGCGGCCGAGATCAAGCAGCCCAAACGACGCGAGACCTTGCAGAATTTCGCCGATCAGATCCGTCTGTCCAAGCGGCTGGTGACGCTGGACGAAAATACGCCGCTCGACTTCACGCTGGATAGTCTGGAAGTGAAGACGCCTGACACGGAAACCCTGATCGATTTTCTCAACCGGATGGAGTTTCGCACCCTGACCAAGCGCGTGGCCGAGAAATTCGGCGCCGCGGTCCCGGTTCCGGTCCCGGTGACTGCGCCGGTTGCTGCCAGCGAACCCGCCACCGCCCCGCAAGCCGCGCCCGAGCTGCCGTTCGACACCACCGCCTATACCTGCATCCGCGACGCGGCGACCCTGACCGAATGGCTGGGTGAAGCCCGTGCCAAGGGCTGGATCGCGGTCGATACCGAAACCACCAGCCTGGACGAAATGAAGGCCGATCTGGTCGGCGTGTCGATCTGCACCACGCCGGGCAAGGCCGCCTATATTCCGCTCGGCCACACCACCGGCGGCGACGATCTGTTCGGCGGCACCGAAGCGGCACCCGGGCAAATGCCGATGGCCGAGGCGCTGGCGCTGCTCAAGCCCGTGCTGGAAGACGATGCGATCCTGAAGATCGGGCAGAACATGAAGTATGACTTCAAGATCTTTGCCCGCCACGGCATTCGTGTGACCCCGTTCGACGATACGATGCTGATGTCTTACGCGATGTTCTCGGGGCTGCACGGGCACGGCATGGATACGCTCAGCGCCGATTATCTGGGCCACCGCCCGATCCCGATCAAGGATCTGCTGGGCACGGGGAAGAACCAGATCACCTTCGACAAGGTCGCCATCGACAAGGCCGTGCCCTATGCGGCCGAGGATGCCGACATCACACTGCGGCTGTGGCAGCGGTTCAAGCCGCAACTGCATCAGGCGCGGGTGACGACCGTCTATGAAACGCTCGAACGCCCGCTGGTGCCGGTGCTGGCCGATATGGAAATGGCGGGCGTGCGGGTCGATGCCGCGGTTCTGGCGCGGATGTCGAATGTCTTTGCGCAACGCATGGCGGGGCTGGAGGCCGAGATTCAGGAGATTGCCGGCCAACCCTTCAACGTCGGCAGCCCCAAGCAGCTGGGCGAGATCCTGTTCGATCAGATGGGCGTGCCGGGCGGATCGAAAGGCAAGGCGGGCGCCTATTCGACCGGCGCCGATGTGCTCGAAGACATCACCACGATGGAGGATCAGCCGCAGGCCGCGCAACTGGCCGCGCGCGTGCTGGACTGGCGCCAGATCGCGAAACTGAAATCGACCTATACGGACGCGCTGCAAACCCATGTGAACCCCGAAACCGGGCGCGTGCACACCAGCTATTCGATCGCGGGGGCGAACACCGGGCGTCTGGCCTCGACCGACCCGAACCTGCAAAACATCCCCGTGCGCAGCGACGAAGGCCGCAAGATCCGCGAGGCCTTCGTGGCGGGCCCCGGCATGAAGATCGTCTCGCTCGACTACAGCCAGATCGAGCTGCGCATCCTGGCCCATGTCGCCGACCTGCCGGCGATGAAACAGGCGTTCAAGGACGGGATCGACATTCACGCCATGACCGCGTCGGAAATGTTCGGCGTCCCGGTCGAGGGCATGGACCCGATGATCCGCCGTCAGGCCAAGGCGATCAACTTCGGGGTGATCTACGGCATCTCGGGCTTCGGGCTGGCGCGCAACCTGCGCATCCCGCGCGCCGAGGCGCAGGGCTTCATCGACCGCTATTTCGAACGCTTCCCCGGCATCCGGCAATACATGGATGACACCGTGGCCTTCGCCAAGGAACATGGCTTCGTGCAGACCCTGTTCGGCCGCAAGATCCACACCCCAGAGATCAACGCCAAGGGCCCGGGCGCGGGCTTTGCCAAACGCGCGGCGATCAACGCGCCGATCCAGGGTGCAGCCGCCGATGTCATCCGCCGCGCGATGATCCGCATGCCGTCCGCGATTGCGGGCTTGCCCGCGACGATGCTACTGCAGGTGCATGACGAACTGATCTTCGAGGTCGAAGAGGCGGCCGTGCCCGATCTGATCGACCGCGCGCGCCATGTCATGGAAACCGCCGCCGAGCCGGCCGTGAAACTCTCGGTCCCGCTGGTGGTGGATGCCGGGCAGGGCGCAAGCTGGGCCGAGGCGCATTGACCTTTCCCCTGCGCGGGCGGAAGCTGCGGGTGCCTCCGGCGGGGATATTTGGACCAAGGTGAAGGGGCGGGGTTGCCTGTCACCTTGGTGCAAATATCCCGGGGGGCGCGGAACGCGCGGGGGCAGCGCCCCCTCGGACGAAGGATCAAGGGATGCCCCACGACCACCACGCCCCACAGGACCACGCCGGTCATCACCACCATCATCTGAGCGCGGATGCGGGCGACCGGCAGGTCGCGGCGGCTGTCGGGATCAACGTGGCCTTGACCGCGGCGCAGGTCGCGGGCGGGCTGGTCGCGGGGTCGGTCGCGCTGATTGCGGACGGGGTGCATAATTTCTCGGATGCGGCGGCGCTGGTGCTGGCCTTCGGCGCACGCCGTCTGGCGCGGCGGGGGCCGAGCGCGGCAATGAGTTTTGGCTGGGCCCGGGCCGAGGTGGTGGCGGCGCTGGTGAATTATGTCGCGCTGGTGCTGGTGGCGCTGTGGCTCATGGTCGAGGCCGCCGGTCGGATGATCGACCCGCCCGGCGTCGATGGCTGGATCGTGGTCTGGCTGGCGGTTCTGGCGCTGGTGATTGATCTGGGCACCGCCGCGCTGACCTGGCGGCTCAGCCGCGACAGCGTGAACATCCGCGCGGCGTTCCTGCACAATCTGGCGGATGCCGGGGCCTCGGTCGCGGTCATCATCGGCGGCATCGTGATCCTGCTGTGGGACTGGCGGTTGGTCGATCCGATCCTGACCGTCGGGATTTCGCTGTTCATCCTGTGGCACGTCGCGGGCGAGATCCGGCCCGTGCTGCGCATTCTGATGCTGGGCGCGCCGCATCCGGGCAAGGCGGGGCAGATCCGCGAGGCGCTGGCTGCGCTTGGCGGGATCGAGGATGTGCACCACCTGCACCTGTGGCAGATCGACGAGCGGCGCAGCTCGCTGGAGGCGCATCTGGTGCTGCCCGAGGGCGCCGATTTCGCGGCCACCATTGCCCGGGCCAAGGCGATGCTGGCCAGCGATTTCGGCCTGACCCATGTCACGCTGGAGCCAGAGACCCGCCTGCTGGGATGCGCCGATCAGGGGCCGCGCGGTTCAGCCCTTTAACCAGCCAAGCCCGTCCTCGGTGCGGCCCGCGGGGGTATATTCGCCCGACACGAAACCGCTGTAGCCTTCGGCGTCCAGCCGTTTGAAAAACGCCGGATAGTCCAGATGCGGGCTGGCCAGCGGTTCATGCCGGTCCGGCAGACCGCCGATCTGGATATGCGCTGCGCGGTGCCCGTGTCGTGCCCAGACCCCCAGGGCATCGCCGGTGATCCGGTGGGCGTGATACATGTCGATCTGCAGATGCAGGTTCGGCGCGGCCACGGCGTCCAGCACCTCGGCCGCCAGGTCGAAGTCGTCCAGAAAATAGCCCGGCATGTCGATCCGGTTGATCGGCTCTATCGTCAGGGTCAGCCTGGGCGCGCGGGCGGCCGCCCAGGTCAGGTTTTCGATGAAGGTCGCGCGGGCCTCGGCCCCTTCGGCGGCGCCCGACATGATGTGCACCCCGCGCGGTTTGAGCACATCGGCATAGCGCAGCACGCGTTCGAAATCGCGGCGAAACCGTTCCTCCAGCCCTGGCACGGCGGCAAAGCCGCGCGGCCCGCCGGTGAAATTGGGCGGCGGCGTGTTGATCAGTACCAGCGTCAGGTCGTTCATCACCAGCTGATAGCGCATGTCCGTGGCGGAACAATCGTAGGGAAACAGCACCTCGACCGCATCGAAGCCTGCGGCCTTGGCGGCGGCGAAGCGCTCCATGAAGGGCAGTTCGGTGAACAGCATCGTCAGGTTGGCGGCGAATTTCGGCACTTACAGCTCCGCCATCGGGATGATCGGGAAGAACAGGCCCCCCGACCACAGGCCCAGCCAGTCGCCACCTTCATGCGGGCCTGGCACGGCCGTGTCGACCAGCCGGTAGAACGTCTTGCGGTCGATCAGCGCCTCCAGCCCGCGGCGGATATGGACATAGGGGCTGGGCTCGCCATCTGCATCGCGCGTGACCCGGATCGGGTGGTCGGGACCGGCGGTGACGGTATCGCCCACATTGGTGGTGAAGCGCAGGGTTTGCGCCGTGCCTTCACCCGAAATGTCGCAATCGACTGCCACGAAGGGCGCATCGACCACGCGGATGCCCACCTTTTCGACCGGGGTCACCAGAAAATATTTGCCGTCCTCCAGCTTCAGGATCGAGGCGAACAGCTTCACCAGCGCGGGCCGCCCGATCGGTGTGCCCAGGTAGAACCAGGTGCCATCGCGGCGGATTTCCATGTCCATGTCGCCGCAAAACGGCGGATTCCACAGATGCACGGGCGGCGGGCCCTTCTTGCTGGCGGTGCTTGCGGCCTGGGCCAGCCCGTCGGCACTGGGCGGCTTCACGTCATTTTGTGGCTTTGGTGTCTGTGTCATCTGCGCTTTGCGATTGGGTCCGGGGCGGTTATCTGCTTTGCTGAAGACTATAGCCTTGTTGGAGCCTTTGTCATGACCGAGCCTGCCGATCTGATCGCTGAAATCGAACGTTTGGGCGAAAAGCTGGCGCAGGCGCGGGCCTCGATCAACCGCCGCTTCATCGGTCAGGACCATGTGGTCGAACTGGTTCTGGCCACGCTCTTGTCGGGCGGGCACGGGTTGCTGGTCGGCCTGCCGGGTCTGGGCAAGACGATGCTGGTCGATACGCTGTCCACAGTGATGGGGCTTGATGCCTCGCGCATACAGTTCACGCCCGATCTGATGCCTGCCGATATTCTGGGCTCGGAAGTGCTGGAAACCGCGCCCGATGGCACGCGGGCGTTCCGCTTTCTGGAAGGGCCGGTGTTCTGCCAGTTGCTGATGGCCGATGAAATCAACCGCGCCAGCCCGCGCACGCAATCGGCGCTGCTGCAGGCGATGCAGGAACGCGAGGTGACCGTGGCGGGCGTGCATCGTCCGCTGGGGCGGCCGTTCCACGTTCTGGCCACGCAAAACCCGATCGAGCAGGAGGGCACCTATCCGCTGCCCGAGGCACAGTTGGATCGGTTCCTGGTGCAGATCGACGTGGACTATCCCGACCGCGCGACCGAGCGTGACATCCTGCTGGCAACCACCGGCGCCGAAAGCGACACCGCGCATCAGGTGTTTTCGGGCGATGAGCTGATCGCCGCGCAGGCGCTGGTGCGGCAGATGCCGGTGGGCGAAAGCGTGGTCGATCTGATCCTTGATCTGGTGCGCGCCTGCCGCCCGGCCGAACCCGAGGCGCTGCCCGTCGTGCGCGAGGCGCTGGCCTGGGGGCCGGGGCCGCGCGCCGCGCAGGCGCTGATGCTGACGGTGCGGGCGCGGGCCCTGTTGCAGGGCCGTCTGGCGCCCTCGGTCGAGGATGTGCTGGCAATGGCGCGCCCGGTGCTGAGCCACCGCATGGCCCTGTCTTTCGCCGCGCGCGCGCGGGGTGAAACCCTGGCCGCCGTCATCGCGCGGGTCTGCGCCGAGGTTGCCGGTCTATCCGAGGCGGCCGAGTGACCAGCCCAGCCCCCAGCGCGGGCCTGTCCCTGCGCCGCGAGGCCGAAACCGCGGCCCGCGCCCTGCCGCCGCTGTTGTTGGCGGCGGAACAACTGGCCGCGACGGTGCAGATGGGCGGCCATGGCCGCCGCCGCGCCGGCCCGGGCGAGGAATTCTGGCAATACCGCCCGGCGCATTCGGGCGACGAGGCGCGGTTCGTCGACTGGCGCCGCTCGGCCCGGTCCGATGTGCAATTCGTGCGCGATCGCGAATGGCAGCTGGCGCAATCGGCGCATATCTGGGTCGATGACGGGGCCTCGATGCGGTTTTCCGGTGCCCCCGAGGGCCGCGCTGCCCGCCCGCAGAAAGCCGAACGCGCGCGGCTGCTGGCGCTGGCGCTGGCGGTGCTGATGATCCGCGCGGGCGAGCGGGTGGGCCTGACCGGCCCCCTGGCGCCGCCGCGCCCGGGGCGCGCGCAGCTGATGGTTCTGGCCGCGCAACTGGCTGCGGCGCAGGGCATGGCCGATTACAGCACGCCCGATGTCACCGCGATCGGGCCGCAGGCGCGCGCCGTGTTCTTGTCGGATTTTATGGGCGATCTGGGCGCGTTGGAGGCTGCGCTTGGCGCGCTGGCCGGGCGCGGGGTCTCGGGGGTGATGCTGCAGATCCTTGATCCCGTGGAAGAGGATTTCCCCTTCGACGGGCGCACGATTTTCGAATCGGTCGGCGGCACGCTCAGCTTTGAAACCCGCAAGGCGGGGGATCTGCGCGCGCGCTATCGCGACCGTCTGGCCGAGCGGCGCGCGCGGCTGGCCGGGCTGGCGCAGGCGGCGGGCTGGCAATTTTCGACGCATCACACCGGGGCGCCCGCGCAAGGCGCGCTGCTGTGGCTTTGGGCGGCGCTGGAACGGGGGGCGCGATGACCGTTCTCGGCCCGCTTGGCTTCACCGCACCTTGGGTCTTGCTGGTGCTTCTGGCCCTGCCGATCCTGTGGCTGCTGCTGCGCGCGGTGCCGCCCGCACCGATCCGGCGCCGGTTTCCGGGTGTCGCGCTGCTGTTGGGGCTGACCGACGAGGCCGTGCAGGCCGAGCGCACACCCTGGTGGCTCTTGGTCTTGCGGATGATGGCGCTGGCCGCAGCCATCGTGGGCTTTGCCGGGCCGGTGCTGAACCCCGTCGTCACTGCGCCGGGGCAGGGGCCATTGCTGATCGTGGCGGATGCCAGCTGGGCGTCGGCCCGCGACTGGCCCGCCCGGCAAGCCCGGATCGACCGCGCGCTGACCGAGGCCGGGGCCAGCGGACGGCCGGTTGCGATTGTTACGCTGAGCGATCCTCCGCCCGTGGCGCCCAGCTTCAGCGCGGCCACCGATCTTGCGCCTACTGTGCCGGGCCTGACCCCGAAACCGTGGGAGCCGGGGGCGGCCCTGCCGCCGCTGCCCGAGGGCGGGTTCGAAACGCTGTGGCTGTCGGACGGTCTGGCGCGTCCGGGGCGCGCTCAGTTGGCCACCGCCTTGCAGGCCCGTGGCAAGCTGAGCGTCTGGCAACCCGCGACCCCGGTTCTGGCGCTTGGTCCGGCCCGGATCGAGGCGGCGCAGGTGACGCTGCCGGTGCTGGCCACCACCGCGCCGCGTGCGCCCCTTGATGTGAGCGCCATCGGCCTTGATCCCACCGGGATCGAACGTGAACTGGCCCGCGAAACCGTGGATTTCGCGGGGGCCCCGCAGGCCGTCGCGCGCTTCGACCTGCCGCCCGAGCTGCGCAACCGCGTCAGCCGGTTCGAGATTGCCGGGCTGCGCAGCGCCGGTGCCGTCAGCCTGACCGACGACGCCGTGAAACGCCGCAAGGTCGCGCTGATCGCGGGCGGCACCGCGCGCGAGGGGCTGGAGCTGCTGACCCCCACACATTACCTGCGTCAGGCGCTCGCCCCCAGTGCCGATCTGATCGAGGGCACGCTCGAAGACGTGCTGACCGCGAAACCCGACGTCATCATTCTGGCCGATGTCGCCGATATTGCCGAACCCGACCGCCTGGCCGAGTGGCTGGAAGAGGGCGGCCTGTTGGTGCGCTTCGCCGGGCCGCGCCTTGCCGCCGCGCAGACCGACACCGACCCGCTGCTGCCGGTGCGGCTGCGCGCGGGCGGGCGCGCCGTCGGCGGCACGATGAGCTGGGGGGAGCCGCGCGCGCTGGCGCCCTTCCCCGAGGGGTCGCCCTTTGCCGGGCTGGCCGTGCCCGAGGATGTGACCGTCACCGCGCAGGTGATGGCCGAACCCGGCCCCGAACTGGCCGAACGCACGATTGCCGCGCTGGCCGATGGCACGCCGCTGGTCACCCGCGCGCGCTTCGGCACCGGCGAGATCGTGCTGTTCCACGTTACCGCCAATGCCGAATGGTCCAGCCTGCCGCTGTCGGGCCTGTTCCCGCAGATGCTGGAACGGCTGGCGATTTCCGCGCGCCGCGCCGCGCCCGAGGCGGGCGATCTGGCCGGGATGACCTGGGTTCCGCAAAAGCTTCTGGATGGGTTCGGGCGGCTGGGCGGGGCCGAGGGGGCGCCCGGTGTCGCGGGCGAGGTGCTGGCCACCGCGCAGCCCGGCCCCGATCTGCCGCCCGGTCTGTATGCCGCCGACGGGCGGGCGGTGGCGCTGAACGCGCTGGCCCCCGACCGCGTTCTGGCGGCGCCCACCTGGCCCGCGGGCGTGACGCTTGAAGGCGATGTCGCGCCGCGCGCCTGGCCGCTGAAAGGTGCGCTGCTGGCGGCGGCACTGCTGGCGTTGCTGGCCGATCTGATCGCGTCGCTGGCGGTATCGGGGCGGCTGTCGGGCCCGCGCGTGGGGCGCGCGGCGGCGGTTCTGCTGGTGCTGATCCTGGCGGCCCCGCCAGAGGCCCGGGCCGAGATGGCGCAGGACCGCGCGATCGAGGCCGCCTCGAACGTGGTGCTGGCCCATATCGCCACCGGCGATGCGGGCGTCGACCGTGTGGCGCTGGCCGGGCTGCGCGGGCTGTCCGATACGCTGGCGCGGCGCACCACGGTGGAACCTTCGGCGCCGATGACGCTGGATCTGGAAACCGACGATCTGGCGCTGTTCACGCTGATCTACTGGCCCGTCACTGCCAATCAGCCTGCGCCCTCGGCTCAGGCCTATGCCAAACTCAACCGCTATCTGCGCGGGGGCGGGATGATCCTGTTCGACACGCGCGATGCCGATCTGGCGGGTTTCGGCACCGCAACCGAGGCCGGGCGGCGGCTGCAGGCGCTGGCCGCGCCGCTGGATATTCCGCCGCTCGAACCGATCCCGCCGGACCATATCCTGACCCGCACCTTCTATCTGTTGCAGGATTTTCCCGGCCGCTATGATGCGCCGATCTGGGTCGAGGCCGCGCCCCCCGATGCGGAACAGGCCGAGGGCATGCCGTTTCGCAACCTCAATGACGGGGTGACGCCGGTTGTGATCGGCGGCAACGACTGGGCCGCGGCCTGGGCGATTGATGGCAATGGCATGGCGATGTTCCCGGTCGGGCGCGGGCAGGCGGGCGAACGCCAGCGCGAAACCGCGCTGCGCTTCGGCGTCAATCTGGTGATGCATGTGCTGACCGGCAATTACAAATCCGATCAGGTGCATGTGCCCGCGTTGCTGGAAAGGCTGGGCCAATGACCGGGGTGAGCCTGACCTTCGCGCCACTTCTGGGTTGGCCGCTGATCGTCGCCGGCGGGGCGTTGGCCGTGGTGCTGGTGGCGCTGGCGCTGTGGCGCGGGCTGCCCGGCTGGGCGCTGCGCGGGGCGGCGCTGGCGGTGTTGCTGGCCGCCCTTTCGGGCCCCGCGCTGCAGCGCGAACAGACCGCGCCGCTGTCCGACATCGTGCTGCTGCTCGATGACCGCAGCGCCTCGCAGACCCTGTCGGATCGCGCCGGGCAGACCGATGCCGCCATCGCGGCGCTCGGGCGCCAGATCGCCGCGCTGCCCAATACCGAATTGCGCCGCATCACCGTGCCCGACGGCGCCGACAACGGCGGCACCCGGATCGGGGCGGCGCTGGCCGAGGCGCTGGCCGCAGAACCCCGCGCGCGGGTTGCGGGGGCGCTGGTGGTCTCGGACGGGCAGGTGCATGACGCGGACCTGACCCCCGATCTGCCCGCGCCGCTGCAATTGCTGCTGACCGGGCACGCCGCCGATTGGGACCGCCGCCTGCTGATCGAAACCGCCCCCGCCTTCGGCATTATCGGCGAGGAAACCGCGATCCGGCTGCGGATCGAGGATATGGGCGCGGTCCCGTCCAGCGCCGGACGCACCGCCGATCTGAGCATCGCGATCGACGGCGGGGCGCCGCGCACATATCAGGTGACCGTCGGCAAGGAGCTGGAACTTCCGCTCACGCTCGAACACGGGGGGCAGAATGTGGTGCAGTTCAGCCTCGCGCCCCTGACGGGCGAGCTGACCGCACGTAACAATGACGCGGTGGTGCAGATCAATGGCGTGCGCGACCGGCTGCGGGTGCTGCTGGTCTCGGGGCAGCCGCATGCGGGCGAACGCACCTGGCGCAATCTGCTGAAGTCGGATGCTGGCGTCGATCTGGTGCATTTCACCATCCTGCGGCCGCCCGAAAAGCAAGACGGAACGCCGGTGTCGGAACTGTCGCTAATCGCCTTCCCGACGCAGGAACTGTTCATCGACAAGATCGACGAATTCGACCTCATCATCTTTGATCGCTACGGCGAACGGGGCATCCTGCCCGCCAGCTATTTTAGCAATATCCGCCGTTATGTCGAAGACGGCGGCGCGGTGCTGGTCGCGGCGGGGCCGGAATATGCCACGGTCGAAAGCCTGTGGCAGACCGATCTGGCGCCGGTGCTGCCCGCGCGCCCGACCGGGCGGGTGCTGTCGGAACCCTTCGTGCCGCGCCCGACCGAACTTGGCCTGCGCCACCCGGTAACGGCGGGCCTGCCCGGCGCGCCCGCGCCCGAAGGGCAGGACGACGCGGCGGGGCAACACTGGGGCCGCTGGCTGCGGCAGATCGAATTGGCCAGCCCCTCGGGCGAGGTGGTGATGAACGGCGCGCGCGGCGCGCCGCTGCTGGTGCTGTCGCGGGCGGGCAAGGGGCGCGTGGCGCTGCTGGCGTCGGATCAGGCCTGGCTGTGGGATCGCGGCTATGACGGCGGCGGCCCGCAGCTGGAACTGCTGCGCCGCATTGCGCATTGGGAGATGAAGGAACCCGAGCTGGAGGAAGAGGCTCTTTATGCCGAGCTCGAGCCGGGCAGCCTGGCCCTGACGGTGGTGCGGCGCACGATGGCCGAAACCGCCGCGCCGGCGATCGTGACCCGGCCCGATGGCACGACCGCAGAACTGCCCCTGACCGAAACCGCGCCGGGCCGCTTCACCGCCCGCTGGGTCGCCCCGGAGTCCGGGCTCTATCGCCTGACCGAAGGCGATCTGGAGCGGGTCGTGGCGCTTGGACCGGCCAGCCCGCGCGAATACGAACAGACCATCGCCAGCGCGGAGCCGTTGGCACCCGCCATTGCCGCCTCGACCGGCGGCGTCACCCGGCTGGAAGAGGGTATCCCCACGATCCGCCCGGTGCGCGCAGGTCGCCCCAGTGCGGGGCGCGGGTGGGTCGGCATCACCCCGCGCGCCGCCACGGCCACCGTGGATCTGCGCGTGACGCCGCTGCTGCCCGCCTGGGCCTGGGCCTTGATTGCCGCCCTGCTGAGCGTTGCGGCCTGGATGGTGGAAGGGCGCGGGCGCAAAACTGCGTGACCGCCTGCGGCAATCGCGGACGCTCCGCGGGGAGTATTTGGGCCAAGAAGAAGCTCGAAGCCTTTTCTTCTTGGCCCAAATACTCCCGCCGGAGGCGGCCTGACCTGCGCTCAGACCGGCGGGTTGTCCAGTAGCGCGCGCCGCGCGGTCGAGGCGAATTCACGCCGCCAGAGCATCGCGGTGGTGAACAGCGTCACGATCATCAGCACCTCGGGCCCCAGAAGCCAGGCCAGTGCCGTCAGCGCGAAATAAACCGAACGCAGCCCGCGGTTGAAGCTTTTGGCGGCATTGATATTGACCAGCGCCGCCTGTTCGGCGCGCGGATAGGCCAGCGGGTCGGCCACGTCATTGGGCACCGCCGCCATCGCGATCGCGGCATAGCTGAACAGCCGGTGCGACCAGACGAATTTCATGAAGGCGTTGGCGCCGAACAGGACGGCGGTCAGGATCCGTGCCTCCCACAGCAGTTTCGGCCCTTCGTCCAGCGCGAAATCCTGCGCCAGATCGGTGATCCGTTCGGGGTTGCCGATCAGCGCCAGCCCGCCGCCGATCGCGATCAGCGCGGTCGAGGCGAAGAAGGTCGTCGATTGCCGCAGCCCGTCCATCATCGCCCCGTCGAAAATGCGTGGCTGACGGGTCACCATCTGCCGCATCCATTCGCGCCGGTATCCCTCCATCAGCCGCCCGACCGACGGACGCTGCGCCGGCGGGTGTTCGGTGCGCCAGCCGATCCACAGCCAGCAGCCAACCAGCAAGGCCAGCGCGGCCAGATCCCAAGGCCCGAGCGGGCCGATATGCAGGGTGTTTTCCATGACGACACCCTAGCGTCTGTAATCCGGCCTTGCCAGATCCGTAAATTGGTTATAATTTTTTACCACAACGGAGGAACATTCATGGAAATGCCCATTCCCAGCGCCGCTATTCTGGCGCGCAAGGCGGCGATCGTGGCGCGGCTGCGGGCGGTTTTGCCCGCCGATGCCGTGATCGACACGCCCGAGGAAACCCGCGCCTATGAATGTGATGCGCTGTCGGCCTATCGCTGTGCGCCTTTGGCGGTGGTGCTGCCGCGCTCGACCGCCGAGGTCGCGGCGGCACTGAAGGTCTGCCATGCCGAGGGCGTGCCGGTGGTGCCGCGCGGCGCGGGAACAAGCCTTGCGGGCGGCTCCATGCCCTCGGCCGATTCGGTGGTGCTGGGGCTGGCGCGGATGAATGCGGTGCTGGAAACCGATTACGAAAACCGCTTCATCCGGGTCGAGGCCGGGCGCACCAACCTGTCGGTGACTGGCGCGGTCGAAAGCGACGGCTGGTTCTATGCGCCTGATCCGTCGAGCCAGCTGGCCTGTGCCATCGCGGGCAATATCGCGATGAATTCCGGCGGCGCGCATTGCCTGAAATACGGTGTGACCACTAACAACCTGCTGGGGGTGACGTTGGTCACCATGGCGGGCGAGGTGCTGCAGATCGGCGGGCCGTGGTGCGATGCGGGCGGGCTTGACCTGCTGGGTGTGATCTGCGGGTCCGAAGGGCAGTTGGGCGTGGTGACCGAGGCCACGCTGCGCATCCTGCCCAAGCCCGAGGGCGCGCGTCCCGTATTGATCGGGTTCGATGCCAACGAGGTGGCGGGCGCCTGTGTGGCCGACATCATCCGCGCGGGCGTCCTGCCGGTGGCGATCGAATTCATGGACCGCCCCTGCATTCGCGCGACCGAGGATTTCGCCCATGCCGGCTATCCCGATTGCGAGGCGCTGCTGATCGTCGAGGTCGAGGGCAGCGCCGCCGAGATTGACGAGCAGTTGCGTCTGATCCGGCAGATCGCCGAGCGGCACAGCCCGGTCGAATTTCGCGAGGCGCAGTCCGAGGACGAGGCGCGGCGGATCTGGCTGGGCCGCAAGTCGGCCTTCGGCGCGATGGGGCAGATCAACGATTACATGTGTCTGGATGGCACGATTCCGGTCAGCGCGCTGCCCGAGGTGCTGCGCCGGATCGGGGCGCTGAGTGCGCAATTCGGGCTGGACGTGGCCAATGTCTTCCATGCGGGCGACGGCAACATGCATCCGCTGATCCTGTACAATGCCAACACGCCCGGCGATCTGCAGCGCTGCGAGGCGCTGGGCGCCGAGATCCTGAAGCTGTGTGTCGAGGTTGGCGGCTGTCTGACCGGCGAGCATGGCGTGGGCATCGAGAAGCGCGACCTGATGGAAGTGCAGTTCGCCGCCCCCGATCTGGAGGCGCAGATGCGCGTCAAGGATGTGTTCGATCCGGGCTGGCTGCTGAATCCGGCCAAGGTGTTTCCGCTGGCCGTCAGTGCCGGGCGGCGCGTGGGCTGAGGCGGCCGGGGGTTTTGCACCCCCGGACCCCCGCAGGATATTTGAGCCAGAAAGAAGGCAGGGCGGATGAAGGTTGCAAGCGAAGAGGAATTGGCCGAGGCGGTCCGTGCGGCGCAGGGTCCGTTCGAGATCGTCGGTGGCGGCACCCGGCCCGTGGGCGCGCGGCAGGGCCTGCCGCTGCAGGTCGGGATTACGGGCATCCGGCTGTATGAACCGGGCGCGCTGACGCTGGTTGCGGGGGCGGGCACGACCCTGACCGAGATCGAGGCGGCGGTGGCGGCCGAGGGTCAGCGCCTGCCGTTCGAACCTGCGCGTTGGGGTGCCTTGCTGGGCACCGTTGGCGAAAGCACGATCGGTGGCGTGGTGGCGGCCAATGTGTCCGGGCCACGGCGCGTGCAGGCGGGGGCCTGCCGCGACAGCCTGATCGGGCTGCGCTTTGTCGACGGGGCGGGCACGGTGGTCAAGAATGGCGGGCGGGTGATGAAGAACGTCACCGGCTATGATCTGGTCAAGCTGCTGGCGGGCAGCTGGGGCACGCTGGGGGTGATTTCGGAGGTGGCGTTCAAGCTGCTGCCCGCCGCGCCCGCGCAGGCGACCGTGGTGCTGGACATTCCGGCCACTGCGGCGCCCGCTGCCCTGGCGGTCGCGCTGGGATCTCCGTTCGATGTGTCGGGGGCGGGCTGGCTGCCGGGCGTTGGTGCGGTGATCCGCATCGAGGGGCTGGCGGAATCGGTGGCCTATCGCGCGGCGCGTCTGGCCGATCTTCTGGCGCCCCACGGGGCGCGGATCGAGCGCGACGGATCGGCGCAGATTTGGGCCGATCTGGCGGCGGTGGGGCCGTTTCAGGGCCGCGCGGGGGATATCTGGCGGTTCTCGGTCAAGCCTTCGGATGCGCCGGGCATCCTGGCGCGGCTGGGCGGCGAGGTGGTGCTGGACTGGGGCGGCGGGCTGATCTGGGCACTGCTGCCCGAGGGCACGGATGCGCGGGCGCTGGCGGCGCCCTACAGCGGGCACGCGACCTGCCTGCGCGGCACGGCCCCGGCTTTCGAGCCCGAACCGGCGCCGGTGGCCGCACTGAGCCGCGAGCTGCGCGCCCGCTTTGATCCGCGCGGCATTCTGAACCCCGGAAGGATGGGCTGATGCAGACCAATTTCACGCCCGAGCAACTGGCCGATCCGGGCATCGCCGAGGCCAACAAGATCCTGCGCGCCTGTGTGCATTGCGGGTTCTGCACCGCCACCTGCCCGACCTATCAGGTGCTGGGCGATGAATTGGACAGTCCGCGCGGGCGGATCTATCTGATCAAGGACATGCTTGAAAACGACCGCCCCGCCGATGCGCAGACGGTCAAGCATATCGACCGCTGCCTGTCCTGTCTGGCCTGCATGACGACCTGCCCGTCGGGGGTGCATTACATGCATCTGATCGACCATGCCCGCGCGCATGTCGAACGCACCTATCGCCGCCCGCTGATGGACCGGCTGCTGCGCGCCACGCTGGCGCGGATCGTGCCCTATCCGGGGCGGTTCCGGCTGGCGATGGCGGCGGCGAAGCTGGCAAAGCCCTTTGCGCGGTTGTTGCCCGATGCCCGGCTGCGCGCAATGCTGGCGATGGCGCCGGCGCGGCTGCCCCCGGTCAGCCGCAATGACGATGCGCAGACCTTTGCCGCCATCGGACCACGCAAATACCGCGTGGCGTTGCAGACCGGCTGCGCGCAGCGCGCGCTCAACACCGATATCAACGATGCCACGATCCGCCTGTTGCGCCGGCTGGGCTGCGAGGTGGTGATCCCGCGCAATCTGGGCTGTTGCGGGGCGTTGTCGCACCACATGGGCCGCGAGGGGGAAAGCCACGCGCAGGCCGCGCGCAACATCCGCGCCTATCTGTCGGCGGGCGATCTGGACGCGGTCATCATCAACACCTCGGGCTGTGGCACGACGGTGAAGGATTACGGCCATATGTTCCGCACGGATCCGCTGGCGGATGACGCGGCCAAGGTGGCGGGGCTGGCCTGCGACGTGTCGGAGTTTCTGGCGCGCATCGGCCTGCCCGCGCAGGCGCCGCAGGGGCTGCGCGTGGCCTATCACGCGGCCTGTTCGTTGCAACATGGCCAGCAGGTGAAATCTGCGCCGAAGGATCTGCTGAAAACCGCCGGGTTCGAGGTGGTCGAACCCGCCGACAGCCATCTGTGCTGTGGTTCGGCGGGCACCTATAACCTTTTGCAGCCCGAGATCTCGGCCGAGCTGAAGGCGCGCAAGGTCGCCACGCTGGAGGCGAAGGCGCCGCAGATCATCGCCGCGGGGAATATCGGTTGCATGGTGCAGATCGGATCGGGTACCGGGATTCCGGTGGTCCATACGGTCGAACTGCTGGATTGGGCGACCGGCGGGCCGAAACCGCAGGCCTTGGTAAATATGCCTTAAAATCGCCGCAGGTCTGGCCTAGGACTACAGCAAGCCGACTGTCGAAGGGACGCCCCCGTGATCCGTGTCTTGAGCCTTGTTGCCCTGTTGTGTGTTCCTTTCGCCCCGGCGATGGCCGAACAAGGCACGCTGAAACTGCTGTCCACCGGCTCTGCCAGCCGCGGATGGGAGGCGGTCGGGCGGCTTGAACTTGGCAAGGGCAGCTTCTGCACCGGCACGCTGATCGCCCCCGATCAGGTGCTGACCGCCGCGCATTGCCTGTTCGACAGCACGACCGGCGCGATGATCCCGACCGATCAGATCGAATTTCGCGCGGGCTGGCGCAATGGTCGGGCCGTCGCCTATCGCGGGGTGCGGCGTGCGATGGTGCCGCCCGCCTATCAGTATCAGGGCGCCGACAAGATCGCCCGCGTGGCCCGGGATCTGGCGCTGATCGAGCTGGATCAGCCGATCCGCCTGCCGCAGTTGCGACCCTTCACGCTCGATACTGCGCCGGTGATCGGGGAAACGGTGGGCGTTGTCTCCTATGCCCATGACCGGGCCGAGGCACCCTCGCTGCAAGATGTCTGCCAGGTGCTGGAACGCGCGGCCGATGTGGTGATGATGAACTGTGCGGCCGATTTCGGTTCGTCCGGTGCGCCGGTCTTCGCGATGCGCGATGGCGAGCCACATATCGTTTCGGTGATCTCGGCCAAGGCCGCGCGGGCGGATGAGCCGGTATCGCTGGGCAGTCTGGTCGATCATGTGGCCGATCTGCGGGCGGCGATGAAGGCGCGCAGCGACGCGCCCAACGCACAGATCAGCCGGGCCAAGGGCGCAAAATTCATTCGCCCCTGAGCCTGCGCCCATGGCGCGCGGGGGGTCTTGAAAGCGGCGCGCGGTCTTCCCAGATTTGTGTCGTCGGGGTGCCGAACCGGGCCCCGTCGTGAACCGTCCGGCCCCGCAGGGGCGGGCAAAACGACCATCGCTCCGATGAGGATGACACAATGCGTAACTTTGATTTTTCGCCGCTCTATCGCGCCACCGTCGGCTTTGACCGCGTGGCTGACCTGATGGACCGGATTTCCGCGGCCGATGTCGGCCAGCCGACCTATCCCCCCTATAACATCGAGAAAACCGACGAGAATGCCTATCGCATCTCGATTGCGGTTGCGGGCTTTGGCTCGGACGAGCTGTCGGTCGAGCTGCGCGACGGCGCGCTGATCGTCACGGGCCGCAAGGCCGAAGAGGCGGGCGCGCGCACCTATCTGCACCGCGGCATCGCCACCCGCGCGTTCGAGCGTCGCTTCGCGCTGGCCGATCACATGAAGGTTTCGGGCGCAAGCCATGCCGACGGCATGCTGCATATCGACCTGCTGCGCGAGGTGCCCGAGGCGCTGAAACCGCGCCGGATCGAGATTGCCGGGCCGACCACGGTCGAGGCCAAGCGGGTCGAGACCGTCGAGGCCTGATCCGGCCCCTGGAATTGAAACCGGGCGCGCGGGGGAACCTGCGCGCCTTTTGCGTCAATGCCCCAGATCGTCTCGCGTCACGGCGACCGATTTCAGCACCGCGAAGCACTCCACCCCGGGGGTCAGCCCCAGGGCGGCGACCGACCGCTGCGTGATCCGCGCCAGGATCGAGTCCTGACCCAGCCGGACCTGCACCCAGGCGCGGCCGCCCGCGTCGGGCGCGATCCGTGTCACAACGCCGGGCAGGATGTTCAGCGCCGACAGGCCCTCGGGGCGGTGGCGGGACAGGATCACGTCGCTGGCGTGAATGCGCACGCGCAATTCCTCGCCCGGCTGGCCCGGCGCATCGGGCAACCAGATCGGCCCGGCCCCGGTTTCAAGATGGGCCAGCCCGTCATCTTCGTGCGCGATCAGGCGCGCATGGATCACGGCGCCCGCCTCTTGCGCGCCGAATTGCGCAGCCAGCGCCGGGTCGGCCAGCACCTCGGCCGCGGGCCCTGCCGCCAGCACGCGGCCCCCGCCCAGCACCACCAGCGTTGAGGCCAGCCGCGCCACCTCGGCCACCGAATGGCTGACGTAAAGCACCGGCATCCCGGCATCGCGCAACCGTTCCAGAAACGGCAGGATTTCCTCGCGCCGGGGGGTATCCAGCGCGGCCAGCGGTTCATCCAGCAACAGTAGCCGGGGGCGCGACAGCAGCGCCCGGCCAATCGCGCCCCGCGCCTTTTCGCCCCCCGACAGCGCGCCGGGGCGGCGGCCGAGCAGGGCGCCGATGCCCAGCATCTCGACCACCTGATCGAAGCCGGGGCCGGTCGCCCCGCGCGGCGCAAATCGCGTGCCATAGATCAGATTGCCGCGTACCGACAGATGCGGGAACAGGCGGTGATCCTGAAACACATAGCCGACGCGGCGGCGATGCGGCGGCAGGCACAGCCCGGCGGCGGTATCCAGCAACACCTCGCCCTGCGCCACGACACGTCCCCGGTCCGGCTGCATCAGCCCGGCAACCGCATTGACCACCGTCGTCTTGCCCGCGCCCGAGGCGCCGAATAGCGCCGTCACCCCGCCGGGCGCCGAAAAGGCAATGTCGAGCGCGAAGCCGCCGAACTTGTGCTGCAGGGCGACCTCAAGCATCGCGGCCCCCGATCCGGCGCGCAACGGCGCGCGACAGGACTTCCGATCCCAGCACGGCGGCCAGCGCGACCGCGACCGAAATTGCGGCCAGCCGCGCGGCTGCGGCCTCGCCGCCCGGCACCTGCAGCAGGGCATAGATCGCCGAAGGCAGGGTCTGGGTCTGGCCGGGGATGTTGGACACGAAGGTGATTGTGGCGCCGAATTCACCCATCGCCTTGGCGAAGGCCAGAATGGCCCCGGCGATGATCCCGGGCAGCATCAGTGGCAGGGTGATCGTGACGAATGTCCAGATGCGCGAGGCGCCGAGCGTGGCAGCGGCCTGTTCAAGCCCCGGGTCGACGGCCTCGATCGCCAGCCGGATCGCGCGCACCATCAGCGGAAAGCCCATCACCGCGGCGGCCAGCGCCGCGCCGGTCCAGCGAAAGGCGAAGATCAGCCCGAAGGCCTGTTCCAGAAAGGCGCCGACCGCGCCCTTGCGGCCAAAGACCAGCAGCAGGAAATAGCCGGTCACCACCGGCGGCAGGATCAGCGGCAGATGCACCAGCGCATTCAGCAGCCACAGCCCCGGCATCCGCCCGCGTGCCAGCGCCATCGCCGCCGCAATACCCAGCGGCAGCGAAAAGGCGACCGCCACGGCGGCCACCTTCAGCGACAGGAAAACTGCGCCCCAGGCTTCGGGGGGAATTCCGTTCACTTTTCCCCTTTCATGGAAAATCCTTGAGCTTGAAAGATTTGCGCGACCTCGGCGCCGCCCAGATAGGCCAGGAAGGCGGCGGCATCCTCGGGCGCGGTGCCGGTGGTCAGCTGCGCCGCCGGATAGATGATCGGCGGGTGGCTTTCGGCCGGGAAGGTCGCGGCCAGATGCACGCGCGGCTCGGCTGCGGCATCGGTGGCGTAAACCACGCCGAAGGGCGCCTCGCCGGTGGCCACCAGCGCCAGCGCGGCGCGCACGTTATCGGCCTGCGCCACATGCGGCGCGAGCGCGTCCCACAGGCCCAGATAGGTCAGCGCGGCCTTGCCGTATTGCCCGGCGGGCACGCTGTCGACCAGCGCCATCGCCAGATGCTGCTCGCCCAGCGTGGCGGGCAGATCGGCCAGATCAACCGCGCCGTCCTCGGCGCCGATCAGCACCAGCGTGTTGCCCAGCAGATCACGCCGGGTGCCGGGCACGACCACGCCCGCACCTTCAACCGTATCCATCCAGGCGACCGAGGCCGACAGGAACAGATCGGCGGGCGCGCCTGCCTCGATCTGCCGCGCCAGGGCGCTGCTGCCCGCATAGGAAATCACCACCGGATCGTGGCCCGCGTCCTGCCAGCTTTGCGCGACCTGATCGAGCGCGGTTTTCAGCGAGGCGGCGGCAAAGACCGTCGGGCTTTCGGCGGCGGCAAGCCCCGGCACAAGCAGGGCTGCGGACAGAAGAAGATGGCGCATGGAACCTCCAGCGTTATGTTTCGCCAGACATAACAATGGGACCGGATCACGCCAAGCGTTATTTTCAACTGGACACATCGGGCTTCACCAAAGCTCCGATTGTGGCGATTTCTGCGGCCCCGGCCTCTCGCAGCCGGGCCTCCAGCGCACGATACTGCGCCAGAACGGTTTCGCCTGCCGCCGTCAGATGTGCGCCGCCGCCATGGGCCCCGCCGCGCGCGCTGTCCACCAGCGGTTCGGTAAAGCCCGCATTCATCGCTTCGACCAGGCTCCAGGCGCGTTTATAGCTCATGCCCATGCGCCGCCCTGCCGCGGAAATCGAGCCTTCGGCGGCGATCGCTTCCAGCAGGTCGGCCTTGCCGGGGCCGAACATGACCGGGCCGAAATAAAGCCGCAACATCAGGCGGGTGGGGTCCATCGGGTGCTCCTTGCTTTGGGCCATCCTGCGGGCGGCTGCGGCGCATTGCAAGCGCGCTGCCCCTTGCGCCCGATGCGCCCTTGCGCCAGCTTGGCCGCCAGGGGGAGATTTTCATGCGATTGTCGATCGGCTTTCTTGTGGCGGGCTATGTGCTCAGCCAGTTTTACCGCGCCTGTCTGGCGGTTCTGACCCCCGTGCTGAAGGCCGAACTGGGCGCCACGGCGGGCGATCTGGCGGTGTCGCTGGGGCTTTGGTATGTCGCCTTCGGGCTGATGCAGATCCCGGTGGGCGAGGCGCTGGACCGGATCGGACCGCGCCGGACGGTGGGCGTCATGCTGGCGCTTGGCGGCGGTGGCGGGGCGGCGGCCTTTGCGATGGCGGGCGGCCCCTGGGGGATTCATCTGGCAATGGTCCTGATCGGGATCGGCTGTTCGCCGGTGCTGATGGGCGGCTATTACATCTTTGCGCGCAGCTTCGCGCCCGCGGCCTTCGGGATGCTGGCCGGGGCGATGATCGGTGTCGGCAGTCTGGGCAATCTGGCAGGCGCCGCGCCGCTGGCCTGGGTGGTCGAGGCCTTCGGCTGGCGCGCCACGCTTTGGGCGCTGGCGGGGGTGACGCTGGCCGTGGCGGCGGCCATCCTGACCTTCACGCGCGATCCCGAACGGATCACGCGCGCGGCGGGGCAGGGCGGTTCGGTGCTGGATATCCTGCGCCTGCCGGGATTGTGGCTGCTGCTGCCGCTGACGATGGCGAATTACACGGCCGCCGCGGGGATCAGGGGGCTGTGGGCCGGGCCCTATCTGACCGCCGTGCATGGCGCCGATGCGACGCTGATCGGGCAGGTGACGCTGGTGATGGGGCTGGCGATGGTGGCGGGCAATTTCGCCTATGGCCCGGCCGACCGGCTGCTGGGCAGCCACAAGCGCGTGGTGCTGGCGGGCAACGCGGTGCTGGCACTGGCGCTGGCGGTGCTGTGGCTGATGCCGGATGCCAGCCTTGCGCAGGTCACCGCGCTGCTGGCGGTGGTGGGGCTGGCGGGGGCCTCGTTCCCGGCGATCATGGCGCATGGGCGCGCGTTCTTTCCGGCGCATCTGGTGGGGCGGGGCGTCACGCTTTTGAACATGTTCTCGATCTCGGGCGTGGCGATTGCGCAATTCGCCTCGCGCCCGGTGTTCGAGGCCGCCTCGCGCACGGGCGATGCGCGCCATGCCTTCGCGATGCTGTTCCTGTTCTTTCTGGTGCCGGTGCTGATCGGCCTTGGGTTTTACCTGTTCACCCGCCCCCGCGCCGAGAGCTTCGACTGACACGCGGTCCGGGCGCGCCCTTCCTGCATCACTTGGCCGAAATCGTCGCGAATCCCTTTCCTGTCTCGCGCATTTCCGCTAAGCGGCAGCGTTCTTTCGAGAAGGAGGCCTTCATGGGCTACAAAGTCGTCGTCGTCGGCGCCACGGGCAACGTGGGCAAAGAAATGCTGAACATCCTCGCCGAGCGCGAGTTTCCGGTCGATGAAATCGCGGCGCTGGCGTCGCGCAAGTCGCTGGGCACCGAAGTCAGCTTTGGCGACCGAACTCTGAAGACCCAGGATCTGGACACCTTCGATTTCACCGGCTGGGACATCGCGCTGTTCGCGATCGGCTCGGACGCGACCAAGGTCTATGCGCCCAAGGCCGCAAGCCAGGGCTGCGTGGTGATCGACAACTCGTCGCTCTACCGCTACGACCCGGACATCCCGCTGATCGTGCCCGAAGTGAACGCCGACGCCATCGTGGGCTACAGCAAGAAAAACATCATCGCGAACCCGAACTGCTCGACCGCGCAGATGGTCGTGGCGCTGAAGCCGCTGCATGACCGCGCCAAGATCAAGCGCGTCGTGGTGTCGACCTATCAGTCGGTGTCGGGCACCGGCAAGGAAGCCATCGACGAGCTGTGGGACCAGACCAAGGGCATGTATGTTCCCGGTCAGGAAGTGCCGCCGAAGGTCTATCCCAAGCAGATCGCCTTCAACGTGATCCCGCATATCGACGTGTTCCTGGAAGACGGTTCGACCAAGGAAGAATGGAAAATGGTCGCCGAGACCAAGAAAATTCTTGATAAGTCGATCAAGCTGACCGCGACCTGCGTGCGCGTGCCGGTGTTCGTGGGCCATTCCGAAGCGATCAACATCGAGTTCGAAGAGCACCTGGACGAGGCCGAAGCCCGCGACATCCTGCGTGAAGCGCCCGGCATCATGGTGATCGACAAGCGCGAGCCCGGTGGCTACGTCACCCCGGTCGAATGCGTCGGCGATTACGCGACCTTCATTTCGCGGATTCGTCAGGACAGCACCGTCGACAACGGCATCAACCTGTGGTGCGTGTCGGACAACCTGCGCAAGGGCGCGGCGCTGAACGCGGTGCAGATCGCCGAGGTTCTGGGCCAGCGCTGCCTGAAAAAAGGCTGATCCCCGCTGCGGGACGGCATCGGCCGGATCACGCCGGTCTGATTGGATTGTGAGGGGGCGCGGCTTCGCGCCCCCTTGCTTTTGCGCGGCCTCCCGGTGACCCTCGGGCCATCCAACGGGAGGTTCCTATGAAACCCTTTTCGATCGCCGCCGCTTTGCTTTTCACCGCCGCCCCGGCCGCGCTTTTTGCGCAAACGGTCGAGGCGCCCGCCCATATCACCGCCGTCACCCTGTTTCCCTGGGGCGCGCAAGTGACCAGAACGGTCGAGATTTCCGGCGACGGCGCGCAAGAGGTGATCGTGCCGGGCCTGCCCGATGGCACCCGGATCGAGACGCTGCGGGTCAAGGGGGATGGCGTCAAGGTGGGGGCCGTCACGCTGATTGACGCGCGTGAACCGGCGACCGAGCCGCTGACCTCTCCGGCCCTCGAAGCCGCCCGGGCCGAAGTCGAGCGGCAGGAACTGGCGCTTGCCGAGAAGGAGGACGCCGTGGCTGCGATCCGGCTGCGGGCCGAGGCCGCGCGCGAACGCGCCGCCTTCCTGCGCGGGGCGAGCACGCAGAACGTTGCCCCCGACCAACTGGCCGCGCTGGCGCAGACGGTGGGGGCGGGCATTCTGGCCGCAAATCAGGAAGCGCAGGCCGCCGAGGTCGAGGCGAAGGCCGCAGACCGTGCCTTGAAACCCGATCGCGAAGCGCTGGAGAAGGCCCGCAAGGCCTTGGCCGCGCTTGAAAATCCGAACACCGATAGTGATGCGCTGCTGGCCACGGTCGAAGGGGCGGGGCAGCTGGAAATCACCACCTTCACCGATGCGGCCAGCTGGACGCCTGCCTATGATCTGCGGCTGGACCGGACGAGTGGCACCCTGGCGGTGGATCGCTATGTCTCGATCGCGCAGAACTCGGGCGAGGACTGGGCGGGCGTCGATCTGACGCTGTCCACGGCGCGCCCGTCCGAACGGATGGACCCCGGCCATATCTGGCCCGAACGGCTGGAATTCGGGCCGCCCGACGCGCCGGTCGGTGGCCTGCCCAAGATGCTGACCCGGGGCATGGTCCAGGCCGACGCCTACGCACCCGCCCCGGTGGCCGAGACGGCGGCGATGGAAATGCAGGGCATGACGGTGACCTATCGTTACGGCACGGCGGTCGACATCCGTGACGGGGTCGAGGCGCTGCGGCTGAAGCTCGATCAACTGGAACTGCCCGTCGAGGTGCTGGCCGAGGCGGTGCCGATGCTCGACGAGACCGCCTATCTGGTGGCCGAGGTCAGCAACGACACAGGCCAGATCCTGCTGCCCGGGTCCGCGACGCTGTTTCTGGATGGGGCCGTGGTCGGGATGACCGACCTTGGCCTGACCGCGGCGGGCGACACATTGCGCCAGGGGTTCGGCGCGATCGACGGGCTGCGGCTGAAACGGGTGGTCGTGGACAAGACCGAGGGCGACCGCGGTGTGATTTCGAAATCGAACGAACGGCGCGAGCAGGTGCGTATCGAGGTGGAAAACCTGACCGCCGAGGCCTGGCCGGTGCGGGTGATCGACCGCGTGCCCTATTCCGAGCAGGAAGATCTGACGATCGACTACAGCGTGACCCCGGCGGTCAGCGCCGAGAATTACGACGATGGCCGCGGCTTGCTGGAATGGCGCTTCGATCTGGCGCCGGGCAAGACGCAGACCGTCGCGCTCGACACCACCATCGGCTGGCCCGCAGGGCAGGTGCTGCGTTAATCGCAGCCGCCTCCCATGATTGAACCTGAGCCAGGCGCGCCCATGGGGCGCGTCTGATGGCATCCATGCCTGCAGGGCGGCATCACGCCGCGCGCCCGCGTCCCCGTCCCAGGGGCGGCAGTTCCATCCGGCGCGGCAGGGCCCCGGGGAAGGGCGCACGAAACCGCAGGGACAACCCCGCGAGCGTGTGGCCAATTTCCTCCAGCCAGATCACGAACCGATCCGAGGGCCATTCGTGCACCGCCAGCCGGTCCTCGATCAGCCGCAGAACGAAACCATCGTGCCTTAAGCGACTTTGCAGGTCGAGCCAGCCATCGGCGGCCTCCAGCACCTGATGCATCGCCACAATCCCCTGCGCGGGGCCGGTGCGCGGGCGTGGTGCGGGGCCAGGCGCAAGCGCGTCAAACAGGATGCCGCGGATCACCTCGGCCGGGTTGAGGTGCTGCGCGCGTGCGGCAGCCTCGATCGCGGCGATGAGATCGTGATGCAGGCGAAGGGTGACGAGTCGATGCTGGGTCATGCCCGGATATTGCGCGCAGAAGATTTAAGATGCGCTGAACAGGGCTTGGGATTTGCAGGCACTCGGGGCCGCCGGGCGGCCCCGAGGCGTGGCGTTCAGATCTGTTCGAACGCCCCGGTCTGCGGGTTGTATTGGCTCAGGTTGCCCGCGCCGATGTCGTGCCACAGCCCGTGCAGCGTCATCTCGCCAGCTTCCAGCGCCGACTGAACGAAGGGGAAGGTCATCAGGTTTTCCAGGCTGATCACCACGGTTTCCTTCTCCAGCGCTTCGATCTGCTCGGTCTCGGGCACGTCCTTCACGCGCTCGAACCCCGGGCGCAGCAGGTTCAGCCAAGTGCCCACGAAAGAGGTTTTCTCTTCCAGTTCCGGGGCATGTCCGGTGCACATCGCATGGCAGCCCTTCACGCCGCCACATTGCGAATGCCCCAGCACGATCATATGCGCCACTTTCAGCGCCTTCACGGCATATTCGATGGCCGCCGAGGTGCCGTGGTGATCGCCGTCGGGATTGAACGGCGGCACCAGGTTGGCAATGTTGCGGTGGCTGAAGAATTCGCCCGAATCCGCGCCGAACAGCGAGGTCACATGCACCCGCGAATCGCAGCATGAAATGATCATCGCACGCGGGCGCTGGCCTTCATCGGCCAGACGCCGATACCAGCTGCGGTTTTCCGCATATGTCGTGGCTTTCCAGCCCTGATAGCGTTGAATCAGATAAGAGGGCAACGGCCGCACATTTTCCTTCATCATCTTTCCCTTCAAATGCTGCGGAGTAGATAGGCCGGGTGGCGCCGAAATTCGAGAGGATTTTCGTGCGCCTCAACCTTTTCTTGAGGCTTCTTGCGCCATTCTGTGCGCGGCCATGGGGGCCGGGGTGGTCGCGGGCGGCGGTTCGCGCCGATGCGAGGGGGTGCCGGGTGGCGCAGATTTCGACATTTTCATGTGATGAACCGGTGAATCTCGATCCCGACCGGATCGTCGTTCTGTACGCCGAACTGGGTCAGGTCGCGGCAGAGCGGGTGCTGTCGGCCGCGATGGAGGATCTGGCAGTGCATCTGGTGGCGATCCAGATGGCGGTTCTGGACCGTCAGGAACAGGTGATCCTGCGTGGGCTGGATGAACTGGGGCGTCTGGCGCGGCAGGTCGGGATGCGTGTGCTGTCGCAGGTGGCGCGCGATCTGGCCGATTGCGTGACGCGCGAAGACGCGGTGGCACAGGCGGCGGTGCTGGCGCGGCTGGTGCGGATCGGCGACCGCTCGCTGACGGCGGTCTGGGATTTACAGGATATGCGCGGGTAGGGCGGCGCGCCCTTGAAGGCGCCGATGGCTGCGCTAGGCTAGGGGCGAAACGGGCTTCGACTGGCCCGCCTGACTTTCAAAAGGACCGCCGATGACCGCCCCCCTGCACGATCACCCCGCCATGCACTTCGCCCCCGCGGGCGAGGCCGCAAAACCGCTCTACCTGTCCGAAGGGGCCCTGCCCGACGCGCTGAGCACCGCGCAGCGCAGCTGGTGCGAGGCGCAGGGCTTTGCGGGCAAGCTGGGCGATCTGTGCGTGCTGCCCGATGCCGAGGGCGGTGTCGCGGGCGCGGTCTTCGGGCTGGGCACGGCGGCGGAACGGGCGCGCGAGCGGTTCCATCTGGCGCGCGCGGCGGCGGCCCTGCCGGGCGGTGCCTGGGCCTTGGAAAGCCCCGATCTGCTGGGCGAGGCGCTGGAAGCCGAGGTTCTGGGCTGGCTGTTCGAGGGTTATCGCTTCGCGCGTTATCATGCGGCCCCGGCGCCCAAGGCGCGGCTTGTGTGCCCGCCGGGCCTTGACGCCGCGCGGCTGGAGGCGATCGCGGCGGGCGAGGCGCTGACCCGCGATCTGATCAACACCCCCGCCAATGACATGGGCCCCGACGAGTTGGAGGCCGAGGCCACCGCGCTGGCCGCGCAGCATGGCGCCACGCTGTCGGTCATTCATGGCGAGGATCTGCTGGCGCAGGGGTTTCCGCTGATTCATGCGGTCGGGCGTGCCAGCGTGCGCGCGCCCCGTCTGCTGGATCTGCGCTGGGGCGATGCCGGGCCCGAACTGACACTGGTCGGCAAGGGCGTGTGCTTCGACACGGGCGGGCTGGATCTGAAGCCGGCGTCGTCGATGGGCCTGATGAAGAAAGACATGGGCGGGGCGGCCACCGTGCTGGGGCTGGCGCAGATGATTATGACGCTGGGGCTGGCGCTGCGGCTGCGCGTGCTGATCCCGGCGGTGGAAAACGCGGTGGCGGGCAACGCCTTCCGCCCGCAGGACATTTACACCGGCCGCAAGGGGATCAGCGTCGAGATCAACAATACCGATGCCGAGGGGCGGCTGGTTCTGGCCGATGCGCTGGCCTATGCCGACGAGGAATCGCCGGATCTGATCTTGTGCATGGCGACGCTGACGGGGGCTGCGCGGGTCGCGCTCGGCCCCGATCTGCCGCCGTTCTATACCGATGACGAGGCGCTGGCGGGGGCACTGTCGGCTGCGGCCGCACAGGCCGCCGATCCGCTGTGGCGAATGCCGTTCTGGGCGCCCTACGAGCCGCTGATCGAACCCGGCATCGCCGATCTGGACAACGCGCCCTCGGGCGGCATGGCGGGGTCGATCACCGCGGCGCTGTTCCTGCGCCGCTTCGTCACCGAATCCGAACGCTTCGCACATTTCGACATCTACGGCTGGCAGCCCGCAGCGAAACCGGGGCGGCCGAAGGGCGGCGTGGGGCAGGGCGCGCGGGCCATACTGGCCGCGCTGCCCCGGGCGCTGGATCTGTGATGGACCGCCGCCTGACCCCGTTTTCGGGCCGGGTCGCGCTCGAATCCCTGCGCGGGCAGGTCGATGCCGCGGCGTTCACCGTGGGCGAGGCCGCGCGCATTGCGGTGCCGGTGACCGATCTGCTGGCTGCCGCCGACGGGCTGCGGGACCGGCAACTTCTGTTCGGTGCGCAGGTCACGGTGATCGACCGGCAGGGCGGCCATGCCTTCGTGCAGGCGATTTCCGACGGCTATTGCGGCTGGGTCAGCCTGTCCGCCCTGGCCGATCCGCAACTGCCCACGCACCGGGTCAGCGCGCCTGCGACCCATGTTTACCGCGAAGCCTCGATCAAGCGGGGCGAGGTGATGCGCCTTAGTCTGGGGTGCGAGGTCGCCGTGCTCGCCGAAGAGGGCATGTTCGCGCGCACCCCCGAAGGCTATATCCCGCGTCAGCATCTGCGCGCGCTGGCTACCCCCGAAACCGACCCTGTCGCGGTGGCCGAGCGGCTGATCGGCACGCCCTATCTGTGGGGCGGCAATTCGCGCGACGGGATCGACTGTTCGGGGCTGGTGCAATTGGCCTATGCCGCCTGCGATCTGCCCTGCCCGGCGGACAGCGATCTGCAGCGCGAGCGGTTGGGCGCCTATCTGCCCGATGGCGCGACCGCGCAGCGCGGCGATCTGTTCTTCTGGCGTGGTCATGTCGCGCTGGCGGTGTCGGACTGCGTTCTGCTCCATGCAAACGCCCATTCGATGAATGTCGCGCGGGAAGGCATCGCGCCCTGCCTCGCGCGGATCGCCGCAGCGGGCGAGGGCCCGTTTTACGGCATCAAGCGGGGGAATGCGGGCTAGGCCGAGCGTGGGGGTCAGTCGATCGGACGGATCAGCTTGCGCTCCAGCACGCGCAGGACGGTGGGCAGGTCATGGCCGCGTTTCAGGATCTGCCCGTCCATGCCGATGACCGCATACATGCCCTGACGGCTGCGCAGCGCGGGGCGTTTCTCGATCCGGTAAAGCGGGTTTTCCGCGGCGCGCCGAAACACCGAAAACACCGCCACATCGCGCAGAAAGCTCAGCCCGTAGTCGCGCCATTCGCCCGCGGCCACCATCCGGCCATACAGCGACATGATCGCCCCCAACTCGCGCCGATCAAAGGCGATCTGCGCAGGCGCAGCTTGCGGGCCGGGAAAGGGCGTGGGCGACTGGATCGTCATGACGGAATGGTGACACCGCGGCGGTGGCAAATCAACCCTTCCGTGCGGACCGGGGGCGCGCCCCGAAATTGCCTTGAAATCACCGCGGCTTTGCCGCCCGCCGCCCGTTTTGGCGCCTTGATCGGGCGGCATATCGTAAGGCAGCGGCAAACGCTAAACCCCCGGCGGTGCGCTTAATTGCCCCCACCCAGTTCGTACCGCCGGGGCGTTTCCCGCGACAGGCCCCGCCCGCAATGGCGGGGTTTCGCATTTGTGAGCCCGCCCCCGTTGCCTGCGCCGGGCTTTCCCGCCATCTTGCGCGGGCATTGCACAAGGAGCCCCGTCATGCTGCGTCGTCTGTCCGCGATTTCGTCCCCGCTTCGCCTGACCCTCACGCTGGGTCTTGCGCTGGCTGCCGGTGTGGCCCTGGCCCAGGACGAGGCAGAAAATCCTGTCGTGCGCGCGCGGATGGAGGCGATGCAGAAGATCAAGGTGCAGACCGGCATTCTGGGCGATATGGCGGCGGGCAAGACCGCCTTCGATGCCACCCGGGCCGAGGCCGCGAAACGGGAATTGATCGCCCTTGGCGATCAGATCGAGCCGCTGTTTGCCGCCGCCGAGGACGACCCGGCCTCGGACGCGCTGCCCGACATCTGGACCAGCCCGGCCGAGTTCCGGCAAAAGGCAAACCGGATGCTGAAGGGCGCGATGGGGCTGGAGACCGGCAGCGCCGGGCGGCTGGGCGATTCGATGAATGCGCTGAGTGCCGCGTGCAAGGATTGCCACGGCCGGTTCAAGATGTAAGGCGGGGCCCGCAGGCCCCGCATCCGCGATCAGCCGCAGTCGATGTTGAAGATATTGCCCGAGGCGTCGAGCCGGAACACCACGCGCTGCGGGTTGTATTCCTGCGGCTCGATCCCGCGCCATTCGACGATGTTCACCGGGCGGGTGATGCCCAGCGTCGGGATCACCGCCGCCGGCTGACCCAGGGCCGAGACGTAATCGGCGGCATGGCAGGTGTCGGGCTCGCGCTGTTCAAGCGGGCCTTCGGTGACCGGCGCGGTCAGATGCGGCATCGGCATCGGCGCGGCGGCAGGCTGGAACTCTTCGGTCTGCGCGCCCTGGCATGCAGCCAGCATCAACGCAGCACCGACAATGGCGGAAAATCTGATCAACATGTCGCACCCATTCTTGCGTTGGCCCGGGCAATGCCGCAGGCTTTGGCCACATATACAGCGAGGAAATGCCTATGAGAACCCGTGCCGCAGTGGCTGTTGCCCCCGGAAAACCGCTTGAAATCATGGAGGTGAACCTCGAAGGCCCGAAAGCTGGCGAAGTTTTGGTGGAAATCAAGGCCACTGGCATCTGCCACACCGACGAATTCACATTGTCGGGAGCCGACCCCGAAGGCATCTTCCCGGCGATTCTGGGCCATGAGGGCGCGGGCGTCGTGATCGAATGCGGCCCCGGCGTGACGACGCTGAAGCCCGGCGATCATGTGATTCCGCTCTACACCCCCGAATGCCGGCAGTGCCCCAGCTGCCTGAGCCAGAAAACCAACCTGTGCACCGCGATCCGCTCGACCCAGGGGCAGGGCCTGCTGCCCGATGGCACGACCCGCTTCTCGATGCTCGATGGCACGCCGATCCATCACTACATGGGCTGCTCGACCTTTGCGCAGCACACGGTCGTGCCCGAAATCGCGCTGGCGAAGATCCGCGACGATGCGCCCTTCGACAAGGTCTGCTACATCGGCTGTGGTGTGACGACGGGGATCGGTGCGGTGATCAACACCGCCAAGGTCGAGATCGGCGCCAAAGCGGTGGTCTTCGGTCTGGGCGGTATCGGGTTGAACGTGCTGCAGGGCCTGCGCCTGGCGGGCGCCGACATGATCATCGGCGTCGATATCAACGAAGGCAAACGCGAAATGGCCGAGCGCTTCGGCATGACCCATTTCGTCAACCCGACCAAGATCGAAGGCTCGGTCGTCGATCACATCGTGAACCTGACGAAAACCCCGTTCGACCAGATCGGCGGCGCGGATTACAGCTTCGACTGCACCGGCAACGTCAAGGTGATGCGTGATGCGCTGGAATGCACCCACCGGGGCTGGGGCCAGTCGATCATCATCGGCGTTGCGCCCTCGGGCGCGGTGATCGAGACGCGGCCCTTCCAGCTGGTGACCGGGCGCGTCTGGAAAGGCACCGCCTTCGGCGGCGCGCGCGGGCGCACCGATGTGCCGCAGATCGTCGACTGGTACATGAACGGCAAGATCGAGATCGACCCGATGATCACCCACACCATGCCGCTGGAAGACATCAACAAGGCCTTCGACATGATCCACACCGGCGAATCCATCCGCTCGGTGGTGATCTACTGACTGCGGGCTTCTTCTTGGTCCAAATACTCAACTCCCCCGGCTGTGCAGATCCCGCGGCCGGGGGTTTTGCACCCCCGGACCCCCGCAGAGTATTTTTCCAAGAAGAAGTTCAGCCGCCCAGATAGGCCGCCAGTGCCGGGGGCGGGTGATCGAGCAGATCGGCGGTGGCGTGCGGTGCCTGTGCCTTGCCCTCGGCCACCAGGATCGTCTGCGGGCAGAGCGCGCGGGCATCGTCGGGGTCGTGGCTGACCATCAGGACGGTGGTGCCCTGCTCGGCCGCGATTTCGGCCACCAGCGTCAGCATGTCGGATTTCAGCGCGGGGCCAAGGGCTGCGAAGGGTTCATCCAGCAGCAGCAGGGGCCGCGCGCGCAGCAATGCCCGCGCCAGCGCCACGCGGCTTTGCTGGCCGCCCGACAGTTCGGCGGGCTTGCGCGCGCCCAGCCCGCTCAGCCCCACGCGGTCAAGCGCTGCGTCGATTTTCGTGTGTTCACCGGGGCCAAGACGCAGTTTCGGGTCAAGCCCGAGCCCGAGGTTCTGTGTCACGCTCAGATGCGGAAACAGGTTCTGGTCCTGAAACAGGATCGACAGCGGCCGCGCGCCCGGCGCGCTCTGCGTGATGTCCTGCCCCTGCCAAAGGATGCGCCCGGCCGCGGGGGGCAGGAAGCCGGCGATGGCCGCCAGCAGCGTGGATTTTCCCGCGCCCGAGGGGCCCATCACCGCACAGCGGGCGCCTTGTGGCACGGTGAAATCCGCGCTCAGGCTGAAATCGCCCAGGGTGATGCGCAGCTTATCGAGGGTCAGCATGATGTCCGATCCGGTCGCAGGCCCAGAACAGGGCGAAGGTGAGTGCCATGAGCAGGCAGGCGGCCGCCGCGGCCTGATCCATCCGATAGGCGCCCATCAGCTGAAACAGTGCCAGCGGCAGGGTGCGCGTCTCGCCATCCGAAAACAGCGTGATGACCCCCAGATCGCCCATCGAGAAGGCCGCCGACAACCCCGCGCCAAAGCCCAGCGGGCGCGCCAGCCGCGGCAGGGTCAGCAGCCGCAGCCGCGCCAGTTCGCGCAGGTTCAGGCTGGCGGCGAGCCGGTCGTAATCGGCCTGCAGCACGCGCACCTCGGGGATCAGCAGTCGCACGACGAAGGGCAGGCTCAGCGCCGCATTGGCCAGCAGCGTGACGGGCAGCGCCAGCGTGGCGGGATTGACGAAGGGGCGGGCGATCAGGAACAGCCCGGTGCCCAGCACCAGCGAAGAGGCCACCATCGGCAGCATCGCGGCGCCTTCGGCCCAGCGGTGGCGGGGCGCGGCCAGCGACAGCGGCAGGGCGAGGGCAAGCGTCAGCAAAGTCGAGGCGGCGGCCAGCCCCAGCGAGGTTGCACAGGCGCGCCAGATTGCGGGGCTCAGGTCCGGCAGCGCGGGCAGCCCGCGCGCCACGATCGCGCCGATCGGGGTCAGCAAAAACGCCGCGGCGCCCGCGATGGCCAGCAGATCCTGCACCAGCAGGGCCCTGCCGCCGCCAAAGCGCATCGGCGCGCGGTCCAGCCCTGCGCCGAAGGCGGGCGGTGCGGTCAGGCGGCTGGCAACGGCCAGGGCTGCAAGGCAGACAAACACCTGCACCAGCGCCAGGCTGGCCGCGCGGCCCAGATCGAAATCGAAGCGGAAGGCCTGATAGATTGCCAGTTCGACCGTGGTGGCCCGTGGCCCGCCGCCCAGCGTCAGCGCCACCGCGAAAGAGGTCAGGCAGACCAGAAAGATCGCCAGAAACGTGCCGGGCAGCACGCTGCGCAGCATCGGCCATTCAAGGTGACGCTGCACCTGCGCCGGGCCGAAGCCAAGGCTTGCGGCCAGCCGCATCCGTTCCGCCGGGATCGCCTGCCAGCCGTGCAGGATCATCCGTGTCGCCAGCGGCAGGTTGAAGAACACATGCGCCAGGATCACCCCATGCGCGCCATAGATCGTGAGTGTGGGCAGGCCTAGGGCCTCGAGCCCCGCGTTCAGCGCACCGCGCCGCCCGAAGATCGCGATCAGCCCGATCACGGCCACGATGGTGGGCAGGATGAAGGGCGCCCCCATCAGCGAGATCAGCACCGAACGCCCGGCAAAGCGACGCCGGTTCAGCGCGCGCGCGACCGGCATTGCCAGCAGGCACGACAGCGCCGCCGACAGCGCCGCTTGCCACAGGGTGAAACGCAGCGCCGCCAGATCGGCGCCGCGCAGCGCCGAAAACCCCCCGGCGCGGATCACCACCGCACCGAGGGGCACCAGCACCAGCCCCGCCACCAGGGCGGCGGCCAGCGCGGGCAGGCTTATTTCGCGAAGGCGGCGAGCCATTCGTCCAGCGCGGGCTGACGCAGGGCCTCGGCCTCGGTCTCGTCAAAGAAGATGGTCTTGTCCGGGCGCGGCAGGGCCGCGAATTTCTCGGGCAGGAAACCGGGTTTGATGATGGCCGGGTAGGACCAGTTCGCGGTGGCGATCATGCCCTGGAACGCGTCGGACAGGATGTAATCCATGAATTTCTGCGCCAGCTCGGGCTGGTCGGTGCCTTTCAGCTGGGCCGCGACCTCGGTCAGGAAATAATGCCCCTCGGGGAAGATCGCGGCGACCTTGGTGTCGTCATCTTCCGCGATCAGGTGATAGGCGGGCGAGGTGGTGTAGCTGAGCACCATGTCGACCTCGCCATCGGTGAACAGCCCATAGCTTTCCGACCAGCCCGGCGTGACGGTCAGCACCTTGGGCGCCAGTTTCGCCCAGGCCTCGGGGGCCTTGTCGCCATAAACGCCCTTGACCCACAGCAGCAGCGCCAGCCCCGAAATCGAACTGCGCGGGTCCTGAATGGCGATTTTCAGGCTGTCGGGGGCATCGAGCAATTCCTGAAACGATTGCGGCGGGTTGGCCAGCTTCGTGCGGTCATAGACGAAGGCGGTCTCGCTCCAGTTGAAGGGCAGGAAGGTGTCGTCTGTCCAGGCGATCGGCAGCGTCAGGGCGCCGGTGTCCTGCCCGTGCGGTGCAAACAGCCCGGTGGCGCGCGCCCGCGCGGTCACATCGGTATTGAGCCCGATCACCACATCGGCCTCGGTCTTGTCGCCTTCCAGCAGGATGCGCGGCAGCACATCGCCCGCCACGAATTTCAGGTCGCAGGCACAGACCTCTTCGAAGCCCTTCTCGATGGCCGGCCCCGGCCCCCATTCAGAGGTGAAGTAATCGGGCGCATAGACTGTGAGCACGGGCTTTTCATCGGCCACCGCAGCGGTTGCCACAAAAAGACCCGCAAGCATCAGAGTTTTCTTCATTCTCGTCTCCAAGGCTGACGGGCGGAGACAGGCCGGAACGTGCCGGATACCTTCCCTCCGCCGGTCTTAACCGGTTCAGGTTCAACGGGTTCGCATCATGCATCTCAGCCCTGTCGCCAGAGCACCCCGAGGTGAGACGCAAGATAACGTAGCACGGGAAAGGTGCAAGGGGCATGCGCGCGTCGGGGCTGCGGCTCTGCGACAAAAATACTCGGATTTGCACCTTGCCTTTCGCCCCCTCGGGCGCAACACTGAAACTGGCTGGACAAACCGCAACAGGCCGCCCGGTGTCGGCGGCAATGAGGATGTCCCATGCGCCCGCTTCCCGATACGTTCTCCCGGCTGCAACGGGCCCTGCACTGGGGCATGGTGGCGCTGATCGCCATCAATCTGGCGCTTCCGCAGGCGATGGGCGGGCGCGGGCTGGCACTGGGGGTCTTCCCCAGCGAAGCCCAGCATATCGTGATCGGCTGCACGGTGATGGCGCTGGCGGTGCTGCGGCTGCTGCTGCGACTGACCCGGGGTGTGCCGCCCGAGCCGCTGGGCGCGCCGCGGGTCTTTCGCGTGCTGGCGCGGCTGGGGCAATGGGTATTCTACGCGCTGTTCTTCGCGATGCCGCTGAGCGGGCTGCTGAGCTATTATCTCGACGATCCGACGGCGCGACTGCTGCATGCCGAAATCCTGCGGCCGCTGTTCTGCCTGCTGATCGCGGTGCATGTTTGCCTGGCGCTGGCGCATCAGTTCGTGTGGCGCACCGACATGCTGGGCAAGATCATTCGCGGCTGAGCCCCGGGGCGGGGCGCCAGACGCGCCCGCAGCGGATTGAATTGCGGCCCCACGCTTGCTAGAGCAGCCCAAAGGGAGGCGTCGATGTCCTATAACAGCTTCGGTCACATGTTCCGCGTCACCACCTGGGGCGAAAGCCACGGGCCTGCGCTGGGGGCCACGGTCGATGGCTGCCCGCCCGGCATCGCGCTGGATGAGGCCTTCATCCAGCAGTTCCTCGACCGGCGCCGTCCGGGCCAGTCCAGCATGACCACCCAGCGTCAGGAACCCGATCAGGTGCGCATCCTGTCGGGCGTGTTCGAAGGCAAGACCACCGGCACGCCGATCCAGCTGATGATCGAGAACACCGACCAGCGCAGCAAGGATTACGGCGAGATCGCCCGCCAGTTCCGCCCGGGTCACGCCGACATCACCTATCACCAGAAATACGGGCTGCGCGATTATCGCGGCGGCGGGCGGTCGAGTGCGCGGGAAACCGCGGCGCGGGTGGCGGCGGGTGGCGTGGCGCAGGCGGTGCTGCGCCAGTTGGTGCCGGGGCTGAAGATCACCGGCTACATGGTGCAGATGGGGGTGAAGCAGATCGACCGGTCGCGCTTTGACGCCGATGAAATCCTGCGCAACCCGTTCTTCATTCCCGATGCCGCCGTGGTCGATGAATGGGCCGATTACCTGGGCGCGATCCGCAAGGCGCACAGCTCGGTCGGGGCCTTGATCGAGGTGGTGGCCGAGGGCTGCCCGCCGGGCCTGGGCGCGCCGATCTATGCCAAGATGGATACCGACCTTGCGGCCGCGATGATGTCGATCAACGCCGTGAAAGGCGTCGAGATCGGCGAGGGGATGGGCGCGGCTCTGCTGACCGGCATCGAGAATGCCGACGAGATCGTGATGGGCCCGGAGGGGCCGGAATACCTGTCGAACCACGCGGGCGGCATTCTGGGCGGGATCACCACCGGCCAGCCGATCGTGGTGCGGTTCTCGGTCAAACCGACCTCGTCGATCCTGACGCCGCGCCGCTCGATCAACACGGCGGGTGAAGAGGTCGAGGTGGTGACCAAGGGCCGCCACGACCCCTGCGTCGGCATCCGCGCGGTGCCGGTGGCCGAGGCGATGATGGCCTGTGTGATCCTGGATCACCTGTTGCTGGACCGCGGCCAGACCGGCGGTGTGCGCGGGGAAATCGGGTAAGGGGGGCGCTGCCCCCCTCGGGCCTTGCCCTCACCCCCCCGGGATATTTTGGCCAGAAAGAAGGGATCGGCCCGGGGGCCGGGGCAGGGCGGCACGGCGCGTCGAGCAGGTAAAACAGGCGGGGGCGCGGGCCACGCTATCCTGACATATTCTGACAGCCGGAGCTGTGCCATACTGCCCCTGACGGTTCCAGACAGGAGGCTAGGATGCTGACCCTTTACCACGCCCCGAATTCCCGCTCGACCACGATCCTTGCACTGCTGCATGAGCTGGGGGCGCTCGATGCGGTTGATATTCGCCGAGTCGATATTCCGCGCCAAGACGGCACCGGGGCGCGCGATCCGGCCAACCCGCACCCCGAGGGCAAGGTACCCTTCCTGACCGATGGCGAGGACTGGGTGCGCGAACGCGGCGCGATCGTCGCCTATCTGTGCGAACGGTTCCCCGAGGCGGGGTTGGCGCCGATGCCGGGCGATCCGTTGCGCGGGCGGTTCCTGAGTTGGCTGGCCTATTATCAGGGCGTGATGGAGCCTGTCGTGGTGGGGCAGATGATGGGTATCGAGCATCCGGCATTTTACGCGACCTTCCGCGACACCGCCTGCATGGCGGCGCGCTTGACCGAGGCGCTGAGCGCGGGGCCCTATCTGCTGGGCGAGACCTACAGCGCGGCCGATCTGCTGCTGTATTCGCCCTTCGCCTGGTTTCCGCAGATGTGCCCGGATGTGCCGGTGATCCGGGATTGGGTGGCACGCTGCGCACAGCGGCCCGCGCATGACTGGGCCCAGGCGCAGGATGCGGGCGGATCGGCCTGAATCTGCCCTGCGCCAACCTGTACCTTGCCCCTGCTGAACCGGACGGTCTATGCTGGCGCTGCCCGGCACAGACCGGGCCGGAGGACATATGGCGCAGGCAAAAGACAAACCGCAGATCCGCAAGGGGCGCAAATTCGATCAGGTGCTGGAAGGCGCGCGCACGATCTTCCTGCGTGACGGCTTCGACGGCGCCTCGGTCGATGACATCGCGCGCGAGGCCGGGGTCAGCAAGGCCACGCTTTACAGCTATTTCCCCGACAAGCGGCTGCTGTTCATGGAAGTGGCCAAGTCCGAATGTGCGCGTCAGGCGGATGAGGCGCTGGCGGCGATCGACTTTCGCCAGCCGCCCAAGGTGGTGCTGAGCCAGGCTGCGCGGCAGATCATCGACTTCATGGCCTCGGATCTGGGGCAGGGGATCTTCCGGCTGTGCGTGGCCGAGGGGGAACGTTTTCCCGAACTGGGGCGCGCGTTCTACGCCTCGGGGCCGGAGCTGGTGCATCGCTCGCTGCTTGGCTATCTGAAACTGGCGACTGACCGGGGCGAGTTGGTGATCGACGATCTGGACCTTGCCGCCCATCTGTTCGCAGAGATGTGCAAGGCCGATCTGCACCCCAAACTGGTGTTCGGCGTCGAATGCTGCCCCGCGTCCGCGGACAAGGAGCGGGTGATCCGCGGCGCGGTGTCGATGTTTCTGGCGCGTTACGGCGCCCCGGGCAGCTAGGCCAGATCGCGCACGATCAGGTTGCCGGTCGGGCCTTGCTTGACCTCGAACCGGCCGGTTTTCTTCAGCAGATCCGACAGCTTCGCCGCGCCATAGGTGCGGGTGTCGAAATCGGGGTGGCTGAGCGTGATGAACTGTCCCAGCTGGCCCAGGGTATACCACTCTTCCTCCAGCCCGATCCGCTTCATCGCCGCGACGATGATCGGGATCGCGCTGGCGGGCGACAGTTTGTTGCGGGCGCTGGCCTGTTCGGCGGTTTCCGGCGGCTGGGTGGCGGGTTGGCCGGGGACTGTGGCTTCGGCGGCAGGCTCGGCCCCGCCCAGGTTCTCGACATAGATGAAGCGTTTGCAGGCGTTGCGGAAGGCCTCTGGCGTCTTCTTCTCGCCAATGCCGAAGACATCGAGCCCCTGTTCGCGGATGCGTGACGCCAGCCGCGTGAAATCGCTGTCCGAGGACACCAGCACGAAGGCATCGAACAGCCCGGAATGCAGGAAATCCATCGCCGCGATCACCAGCCCGATGTCCGAGGCATTCTTGCCCTTGGTGTTGGAAAACTGCTGATCGGCGACCATGCCCAGCGTGTTGACCTTCTTGGCCCAGCCCGCCAGCCGCGGCGAGGACCAGTCGCCATAGATCCGCCGGACCGACGCTTCGCCCAGGCCCGAAATCTCTTCGAAGATCGCTTCGGCATGGCCTGCGGGGACGTTGTCGGCGTCGATCAGGACACACAGGCGCGGGGCGCGGATTTCGGGCATGACGTTCTCCTTGTTGCGCCCAGACTAGGCGATGGCGGCCCGGCACGCCATGGGCGGGGCAAAAGAAAACGCGCCCCGGTGGGGCGCGTTTCCTGTCTCATCGCGAGGGCACGTCTCAGACGTGTTTGCCTTTGTGGGGCGCCCAGATGCGTTTGTTGGTCAGATACAGCAGAACCGTCAGCAGACCCAGCAGCAGAACGGCGGTGAAGCCCATGTTCTTGCGGGCCATCATCTTGGGTTCTGCCGCCCACATCAGGAAGGCCGAGGCATCTTCGGCCATCTGTTCGACCGTGGCGGGGGTGCCGTCCTCGTATTCGATCAGGTCGTCGGCCAGCGGCGGGGGCATCGCGATCCAGCTGCCCGGCACGGTCGAAGCGCCGTGTTCGTCCTTGCAGCTGTCGGGGATGCCGCCGTTCGGGAAGGCGGTGTTGTAGTAGTAACCGTCAATCCCGTCGGGCGCACATTCGGGGTTTTCCTCGAAATGCGTCAGGATGGCGTGGATGTATTCCGGCCCGCCGATGCCCTGAACCAGCTGGGCGATCCCGGTGCCATAGGGCCCGTGGAACGCGGCGCGGTTCTTCGCGATCAGCGACAGGTCCGGGCCCATGCCATCGCCCGTGCGGGTCGGGAACATGTCGGTTTCCTTGCGTGCGCGCGGCTCGCCGGTTTCCTTGTCGGTGATTTCGTCCTGTTCAGCGGCGAAAGCACGCACCCAGGCCGGGTCCATCTGCGGCCCGCCCTCGTCCGAGAGCGTGCGCAGCGGCACGAATTTCATGCCGTGGCAGGCCGAGCAGACCTCGCGGTAAACCTGGAAGCCGCGACGCAGCTGTTGCTGGTCGAACTTGCCGAACGGACCTTCGAACGAGAAGGCGTAATCCGGGATATGCGCGGCGCCACCCGAAGCCAGGGCCGAACCAGCACCCAGAACGAGCGCGGAGGCGGCAGAGATCAGAAGTTTTTTCATGATTTCAGTCCTTGTCCTTACTCAGCCGGGTTGCCGTAATGGCTGTTGAAGTCTTCCTCGATCGTCGCCGGCATCGGCAGCGGCTTCTCGATGATGCCCAGCAGCGGCAGGATCACGAAGAAATAGGCGAACCAGTAGGTCGCGCCGATCAGCGAGATGTAGGGATAGATCCCGTCGGTCGGCATCGCACCCACCCACATCAGAACGACGAAGTCGATCACCAGCAGGTAGAACCACCATTTGAACATCGGGCGATACTGACCCGAGCGCACCTTGGAGGTGTCGAGCCACGGCGCCAGCGCCATCGCGATGATCGCACCGAACATCGCGATCACGCCGAAGAACTTGGCGTCGACGATGCCGAAGGTGATCTTGTTGACCAGGATCACGGCCCAGACATCCGCGGTGAAGGCGCGCAGGATCGCGTAGAACGGCAGGAAATACCATTCGGGCACGATGTGGGCCGGGGTCGAAAGCGGGTTCGCCTCGATATAGTTGTCGGGGTGGCCCAGGTAGTTCGGCATGAAGCCCACGACCGCGAAGAACACCACCAGAACCAGCGCCAGTGCGAACAGATCCTTGATCACGAAATAGGGCCAGAAGGGCAGGGTGTCTTTCTCGGCTTCGGCTTTCGAGGCACGACGCACTTCAACACCGGTCGGGTTGTTGTTGCCCGTGGTGTGGAAGGCCCAGATGTGAACGGCCACCAGCGCGGCGATCACGAAGGGCAGCAGATAGTGCAACGAGAAGAAGCGGTTCAGCGTGGCGTTGTCCACCGCCGGCCCGCCCAGCAGCCAGGCCTGGATCGACGGCCCGACGCCCGGAATTGCACCGAACAGGCCGGTGATGACCGTGGCGCCCCAGAACGACATCTGACCCCAGGGCAGAACGTAGCCCATGAACGCAGTGCCCATCATCGCCAGATAGATGACCATGCCGATGATCCAGGTGACTTCACGCGGGGCTTTGTAGCTGCCGTAGAACAGGCCGCGGAAGATGTGGATATAGACGGCGAAGAAGAACAGCGAGGCGCCGTTCGCGTGGATGTAGCGGATCGCCCAGCCACCGTTCACGTCGCGCATGATGTGCTCGACCGAGGCGAAGGCCAGGTCGACATGCGGGGTGTAGTGCATCACCAGCACGATGCCGGTCACGATTTGCAGAACCAGACAGAAGGCCAGGACGATGCCCCAGATCCACCACCAGTTCAGGTTCTTCGGCGTCGGGATCATGATGGTGTCATAGATCAGACCGACGATCGGAAGGCGTTTGTGCAACCACTGTTCGGCGCCCGTCTTGGGCTCGTAGTGGTCGTGCGGAATTCCAGCCATTTTTATGCTCTCCCTCAGCCCAGCAGGATCGTGGTTTCATCGGTGAACTGCGCCACCGGAATGTCGAGGTTGCGCGGCGCGGGGCCTTTGCGGATGCGGCCGGCCGTGTCGTAGTGCGACCCGTGGCAGGGGCAGAACCAGCCGCCGAAATCGCCCGAGCCGTTGCCGATCGGCACGCAGCCGAGGTGGGTGCAAACCCCCATCATCACCAGCCACTCGCCCGCTTCGTCCATCGTGCGGTTCTGGTCCGACGCATCGGTGCCCGGCTTGTTGGCGTTTTCCGAGGTCTGGTCGATCAGCGTGGTGATGTCGACGGCGCGCGCGGCCTCGATTTCCTCGGCGGAGCGGCGGCGGATGAAGACCGGCTTGCCGCGCCACTTGACGGTCAGCTGGGTGCCGGTTTCAACCCCGGACACGTCGACATAGATCGAGGCCATCGCCTTGACGTCTGCCGATGCGTTCATCTGGTTCACCAGCGGCCAGACGGCGGTGCCTGCAACCACTGCGCCGGTGCCGGCGGTTGCGTAATAGAGGAAATCCCTCCGGGTGCCTGCGTGATCTTCTGCGTGGGACACGAATTTTCTCCCTTCCCGGGCCTGGGCTCAGGCCGATACGACTTGCCGGGCCGCACATTTCGTGCCGCCGAACATGGCCGCTCTTTACCAATCACATCCCCGTCAGTCCAGCAGACAATAGCGCACATCCTAAGGGAATTGCCGCGCTGCAACAGGGTTTGGCACCGTTTGCGCTCACGAACGGGGGTTCTGGGCGATGGCCGTGAAGTCCGGGCCTGCCGTCGCGTCCGGGGGCGCGTTGCGGGCCGGGGGGGGCGACTCACTCGCCGCGGCCCGCCCGGCCGTGGCATTCGGGGGCGATGGCTCAGTCGGGGGCCAGCATATAGCCCAGCCCGCGCACCGTCTGCAGGTAGCGTGGTTCGCGGGGGTCTGGCTCTATCTTGCGGCGCAGGCGGGTGATCTGCACATCCACCGCGCGGTCGCCCGCCCCGGCCTCGTCGGCAGGCGCGCTGCCGCCCCGGTCGCGGCCCAGTTCCTCGATCAGATCGGTGCGGCTGACCACTTCGCCCGCGCGGGTGGCGAAGATCCGCATCAGCGCAACCTCGGTCGCGGTCAGCCGCACCGGGGTTTCGCCCGACCACAATTCGCCGCGGTCCTGGTCGTAGCGCAGCGGCCCCAGTTGCAGATATTTCGGCCCCGCCTGCACCGCCTCGGGGACGCGGCGCAAAATCGCGTTGATCCGCAGCAGCAGTTCCTTGGGTTCGAACGGCTTGGGCAGGTAATCGTCGGCGCCGGCCTCCAGGCCTTCGATCCGTTCACGGGTCTCGCCGCGTGCGGTCAGCAGCAGGATCGGCGTTGCCATCCGCTTGCGCAGATCGCGCGTCAGGCTGAGCCCGTCTTCGCCCGGCATCATCACATCCAGCACGATCAGGTTGAACTCCAGCCCCGCCAGAAGCCGCCGGGCATGCGCCGCATCGCGCGCCGGAGTTACAAGGAAACCGTTTCGAATCAAAAACTTCTGCAAAAGCCCACGGATGCGTTCATCGTCATCGACGATCAGCAGATGCGGGGCGTTCTGGGCCTGTGCCGTCATCAGCCGCCGTCCTTCATCATCTGGTAATGACGCCGCATGTCCGGGTCGATCATGGCTTCCAGCACCTGCCGGAACCCCGCCACCGCCTGCGGTCCGGCGGCGCGATAGGCGCTGCGCATCCGTTCGCGCTGTGCGCCCGAGAGTTCACGCTCCAGCGCCTCGCCCGCGGGCGTCAGATACAGATGCCGTTCGCGCTTGTCGCGGCGTCCGACGCGGTTTTCGACCAGGCCATCCTCGATCAGCGTCCGCAGCACCCGGTTCAGCGATTGCTTGGTCACACCCAGCACCGCCAGCAATGTCGTCACTGTCAGCCCGGGCTGGCGGTTGATGAAGTGGATCGCCCGGTGATGCGCGCGGCCATAGCCGTGCTGATCCAGAATCCGGTCCGGGTCGGCGGTGAAGCCGCGATAGGCGAAGAACATCGCCTCGATCCCCTTGCGCAATTGCTCGTCGGTCAAGAACAGCAGGGTCTCGCCGCCCTGCGTGCCGGTCTCTGCCATGTGCTTTCCTCGCTTTTGCGTGATTTTATGTCAGCCTTGTTGACTTTCCAAGAATCAATTGTTACCCAGCGGCAGTTTTTGCGCAATTTTATGTCCGAAACGGACCGATTGGGCGCAATTATTGGAAACCGAGTGATCCGAAGGAGGATAAAATGGCCGGGGCTTATGATGATCGTGACGGCAAGATCTGGATGGATGGCAAGCTGGTCGAGTGGCGGGACGCGAAGGTCCACATTCTGACCCACGCGCTGCACTATGCCTCCTCGGTCTTCGAAGGCGAGCGTTGCTACAACGGCAAGATCTTCAAGGGCGTCGAACATTCGCAGCGTCTGAAACGCTCGGCCAACCTGCTGGACATGGAAATCCCCTATTCGGTGGAAGAGATCGAAAAGGCGAAATACGACATGCTGGCCGCGAACGGCTGGACCAACGCCTATGTGCGCGCCATCGCCTGGCGCGGTGCGGGCGATGACATGGGCGTGTCGGCCAAGCGCAACCCGGTTCGTCTGGCGGTGGCCGGCTGGGAATGGGGCAATTATTACGGCGATGCCAAGATGAAGGGCGCCAAGCTCGACATCTCGAAATGGCGCCGTCCCGATCCCAAGACCATCCCCTGCGAGGCCAAGGCCGCCGGTCTTTACATGATCTGCACCATGTCCAAGCACGCCGCCGAGGCGAAGGGCTGTTCCGACGCGCTGATGATGGATTACCGCGGCTATGTGGCCGAGGCGACCGGCGCCAACGTGTTCTTCGTCAAGGATGGCGAAGTGCACACGCCGCTGCCGGACTGCTTCCTGAACGGTCTGACCCGTCAGACGGTGATCGGCATGCTGAAGGAAAAGGGCGTGACCGTGCACGAACGTCATATCGAGCCGGTGGAACTGGCCGGGTTCGAGCAGTGCTGGCTGACCGGCACCGCCGCCGAGGTCACCCCGGTGGGCCAGATCGGCGATTTCCACTTCGAAGTGGGCGCGCTGACCCGCGACATCGCGGAAAGCTACGAAAAACTGGTGCGCGCCTAATCGCGCCCCTGCTCACGAACGGAAAAGGCGCGCCCTGGGGCGCGCCTCTTTCTTCCTCCCTGCTGCCGGACCTTTGTTCAGGCCCCGGCCTTTTCCTCGCTCTCGATGCGCAGGAATTCCTGCACCTTGCGCGCGCCCCGCTCTGCAGGGCGCTGATTCAACTCGGCAATTGCCGGGTGAACGCCTTCCTTGCGGGCCAGATCGAGGAAATGCTTCACGCGCGCACCTTCGGCTTTCGGCGCGGCATGGTCGATGACGTGACGGGTCATGGCAGTCTCCTTCAGGTTCATCCGTGCGCAACCTTAGCACGAGTGACGCGATTCTGCGACCCGGTAGACTGTCGCAGCCCCGTGTCGGCCAAATCTGGCCGAAACCGCGCCGGGATCAGCCCTGCGGGGTCATCGCCTTGCGCTGGCGATCGCGTTTCAGCCCCAGTTGCCGTTCGCGCCAGATGATCAGCACGCCCGCGATGATGACCAGCGCCGCGCCTGCCAGCATCACCAGCGTCGGCACCTCGTCAAAGACGAAATAGCCGATCAGCAGCGCAAAGATCATCGAGGCATAGTCGAACGGTGCCACGATCGAGGCATCGGCGAAGCGGTAGCTCGATGTCAGGAAGATCTGCCCGAAGCCGCCCAAGATCCCCGCGCAGACCAGCAGCGCCGCCTGTGTCGGGCTGGGCAGCACCCAGCCGAAGGGAATGGTAATCAGCGACAAGGCGGTCGAGGTGCAGGAAAACCAGAACACGATGGCCGATGTGCGTTCGGTCGCGACCAGCTTGCGCACGAAGACCTGCGCCAGCGCCGCGCAGACCGCCCCCATCAGCACCACCATCGCGCCGAAGGCCTCGCGGTGGCTGGCGCCTTCGACGGCACTCAGCCGCGGCGACAACACGATCAGCACCCCGACTAGGCCCAGGGCCACTGCGCTCAGCCGGAACAGGCGGACTTCCTCGCCCAGGAACATCGCGGCGAAGATCACGACCAGCAGCGGCGCGGCATAGCCGATGGCGGTGACCTCGGGCAGCGGCAACAGGCCCAGCCCGGCAAAGCCCAACCCCATCGCCGAGGTGCCGACCACCCCGCGCCAGACATGTCCCATCGGGTTGGCGACGCGCAGCCCCGATCCCATCTCGCCGCGTGCGGCCAGCCAGATCAGGATCACCGGGATCGCGAAGGCAGAGCGGAAGAACACCGCCTCGCCCGCGGGCACCTCGGGGGCGGTCGCCTTGATCAGCGCCGACATCGCGATGAAGACCAGCACAGAGGCCAGTTTGAACAGGATGCCGCGCAGCGGGGACGGGGTGATGGTATTGGCCTGTGACATGCGCGCAAGGTAGCGGTAACAGAGCCGATGGAAAGGCCTAATCGTCGGCGCAGGGCAGGTTTGCACCGCCCGATGTCAGGCGTGCCACGGCCCAGTATGCCGCATCGGCGACTGCAGGGTCGGGATCATCGCGCAGCGCTGCGGCCAGCGGCGCCAGCGCGGCATCGCCCGAGTTGCCGATCGCATAAAGCACATTGCGCACCATCCGATCACGTCCGATCCGCTTGATCGGGCTGCCGGCAAAACGGGCGCGAAACCCCGCGTCGTCCAGCGCCGCCAGTTCGGCCAGCGCAGGCGCGCGGTGGCGCGCGGCATAGCCGATCTCGCGCGCTTGCACGGCGAACTTGTTCCAGGGGCAGGCCGCCAGACAGTCGTCGCAGCCATAGATCCGGTTGCCAAGCGCGGGGCGCAGCGCGGGATCGACGGGGCCCTTGTGTTCGATCGTCAGGTAGGAAATGCAGCGCCGCGCATCCAGCCGGTAGGGGGCGGGGAAGGCCTGCGTCGGGCAGGCGTCCAGACAGGCGGTGCAGCGGCCGCAATGGCTGATCTCGGGGGGATCGGGCGGCAGATCGAGCGTGGTGAAGATCGCGCCCAGAAAGAACCAGCTGCCCAGATCGCGCGCCAGCAGGTTGGTATGCTTGCCCTGCCAGCCCAGACCCGCCGCCTGCGCCAGCGGTTTTTCCATCACCGGCGCGGTATCGACGAAGACCTTGATCTCGCCTTCAGGCGCCTGCTCCAGCAGCCAGCGGCCCAGCCGTTTGAGCCGTTTCTTGACAAGATCGTGGTAATCCTTGCCCTGCGCGTAAACCGAGATATTGCCGACCCCTGCGCGTCCGACATCGGCCATCGGATCGCTGTCAGGGGTGTAGACCTCGGCCAGCATGATGACCGAACGCGCCTCGGGCCAAAGCTGGTCGGGCGCGCCGCGCCAGTGCATCCGCTCGGCCATCCAGCCCATCTGGCCCTGCATGCCAGCCTCGACAAAAGCCGCCAGCCGCCCGGCCGCCTCGGGGATCGCGTCGGGGCGGGTGATGCATGCCTTCGAGAACCCCTCTTGCAGGGCCCTTTCGATCAGCTGTGCCTTCAACCCGTCCACATCGCGCTCCGCTTTGCCGCGGGGGCGCCCCCCGTCTGGCCAGCCCCTCTTTACACGCTGCGCGGGGCGCTGCGCCAGCCCGGGGTGCGGTCGGGCGCGGCTACAGCAGCGTGTCGGGCTCTTGCAGCAGGTCGCGTACGGTGGCCATGAACCGCGCCGCCTTGGCGCCGTCGATCACCCGGTGGTCGTAGGACAGCGACAGCGGCAAGATCAGCCGCAGTGCAATCGCGCCGTCATGTTCGACCGGCTTCTGCCGGGCGCGCGAGACGCCCATGATCGCCACCTCGGGGGCATTGATGATCGGGGAAAAGCCAGTGCCGCCCAGCTTGCCAAGGCTGGTGACGGTGAAGGTGCCCCCCTCGGTATCGGCATAGCCGAGCTTGCCGTTGCGCGCCTTTTCGGCCAGCGCGGCGGTGGCGGCCGAAAGCTCGGGCAGATCAAGCTGGTCGGCCCCTTTCAGCACCGGCACGATCAAGCCCATCGGCGTGTCGACCGCCATGCCGATGTTGTAATACTGCTTGAGGTGTAGCGCCTTGCCGTCCTCGGATAGCGAGGAATTCATGTCGGGAAAGGCCTTCAGCCCGGCGATGCAGGCCTTGATGATGAAGGCCAGCGCCGACAGCGGCCGGTCGCCCGATGCCGCGCCGTGACGCAGCGCATCCAGCGCGGTGATGTCCACATCCTCGTGATGGGTGACATGGGGCACGTTCTGCCAGCTTGCGGTCATGCGCCGCCCGATGATCTGGCGGATCGCATCCAGCGGCTGCTGCTCGACCGGGCCGAACAGGCTGTAATCATAGCTCGGCACGCCGGGGCGCGCCGGATCTGAGGGGGAATTGGCCATTGCTGCCTCCACACTGTCAAGGGCGCCGCCCCGGTGGGGGCGGCGCCCGAACGCGGGCTCAGCCGAACAGGCTGTCGCCGCTTTTCCCGTCAAGTCCGGGGTGGATGTCGAAGCGCACCACGCCCACCGCCGCCTTGCCGGCAACGGCCTGGGCGATGCGCGCGGTGCCCGCCGTGCCGAACCCGCCGCACAATTCGATGGCGACGATGCCGTCGGCCACCAGATCCCGCGCGACGCCTTCCGCGTCGGCGTAATCCTTGGCGCCGACCACCGTCAGATCGACGCCGGGTGTCGACACCACGGCCCGTGCGGTCGCGGAATCCGCGCCGCCCGCCAGAAAGATGAAAGCTGCTTTCAACGTCATGGGTTTACCGACCCGATCCGGGGATCAGGCCTCCTCCTCGGGTTTGAATTTTGCGATGAAGCTGTCGATGTCGGCCTCGGGGGTGTCCTCGTCCGCGATGATGCCGATCAGGGCGCCGACGGGCAGAGTGGTGCCTGCCGCCGCGACCTGACGGCGCAGCACGCCGCTGGCCGGGGCTTCGCAGGCGTTGGTGATTTTCTCGGTCTCGATGCCGAAAATCTCGTCGCCTTCTTCCACCGGCTCGCCTTCCGTGACCTTCCAGTCGACAACCTTGCCTTGTGTCATCGTCATGCCGAGCTTCGGCATGACGACGGCTGTAATTCGCTGGGCAGGCATCACTTCACCCCCATCACGGCCCGAATGCCGGCGCTGATCGCATCCACGCCGGGAATGTAGGCGTCTTCCAGATTGGGCGCGAAGGGCACCGGGGAATGCGGCGGCATCACCCGCTTGATCGGCGCCTTGAGCGCGTCGAACGCCTGTTCGGCCACGATCGCCGAGATGTCCGAGGCCATCCCGCAGCGCGGGGACGCCTCGTCCACCACCACCAGCCGCCCGGTCTTGCGCACCGAGGCCACGATGGCGTCGGAATCCAGCGGCGACGTGGTGCGCGGGTCCAGCACCGTGCAGTCGATCCCGTCCTTGGCCAGCGCATCCGCCGCGGTCTTGGCAAAGCCCACCATCCGGCCAATGGCAACCACGGTCACATCCTTGCCTTCGCGCACCGTGCGCGCCACGCCGAAGGGGATGGTGTAGGGCTCGTCCGGGACTTCTTCCTTGTCGTCGAACATCGCCTTGTGCTCGAAGAAGATGACCGGGTCGTCATCGCGGATCGCCTGGGTCATCAGGCCCTTGGCCTCGTAGGGAGAGGAGGGAATGACGACCTTGAGCCCCGGGATATGGGTCATAATCGGATAGAGGCACTGGCTGTGCTGGCTGGCGGCCCGGGTGCCCGCGCCAAACAGCGTGCGGATCACGACGGGCGTCGTGGCCTTGCCGCCGAACATGTAGCGGAACTTGGCCATCTGGTTGATGATCTGGTCGCCGCAGACGCCGAAGAAATCGACGAACATCAGCTGCGCGACCGGGCGCAACCCGGTGGCCGCCGCGCCCGCCGCAGCGCCGATGAAGGCGCTTTCGCTGATCGGCGTGTCATAGACCCGCTCGCGGCCGAATTCCGGCATCAGCCCCTTGGTGGCGCCCAGCACGCCGCCCCAGGCATCCTGTTCGCCGCCCGATCCCATCCCGCCGGCAATATCCTCGCCCAGCAGAATAACGGTCGGATCACGGCGCATTTCATCGCGCATCGCTTCGTTCAAAGCTTCGCGGAAAGATTTCTGTGACATCGAGTTCCTCCAAATTCGGGATCAGTAGGACAGGTAGACATCCGTGGTCAGCGTCGAGACATCCGGCGCGGGCGCGGCCTTGGCCTCGCGCACGGCGGTGTCGATCAGCGCTTCGACCTCGGCGTCGATGGCGTCCAGATCCTCGTTTTTCAGCATCGTTCCCGCAGTGGTCCGGGCGCGGAAAAACTTCAGCGCATCCAGATAGCGGCGTTCGTCCTTCACCTGGTTCGCGGGCTTGTAGGTCGAGGCGTCGCCCTCGAAATGGCCGTAATAGCGGGTGAACTGGATGTGGATGAAGCGCGGGCCTTCGCCCTTGCGGATGGCGGCGATGGCGTCTTCGGCGGCGCGATAGACGGCAAAGAAATCGTGCCCATCGACGCGTTCGCCCGGAATGCCGAAGCCCTCGGCCCGCCGCACCGGGTTATGCCCACCGATCGACCACGAACTCGAGGTCGATTCCGCATAGCCATTGTCCTCCAGCACGAACAACACCGGCAGGTCATAGACCCGCGCGAAGTTCATCGATTCGAGCGTGGTGCCCTGGTTGAATGCGCCATCGCCAAAGAACGCGACCGACAGACCGCCGGTCTTGAGCGTCTTGGCGGTGATCGCCGCGCCGCACACCAAGGGCGGCCCCCCGCCCACGATTCCGTTGGCGCCGAGCATCCCGACGTCAAGGTCGGCAATGTGCATCGAGCCGCCCTTGCCCGCGCACAGCCCGCCTTCGCGGCCGTAGATTTCGAGCATCATCGCCTTCACGTCGCAGCCCTTGGCGATCGCGTGGCCGTGGCCGCGGTGGGTGCTGGCGACGGTGTCCGCATCGCCCAGTTGCAGGCAGACGGCGGCGGCCGATGCCTCTTCGCCGGCATAAAGATGCACGAAACCGGGGATCTGCCCGGTCATGAATTCCTTGTGCACGCGTTCTTCGAAGTCACGGATGGTCCGCATGATGCGGTAACCCGCAAGCAGTTGTTCCTTGTCAATTTTCATGTCAGGTGACCTTTGATTGAGGTGTCAGGAAAACGGCGCGACGCTCAGGCTTTGGCAGCCGCAACCTCGTCATAGGCGCGCATTGCCTCGACGCCGTAGACCGAGGACGGCCCGCCGCCCATCAACAGCGCAACGCCCACCATTTCGGCGACTTCCTGTCGGGTGGCACCGGCTTCATGGCATGCGGCAGCATGCGCCGCGATACAGCCGTCGCAGCGCACGGTGATGGCGATGCCGAAGGCGATCAGTTCCTTGACCTTGCGTGACAGCACCCCGTCGCCGGTCGCCGCCCCTACCAAAGCGCCGAACGCCTTGGCCGTATCGGGAATGTCCCCCGCCAGCTTGGCAAAGCCGCTGTGGTATTCCCGTGCGATTTCTGAATAGTTCTTCATCTTCTTGCTCCTCCTGCAAGCGATGAAGAAAGCTTATGCCTGCATGGCACGGCCCTTTTGATTTGCGTCAATTCGCAGACAGGGGGCGGTTCGGGCAGGCGGATAGGCGCCTAGGCCACCGGTGCCGGGGGGCAGATGCGATAGCTCTCGAAGGTCGGCATTTCTATCTGGCCGCTGTTCTTGAGGGCGCTGAAAGCGCGGCTGACGGTTTCGATGGACAGGCCCAGATGATCGGCGATGTCGCGTCGGCACATCGGCAGCGCGACATGGCTTTTGCCGCTTGCACCGCGTTCTGCGGCGAAATCCGTCAGGAACTGCAGCAGGCGCTCGGGGGCTTTGTTGTGCGCAAGGGACAAAAGCTGCCGCTCATCCTTGCGCAACAGATCGCAGATCCGCGTGACCAATTCCTGGCACAGTCGTGGATTGGCCGTCAGCGCCTGCCGAAGGGTCGATTGCGCCACCGATCTCAGAATGACATGGTCGACAGCTTCCGCCGTGAAGTGCCATTTGTCGATGTCGGCGACACCAAGCACCGCGCCCTTCTGGGCGAAGCGAAAGATCTGTCGGCGGCCCTCGGGGTCGATCGTGCAGCATCGCACGGTGCCCGAGACGATCAGATACATCGCCTGCACCCGGTCCCCATGCAGCACGATGGTGCTGTCGGGTTGATAGTGGTGCTCGAACGTGGCGTTGTCGAACAGGTCGCGCAGATGTTGTGGCTCGGGCTTTTCATGTGCGGGGGGTGGTGTCCGGGCCGCATGGCGTGCTGCGGATTCCTGCGCCGCATGTTGGTTTTCGTGGGTCGGCTCTTGCCCGGGCGCAGCGTCGAGGTCCGGGGAGCCAGAAGACTTCGCATTGGAATCGGTCATCATTCACCTTGGCATCGCAGGGTCGGCGGGCAGGTTGTGCAAAAGGACGCACAAGGGCGTCGGGCAAGGAATACGGACATCTGGTTCTGTCAACGGGGCTGGCAGACACCATGCCCGAATCCCGTCTTGCGCGGGGTGTTGCAGCATTAAAACACAGCTTGACCTGTAAGGGGAAACTATCGATGCCATGCAGTCGCAGCGTGTGGGGGCTGTTGGCGCATGCGGAGGCGCAAGGCCCGTTCCAGGGTGTGCGGCCGCAATTTGACGTGCGTCAATCGCGCGGGATACGATCCGTCATAGCGTGCCGCAGGCCGACGCCAGGCGCTGCAACCGGCATGTCGCCAGGCCCCATGCGCGGCACGCATACAAGACGGACAGCGCGATGACGGATCTGCACGACGACACCAGCTATACCCGGCCTGCGGCACTGGTGGCCCGGCAGATGGGGGTCGATCCGGCGGTCGGGCTGACCCTCGTGCAGGTTGCGCAGCGGCGCGCGCACCATGGCCCCAATCAGTTGAGGGCGCGCGCACGCCGCCGCATCGGCGTGATCCTTGTGCATCAGCTTGAAGGCGTGATCGTCTGGCTTCTGGCCATCGCGGCGGTGCTGTCCTTCGTGTTTCGCGACATTGCGGAAGGCGTGGCGATTCTGGTCGTTCTGGCGATCAACACGGCAATCGGGTTCTTCACCGAATGGCGCGCGGCCCGTTCGATGGAGGCGCTGCTGCGTATCGGCCGGGTAAGCACGCGGGTGCGGCGGTCGGGGGGCGAGTGCAGTGTCGATGCGCAGGATCTGGTGCCCGGCGATATCGTGGTGTTGGAGGCGGGGGACATCGTCACCGCCGATCTGCGGCTGGTGCAGGCCGCGAACCTGCAGTGCGATGAATCGGTGCTGACCGGGGAATCGGTGCCGGTGCGCAAGCACACAGATCCGGTCGCACCGGGGGCGGTGCCGGGCGACAGGCGGTGCATGGCGTTCAAGGGCACAGCGGTCACGCAGGGGACTGGCGAGGGCATCGTGATCGCCACCGGCATGGCGACAGAGCTGGGCCGGATCACCCATCTGGTGCAAAGCGCGGATGCGGCGGATTCGCCATTGGAACGGCGGCTCGATCGGTTGGGGCAGGGGCTGGTGTGGCTGACGCTGGCGCTGGCGGCGCTGACGATCCTTGCGGGGGTGCTGCGCGGTCACGCGCTGGCGGGCATGGTCCAGACCGGGGTTGCGCTGGCCGTGGCGGCGGTGCCTGAGGGGTTGCCGGTGGTGGCGACGCTCAGCCTTGCGCGCGGGATGCTGCGGATGGCGGCACGGAATGCGGTCATCACGAACCTGTCCGCGGTCGAGACCCTGGGCGCCACCACGGTGATTCTGACCGACAAGACCGGCACGCTGACCGAGAACCGCATGACGGTGGTGCGCTATCTGCTGGCAGGCGCGCAGGTCGAGGTTCTGGGGCAGGGGGGCGCGGTGCGGTTCCGGTCGGGCACCGCAGCGCTGAGCGCGGATACCGATATGCGACTGGCGGCCGCGCTGCGTGTGGGGGCGCTGTGCAATGGCGCGGCCCTAGGGCAGGCCGATGATGCGCCCGCCTCGGGCGACCCTATGGAGGTGGCCCTGCTGCATGTCGCGCGGGCGGCGGGCCACGGGCGCACAAGCCAGTTGCAGGCCCGCGCCGAGATTGCGGAACATGCCTTCGATCCCGGGCTGAAGATGATGGCCAGCGTGCATCGTGATGGCGCGGGCGCCTTCTTCGCGGTCAAGGGCGCCCCCGAAGCGGTGATCGCGGCCTGCACCCATGTTCTGGGGCCGGAGGGGCCCGAAACGCTCGATCCGGCGGGGCGGGCCGATTGGGTGCGGCGCAGCCACGATGCCGCGCGCGACGGGCTGCGCCTGCTGGCCTTGGCGATGAAGCAGGAGGCACGGCCGGATGCGCCGCCCTATGCCGGGCTGACGCTTGTCGGGCTGGCCTGCCTGCGCGATCCGCTGCGCGCCGATGTGCGCGCGGCCGTCGCTGCGGCCCGCGGGGCGGGGGTGCGGGTCGTGATGATGACGGGCGATCACGCGCAGACGGCTGCGGCCATTGCCCGTCAGGCCGGGTTGGCCGATGGCGCGATCACCGTGATCGAAGGGCACGAACTGCACGATCTGGACCCTGAAGGGATGCCCGAAGCCCGCCGCCAGCAGCTTCTGGCCGCGGATGTCTTCGCCCGTGTCACGCCCGAGACCAAGCTGGGGCTTGCACGGTTGTTTCAGCGCAGCGGTCATATCGTGGCGATGACCGGCGATGGTGTGAACGATGCGCCCGCTCTCAAACAGGCCGATATCGGCATCGCCATGGGGCTGCGTGGCACGGATGTCGCGCGCGAAGCCGCGCAGATGGTGCTGAAAGACGATGCGCTGGGCACGATCATCGCGGCGATGCAGCAGGGGCGGATGATTTTCGACAATATCCGCAAGTTCGTGGTCTATCTGATGTCGTGCAATGTCAGCGAGGTGCTGATCGTCGGGCTGGCGGTGGGGGCGGGCTTGCCGATGCCGTTGCTGCCATTGCAGATCCTGTTCCTGAACCTTGTGACCGATGTGTTCCCCGCCTTCGCGCTGGGGCTGGGGCAGGGCGAAGACGGCAGTATGCACCGGCCCCCGCGCGCCCCGTCGGAGCCGATCGTGGGGCGGCACGGCTGGGTGCGCATCGGTGTTCTGGGGGGCGCGATCACCGTGGCCACACTGGCGGCCTTTGGCGGGGCACTGAACTGGCTGCACCTGCCCGTCGGCCCGGCGATTACCGTGGCCTTCGTGACGCTGGCGCTGGCGCAGCTGTGGAACGTGTTCAACATGCGCGCGGCGGGCAGTGCGATGCTGCGCAATGACATCACCTGCAATCCCTGGATCTGGGCGGCGATCGGGTTCTGCCTGCTGCTGACCGGCATGGCGCTGTGGCTGCCGCTGCTGTCCGGCGTTCTGAAGCTGCCCGACCCGGGGTGGCATGGGCTGGCGCTGGCCGCGGGGGCGAGCCTGTTTCCGCTGCTGGTCGGGCAGCTGTTTGCCGTGCTCGATGCCCGCCGTGCGCCGAAGAAACAGATTGGCCGCGCGGGGCACGCGTGACACGATGGCCCGGCATCCTGACCGGCGGAGGTGACGATGGAACTTTTGCATCTGAACAAGGCCTTCACCCTGATCGAACCGGGGCCGGTCGTCCTGGTGAGCACATATGACGGGCGCAAGAATAATGTGATGACCATCAGCTGGACCATGGTCACCGACTTCACTCCGACCTTTGCGCTGACCACCGGGCCGTGGAACAGTTCTTTCCGGGCGCTGTGCGAGACGCGCGAATGCGTGATCGCGCTGCCGACGGTGGACATGATCGACACCGTCGTCGGCGTGGGCACCTGCTCGGGCGCCGATACGGACAAATTCGCGAAATTCGGTCTGACGCCGATGCCGGGGCGGCAAGTCCGGGCGCCGCTGATCCGGGAGTGTCTGGCCAATATCGAATGCAAGGTCATCGACCTTATCGGGCAACACAACATCGTCGTCTTGCAGGGCGTGGCGGCCTGGATCGACCCTGCGCGGGCGGAACGGCGCACCCTGCATGCGGTGGGCGACGGCACCTTCGTCGTGGATGGCGAGCGCATCGACCGCGCGCAGGCGATGCGCGCCAAGCTGCCGGATCTGGACTAGCCGCGCGAGGCCCGTCTGCCCGTTGACCTGCATCAATGCGGGATCGAGCAGTTTATCGGATAAACGATGCAAGGGGCCTTTTGTGGCCTTTTTCTGCATTTCGGCCCCACAGCATCGACACGAGGACCGAGTGATGAGCCGCACGCCTGCCAGACAGAAGACGGTCGCGCCCCCGCTCGGGCGGCAGGCGGCGCTGCCCGCTACGCCGGTGCCGGGTGGCTGCGCGCCGGAACCTTCGCATCGCACGCTTGATCGGCGCATGCGTGCGGCGCAGGCGCGTCTTGGGGCGGGGATCTGGACGCAATCCTTTTGGGAAGCCTGGCTGGACTGGGGCGCGCAGGTCTGTCTGTCGCCGGGGCGCCAGATCGAACTGGTCGAGCAGGCCCGCCGCAGCAGTCTGGCGCTGATGATGCAGGCGCTGGACGTGGGCGGCACGGGCCCGCCCCCCTTCGCGCCCAAGGGGTATGACCCGCGCTTCAGCGACCCCGGCTGGCAAAAGCCGCCGTTCCGATTCTGGCAGCAGGGGTTTTTGGCCCTGCAGGAGTGGTGGGATCTGGCAACAAAACCGCTGCCCGGGCTGCACCCGCACAGCGCGGATCGCGCGCGGTTCATGGCGCGCCAGTCGCTTGATCTGATGTCGCCCTCGAACGTTCTTTGGTTCAACCCCGAGATCATCGCGCATACGCAGCGCAGATTGGGCCGCAACCTGGCCGAAGGCGCCGCCGATCTGGCGCATGACATTGCCAAGACGCTGTCGCAGATCCCCGATCCGGTGCCCGAGGGCTACGCGATCGGCACGGATATCGCCTGCACGCCCGGGCAGGTGGTGTTTCGCAACGATCTGTTCGAGCTGATCCAATACGCCCCGCAGACCGACAAGGTGCAGGCCGAACCGATCCTGATCGTGCCGGCCTGGATCATGAAATACTACGTCCTCGATCTGTCGCCGCAGAATTCGATGATCCGCTATCTGGTGCAGCAGGGCTTCACCGTCTTTGCGATTTCGTGGTGCAATCCCACCGCAGAGCAGGCCGGACTGTCGCTCGAGGACTATCGCAAGCGCGGGGTGATGGCGGCGCTCGAGGTGATCGGCGCGATCGTGCCGCAGCGGCAGGTGCATGCCGTGGGCTACTGTCTGGGTGGCACGATCTTGGCGATTGCGGCGGCGACCATGGTGCGTGACGGCGATCAGCGGCTGGCCTCGGTCACGCTGATGGCCGCACAGGTCGATTTCGCCGAAGTGGGCGAGTTGCTGCTGTTCATCGACGAAAACCAGGTCGCCTTTCTGGAGGATCTGATGTGGGATCAGGGCTATCTGCAACGCCCGCAGATGGCGCGCGCCTTCTCGACCATCCAGACCGAGGATCTGATCTATTCGCGCGCGGTCCGGCGCTATTATCTGGGCACGCAGGACGTGCCCGAGGATATGGGCGTCTGGCTGGCCGATCTGACCCGGATGCCCGCGCGGATGCATTCGGAATACCTGCGCGCCCTGCTGCTGGAAAACCGGCTGAGCGCGGGGCGGTTCGCTGTCGAGGGCGGGGTGATTTCACTGCAGGCGATCACCGCGCCGATGTTCGTGGTGGCGACCGAAGCCGATCACATCGCGCCCTGGACCTCGGTCTACAAGACGCGGCTGTTCACCGATGCCGACCTGAGCTTCGTGCTGGGCAGCGGTGGGCACAACAGTGGCATCGTCGTTCCGCCGGGGGCCGAGGGGCCCGTATTTCGCCTGGCGTATCAGGCGCGCGGGGCGCCATATATCCCGCCGCAGGATTGGCTGGCACAGCAGCCGGTCGCGCGCGCGGGGTCATGGTGGCCGGCATGGGCAGATTGGCTTGCGCGTCATTCCAGCGCTCGGATGCCGCCACCAGAGCTTGGCGCCGCTGCCTTGGGCTATCCGCCGCTGGGGGCCGCGCCGGGGGAGTATATTCATCAGTCCTGAGGGGCGTTCACCTGCGCGATCGGGGCGGTTCTGCGCCCCGCCCGGTGCGGTCGCTCAGAAATCGAGTTCCGCATATTGCGGCGAGGGCGGCAGCCCCGGCAGCTGATCGGCCAGCAGCGACCGGAACGCCGGGCGCGACTTGATCTTGGCATACCAGTCCTTGACATTGGCCGAGCGGTCCCAGTCCACGTCGGAAATATAGTCCAGACAGCTCAGATGCGCGGCGGCGGTGAAATCGGCCAGCGTCATCACATCGCCCGCCAGCCAGCGCCGCTGATCCAGCAGCCAGCCCATGTAATCGAGGTGGAACTTGATCGCCGCCAGCCCCGATTTCACGTTCTTGCTGTCGGGGTAGCCCTGTTTCATCACCTTCTTCCAGACCCGTTCGCCCATCACCTTGCGGGTGACTTCCTCGTTGAACTTGTCATCGAACCAGGCGCACAGGCGGCGCACCTCGTAGCGGCCTTCGGCATCCCGCGGCATCAGCGGCGGCTGCGGCACGGTTTCTTCCAGATATTCGCAGATCGCCTGGCTTTCGCTCAGCGTCTTGCCGTCGATCTTGAGGATCGGCACCTTGCCCGCCGGGTTGCGGCGCAGGAAATCGGGGCTTTGCTCCCAATACCGTTCCTCGACCAGTTCGACCTCGATCTTCTTTTCGGCCAGTGTCAGGCGCACCTTGCGGCAAAAGGGCGAAAGCGCAACGTGATACAGACGGGTCATGCAATCTCTCGGGCTGTTCGGGGTGGTCATCCCTGTGATAGCGGGCAGGGCGGGGGGGATCAATGCCTTGCCCCCGGGCTTGTGTGCTCAGAACGCGCGGCGGGCGCGCAAGGCCGCCTGAATCGTGCCGTCATCCAGATAGTCCAGCTCGCCCCCGATCGGCACGCCCTGCGCCAGGCTGGTGACCGACACCCCCGCGCTTTCCAGCGCCTCGGCGATGTAATGCGCCGTGGTCTGGCCCTCGACCGTGGCGTTCAGCGCCAGGATCACCTCGCGCACGCCTTCGGCATCCACCCGGTCCAGAAGCCGCGGAATGCCCAGATCCTCGGGGCCGACCGCATCCAGCGCGCTGAGCACACCGCCCAGCACATGGTAGCGCCCCTTGAAGGCTTGCCCGCGTTCCATCGCCCACAGGTCGGCCACATCCTCGACCACGCAGATCTCGCCGGTGGCGCGGGCCGGGTCTTCGCAGATCTCGCAGATCTCACCCACCGCGATATTGCCGCAGCGGGCACATTCGCGTGCGGTTTCGGCGACATGGGCCATCGCAGCGGCCAGGGGCGCCATCACTGCCGCGCGCTTGCGGATCAGATGCAGCACCGCGCGCCGGGCCGAGCGCGGCCCGAGTCCGGGCAGCCGCGCCATCAGCGCGATCAGCGCCTCGATCTCGTCGCGCCCGCCCGGCATGCCGATCAGACCGGCAGGTTCATGTCGGCAGGCAGGCCCAGTTCCGCCAGCAGTTTTTGCTGTTCTTCCTGCTCGCGCGCCTTGGCCTTGGCCTGGGTGTCCTTGATCGCGGCCAGGATCAGATCCTCGACCACTTCCTTTTCCGAGGCGACCAGGATCGACGGGTCGATCGACAGCCCGGTCAGCACGCCCTTGGCCGAGGCCGTTGCGGTCACCAGACCGGCGCCCGCCTCGCCGCGCACCTCGATCTGCGTCAGCGCCTCTTGCAGCGCCGCCATGCGCTCCTGCATGTCCTTGGCGGCCTTCATCATTTTCGCCATGTCGCCAAGCTGGCCCAGACCTTTGAACATTACGCTCTCCTCAATTGTCCTCGAAAGGGTCCCATTCGTCCTCGACTTCGGGCAGGGCATCGGCCTGCTGCTCGGCGGCAAGGGCTTCGGGGGTGGTGATATCTTCGAATTTCGCGTTGGGGAAGGCGTCGAAGATCGCCGCGATCACCGGGTTGTGGCGCGCCTCGGCCTCGGCGGCGCGGCGCTCTGCGGTGCGGGTCTCGGCGATGGTTTCGGCCCCGCCTTCCGACACGACGGAAACCCCCCACCGCACCCCGGTCCAGCCTTGCAGGCGCGCGCCCAACGTCGCGGCCAGGTCGCGCGGCGCGTCGGGCGTGGGTTCGAATTCGATCCTGCCCGGCGCATAGCGCGCCAGCCGCAGGCAGTTTTCAACATCGGTCAGCAGCTTGATGTCGCGCATCCGGCGGATCAGGTCGAGCACATCCTCGAACCGGGCAAAACGTTCCAGCGCACTGCCCGGCACGGCCTGCGCCTGGGCCAGCGCGCCGCCCGCCGCCACCGCGGACACCGGCGTGCCATACATGCCCCGCATCGTGGCCCCTGCCAGCGGGTTGGCCTGCGCCGTGGCACCGCCACCGCCCGCCCCCCCGGCACCGGGGCCGCGCCCCGCACTGCCGCCGGGGCCCGACTGGATCTTGCGCATCAGGGTTTCCGGGTCGGGCAGGTCGGCGACATGGGTCAGCCGGATCACCGCCATCTCGGCGGCCATCATCGCATTGGGCGCGCTCGACACTTCCTCGATGGCCTTCAGCAGCATCTGCCAGAACCGCGACAGCACCCGCATCGGAATTGCCGCCGCCATCGCCTGACCGCGGGTGCGTTCGTCGGGCGGCACGGTCGGATCGTCGGCGGCCTCGGGGGTGATCTTGATGACCGAGATCCAATGCGTGATCTCGGCCAGATCGCGCAGCACCGCCATCGGATCGGCGCCATCGGAATATTGCGCGCCGATCTCGGTCAGCGCGGCGGCGGCCTCGCCCTTCAGGATCATGTCGAACAGATCGAGCACCCGGCCCCGATCCGCGAGCCCCAGCATCGCGCGAACCTGCGCGGCGGTGGTTTCCCCCGCGCCATGGGCAATCGCCTGATCCAGCAGGCTCAGCGCATCGCGCACCGATCCTTCGGCGGCGCGGGTAATCAGCGCCAGCGCATCGGGGGCAAGGAGCGCGCCTTCCTGCCCGGCCACGCGCGCCAGATGTGCCATCATCACCTCGGGCTCGATCCGGCGCAGATCGAAGCGCTGGCAGCGCGACAGCACGGTGACCGGCACCTTGCGGATCTCGGTCGTGGCGAAGATGAATTTTACATGCGCGGGCGGCTCTTCCAGCGTCTTCAACAGCGCGTTGAACGCGCTGGTGGACAGCATGTGCACCTCGTCGATGATATAGACTTTGTAGCGCGCGCTGGCGGCCCGGTAATGCACCGATTCGATGATCTCGCGGATGTCGCCCACGCCGGTGCGGGATGCTGCGTCCATCTCCATCACATCGACGTGGCGGCCTTCGGCGATGGCCACGCAATGTTCGCATTTCAGGCAGGGTTCGGTGGTCGGCCCGCCGGTGCCATCAGGCCCTATGCAATTGAGCCCCTTGGCAATGATCCGCGCGGTGGTGGTTTTGCCGATGCCGCGAATCCCGGTCATGATGAAGGCCTGCGCGATCCGGTCCGCCGCAAACGCGTTTTTCAGCGTGCGCACCATGGCTTCCTGCCCGATCAGGTCGGCGAATGTCGCTGGGCGGTATTTGCGGGCCAGAACCTGATAGGCGACCTGGGGCGTGTCGGACATGGGGGGCTCCTCTCGTCGGGCGCAGTCTAGTGGCCCGGACGGGCAAGTCAAACCGATGAGAGGGACAGGGAGGAGAGGGTGAGAGGCTGGACATCGACCCAAGCGGGGCTCGTTGCGGCTGCTTCCTTCCGGACCTGACCGGGTTGGCGAGGCGCTCGCCCGCGCCAACCTCTCGAGGGGTCATATAGGCGGCGCGGCGCGGCTTGGCAAGCCTTGCGCGCGGATCGCAGTGGATGGAGGGGGCGCTGCCCCCCGCTGCGCGTCCCCCGGGATATTTGAGCCAAGCTGAAAGGGCCTTGCCTTCACCTTGGCTCAAATATCCCACGGGGGGCCGGGGGTGTGAAACCCCCGGCGCCGTCAGCCGGGCGCGCGTTCGGCCCAGCCGGCAAAGATCTTCTCCAATGCGACCACGCCGTAATAAAGAAGGATGCCAAGGAAGGCCAAGGCGATCAGCACGGCAAACATCAGGGGATAATCGCCGTTGGTTTCGCCCGATTTGAACAGCGCGCCCAGGCCGCGGCCATGCGGGCTGACGATTTCCACCAGGTTGGTGCCGATGAAGGCCAGCGTGACCGAGACTTTCAGCGCGCCGAAAAATTCGGGCAGGGTTTTCGGCAGGGCGATCTTGCGGAAGATCGTGAACTTGCTGGCGCCAAGCGCCGCCAGAATGTCGCGATATTCAGGTTCCAGCGTGCTCAGCCCGATGCCGACCGAAACCGCGATCGGGAAGAAGCTGATCAGGAAGGCCATCAGCACGGTGTTGAAATCGTGCTGGCCGATGAACAGCAGTGCCAGCACCGGCACCAGCGTGGCCTTGGGCACCGCGTTGAAGCCCACCAGCAGCGGATAGAGCGCATCGCGGGCGAGTTTCGAAAAGCCCATGATCATGCCGAGAAGCGTGCCGAAGACCACCGCCAGCGCCAGCCCCAGGATCGTGCGCCACAGCGTCTGCCAGCCCATCACCAGAAACAGGTTCCAGAACCTTGCATAGGCGGCGGGCAGGTCCGAGGGGGAGGCCATCACATAGTTCGGCCAGTTGTTGGCCCAGACGATCAGTTCCCACAGTGCCAGAAAGGCGATGATCGCGGCCAGCGGCACGGCGATTTTCTGAACGCGCTCCATCAGTGCAGCCCTCCGTCACGGCCCTGGGCGATGCGGATCTGGTCGCGCAGGACATGCAGCATGTCGACCGCCTTGGGGTCATAGAGAATGTCGATCGTGCGGTCGGCGGGCAGGTCCACGTTCAGCACATATTGCGTGCGCGCCGGGCGGCCCGACAGCACGATGACCTGATCGCCCAGAAACACGCTTTCGCGCAGGTCATGGGTGATCAGCACGCAGGTGAAGGGCTCGGCGGCGCGCAGATCGCGCATCGTCTGCCACAGATCCTCGCGGGTGAAATTGTCGAGCGCGCCGAAGGGTTCGTCCATGATCAGCACTTGCGGCTTGTGGACGATGGCGCGGCACAGGCTGGCGCGCTGGCGCATGCCGCCGGACAGCTCGGATGGGCGCTTGTTCTCGAACCCCTTCAGTCCGACCATTTCCAGCAGATGCATCGCGCGCGCCTCGGCCTCGGCCTTCTTCATCTCGGGGGCCACGATTTCCAGCGGCAGCATCACGTTTTCCAGGATTGTGCGCCATTCCAGCATGACGGGGTTCTGGAACGCCATGCCCACGGTCTTGCGCGGGCTGGTCACTTCCTGCCCGTCCAGAATGACGGTGCCTTTGTCGGGCCGCATCAGCCCCGAGATCAGCCGCGTCAGCGTCGATTTTCCGCAGCCCGAGGGGCCCACGACGGCGCAAAACTCGCCCTTGGGCACTTCGACCGTCAGCCCGTCCAGCACCGGCAGGGGGCCGTGCTTGGTTTTATAGGCGTGGCTTACGCCTTTGATGTCAATCAGGTGTTTCATTCTGCCCCGCAGGTGAAAGGGGGCGCCCGGTGGGCGCCCCCGGGTGGGGTTGGTTATTGCAGCATCAGGCTGCCATCGGTGGGCAGATATTGCGCGTCGAAATACAGGCTGGCGTCGGGGTCTGCCTTGAACTCATAGACCGATTTGGTCTGTTCGATCGCCTTGGCAAAACGGTCCGCCTCGACCGAGCCCATGCCATGTTCCTTGACGTAATCGGTCAGCACATTGGCGTCGATCGCCATTTGCAGACGGTCCGTTTCCATCGCCGGGTCGGCCGCGGGGTTGCGCTTGATCAGCGCTTCGACCGCCTCGGCCGGCGCGGCGACTGCGTCTTTCCAGCCCTTCGCGGTGGCGCGGATGAAGCCGGTGACGGCCTCGGGGTTGGCCTTGGCAAAATCGGTGTTCACGATGATCGCGTTACCATAAAGCGCCACGCCGTAATCGGCCATCAGCAGCACGGTCTGGTCTTCCATCGGCACGCCCAGGCGTTTGGCGTTCAGCGTCGAGGTGAACGAGAAGCCGGTGATCGCGGCGACCTTGCCTTCGGCCAGCATCGGTTCGCGCACCGGGAAGCCCACCGGCTCGACCGTGATCTTGGTCATGTCGAGGCCCTGTTCGGCGGCGAAGATCGGGAATTGCGCCCAGGCACCATCCGGCGGCGGCGCGCCCAGGACCTTGCCTTCCAGATCCTTCGGCGTCTCGATGCCCAGCGATTTGCGGCCCACCACGGCGAAGGGCGGCTTGTCATAGACCATCATCACCGCGGTCACCGGGGCGCCGGGGTTCTGGTCGAGGAATTTCATCAGCGAGTTGATGTCGGTGAAGCCCATCGGGAAGGCGCCGGTCGCGACCTTCGGAATCGCGTCGAGCGAGCCCGCGCCTTCGGAAATCTCGACGCCCAGCCCTTCGGCGGCGTAGTAACCCTTGTCGAGGGCGACGAAATAGGGCGCGGCCGGACCTTCGAATTTCCAGTCCAGCGTGAAGGGGATCTTGGTTTCGGCATGGGCGGGCGCGAGGGTGGCGGCGCCCAGCAGCACGGCGGAGGCAACGGCGCCAAAGGTGTTGCGCAGGTTGCGGTGGAACATCTGAAAAACTCCCGGTTTGGTCGATTGGCCCGATCCTGCCTATTTACCGGGCGGTCAGGAATGCGGCGGCCTGATCGGCAGCATGCGTATGATCGGGTTTGTTCAACCCTTGTGCAAAAACGCCAGTGTTGATTAAATTTTGTGCCGATGCTGAAAGTTTGCGCGCGCGGCGCCTCAGAAATGCAGGCGAATCTGCTGGAAACCGGTGTCGTCCAGCCGCAGCGGTTCGATGCGCAGATCGGGATGTGCGCCCAGATGCGCCAGCGCGCGGGGCGATGTTTCGAACACGGCACTGGTCGCGGGCATCGGGCGGAAACGCCAGATCGGCAGTGGTGCGGGGGTCAGGGAGGTCTGCTGTTTCGCCAGCGCCACCAGCGCCTGATGCAGGCTGAGTGCCGGGCCCAGATCCAGATCGGGCCTTTGGGTGCCCGCAAAATGCCCCGCGCCCGAGCTGCGGTAATTGTTCGTCGCCACGACAAAGCGCTGGTCGGCCTGCACCGGGCGTCCATCATGGCGCAGATTGACGATGCGGCGGGCCTGCGGGGCATTCAGCAGGCCTTCGGGGGTGAAACGCGCGGGCTGGCTCAGGTCGATTTCATAGCTCAGCCCGGCAATCACGTCGAAATTGTAGCAGGGGAAGTCCGGGTCAAGCAGCGGCTGGTCGCTTCGTCCGGGGGTGATTTGGGCGAAGACCCCGGCCGAGCGTTCGAGCCAGTCGGCCAGTTCGGCCCCCGTGACCTCGAGCGCGGCGACCGTATTGGGGAAGACATAGAGGTCGGAGATATGGCTCATCCGCAGCGGGCCGGGCGCGAGATCGAGGAAGAAATTCGGCCCGCCGCGCCCGCCGCATTTGAACGGTGCCGCGGCGGACAGCAGCGGCAGGCGCGCTTCGGGCCGGCCTGCCAGGCAGCGCGCCACATGCGCGGCCTGCGCCTGCGCCACCAGCGCAAGCCCGGCATCCGGTGCCACCAGCGAGAAATAGCTGTGCAGCGGCACCGACAGATGCCCCACATCGCGCCGGATATAGCGCAGCGTTTCGGTATGGGCGGCAGCGTTGATCTGCAGGACCGCGCGGTCTTCGGGCAGGCGTGGAAGGCAGCGGCCGCCGGGCGCGGGCGCGCAGGCGGGGCGCAGTTCGGTGGTGAAATCGGTCAGGCGCCAGCCTTCGGGCGTCAGCTCCAGCCGCAGGTCCATCACCCCCAGGTGCGAGCCCCAGCGGCCGGGGTTCATCGCGGGCTTGCCATGCAGCGTGCCGCGTGCCGGGTCGATGCCGGGGCTTGCCGGGCTGCCGGGGCCGGGGAAGCACAGGTGGCTGTGTCCGCACAGCAGCACGTCGATCCCGTCCAGCGCCGCCAGCGGCAGCGCGGCATGTTCTGCCGGCGCCTCGCCCGATCCGCCCGGTGGCGTGGGGGCGATTCCGGTATGGGCCAGCGCAATCACCAGATCGACCCCGGCAGCGCGCAGGGCAGGCAGGCAGGCGCGGGCGGTCTCGACAATCTCGGTCGTCCACAACTGCCCGTCCAGCAGCGCCACATCCCAGGCGGCGGTTTGCGGCGGCAGAAAGCCGATCACCCCGATCCGCAGCCGGTGGCGGGTGCCGGTCTGATCCAGGCAGTTCCGCTCCAGCACCACCCACGGGGGCAACAGGGTGCGCGGGGTATTTTCCGTCCCGGGGGGCGCGATCAGCGCATTGGCGCAGACCAGCGGAAATCGGGCCCCCGCCACCGCACGGCGCATGAAATCCAGCCCGTAATTGAATTCGTGATTGCCCGGCGTCACTGCGTCATAGTCGAGCGCGTTCATCGCGGCGATCACCGGGTGCGTTTCGCCCTCGGCCAGCCCGCGCACCCGCGCCCAATATTCGGTCAGGGGCGTGCCTTGCAGGAAATCGCCATTGTCGAACAGCAGGCTGTTGCTGGCCTCGGCGCGGGCCTCGGCAATCAGGCTGCTCAGCCGCGCCAATCCCACTTCGGGTTGCGGCCTGTCGGTGAAGTAATCGTAGCCCTGAACATAGCCGTGCAGATCCGTCGTTTCGATCACTCGCAAGGCGATGGTCGCGCGCACTCCCTCCAACTGCCCGGGCATGTGCCGGTCAGAAGCTTCTGTCATCCTTCGAACCCTTCGACTGCGGCTGGCCCGCAGCTTTGCCCTTTTGGGCTTGATTATATCTGTCCCGGCTTTCGCCCTGTATACAACCTAAGGTGGATACTGGGCCGCCCGCCAGTCGAATTTTCCCCAACTGGTTCTTTATCCACAGGGCGCGGCATCTGCGCAACGCTGCTGGCGGGCCGGGCAGGTCTGTGCGACAACTCCGTCAAACCCCGATGGGCGCCGACTGTCGTGCCCCAACCCGCCGGAGCGCCCGATGTCCGTTTTTCTTGCCGCACCCGATTTCGCCTTTTGCGGTTCTGCGCTCGAGCGTGCGGCGCATCTGCGTGACCAGCCCGAGGCGATGGCGGCGGCGCTGGCCAATCCGCAGACGCGGATCTTGCCGCTGTGGCGGGGGCGGCCGCTGTTTGCTGCGGCGGGCGCGTCACCCGATCCGGTCGCGGGCGCCGGGCTGATGCCGCTGGCGCCGGGCCATCCGGTGCTGGGCGCAGGCACCGAGGTGCCGCTGTTTCTGGGGCTGTCGGGCGGGCAGGCCGTATTTGCGCAGGATGTCTCGGACTGGGTGCCCGAGGGCGCCTTGCCCGACGGTGCGGCGTTCTTCGATGCGACCGAGCAGACCCATCCCGACCTGCCCGCGGGCAGCTGTTTTGCGGAACTGCGTGGCCGTCTGCCCGCGCTTGATCCGCGTGCGGGCGAACTGGCCGCGACGGCCCGCGCGCTGCTGACCTGGCATGCCACGCACCGGTTCTGTGCGGTCTGCGGGGCGCCCTCGCGCCCCGAGGCCGCGGGTTGGCAGCGGCGCTGCATCGCGTGCAATGCGCAGCATTTTCCGCGCACCGATCCGGTGGTCATCATGCTGGTGACGCGGGGCAATTCGGTGCTGCTGGGGCGCAGCCCGGGCTGGCCCGAGGGGATGTTTTCCTGCCTTGCCGGGTTCATGGAGCCGGGCGAGCCGTTGCAGGCTGCGGTGCGCCGCGAGGTGGCCGAGGAAACCGGCGTGATCGTGGGGGGCGTGCGCTTCGTCGCCTCGCAGCCCTGGCCGTTTCCGGCCCAGCTGATGCTGGGCTGTCAGGCCGAGGCGGTATCCGACGCGATCACGCTCGACCCGGCCGAGATTGAAGAGGCACTGTGGGTCACGCGCGAACGGCTGACCGGCATATTCGCGGGCACCGACCCGCAGATCCGCCCGCCGCGCAAGGGGGCGATCGCCGGATGGCTGTTGCGCGAGTGGCTTGCGGACCGGCTGAATTGACGGCACTGATTGGGACAGTTTCGGTGCAGTGCGGCGGTTTCCCCGCCAGATCAAGGTGAGAGACCGCCCCATGAAGTTTTCCAGCCGCGCGGATGTCGCAGCGCCCGTCGCCTTCGTGTTTGACCAGCTTGCCGATTTTTCCTCTTTCGAGCAGGCGGCGCGGGGGCGCAAGATCAGCTTGCGCAGGCTCGATACACTGGCGGTGCCGGGGGCTGGGATGTCATGGGACATCGGTTTCATGTTTCGCGGCAAGCCACGCCAGCTGGTCGCGGACATCCGCCGTTTCGATCGCCCGGAATTGCTGGAATACGCCGGGGTATCTTCCAGCTTCGAGGCGGCGCTGGCGCTGAACATGATTTCGCTGAGTTCCGCGCGTACGCGGCTGCATGTGGTGCTGGAGATGAAGCCACGCACGCTGGGCGCGCGGCTGCTGATCCAGTCCGCCAAGCTTGGACGGGGCAACCTGGAACGCAAGTTCACGGATCGGATCACCCGGTTCGGGCAGGCGCTGGAGGCGCGCGCCCGTCAGGCCGGGGTGTGACGGGGCGCTGCGCGCTCAGGCGTGGCGGCGCGGATCGGCCGGGTAGACGCCCAGCAGCGACATCGACGAGGTGAAATAACGCAACTCGTCCAGCGCCAGGCGCACGTTGCTGTCGTCGGGGTGGCCTTCGATATCGGCATAGAACTGCGTCGCGGTGAAGCTGCCGTCGACCATGTAGCTTTCCAGTTTGGTCATGTTCACGCCATTGGTCGCGAACCCGCCCATCGCCTTGTACAGCGCGGCGGGAATGTTGCGCACGCGGAACACCAGCGTGGTCAGCATCGGCCCCGGGCCGCGGCGCTTGAGGTCCGGTTCGCGCGACATCACCAGGAACCGCGTCGTGTTGTTCTGCTTGTCCTCGATATGGCGCGCCAAAAGGTCGAGCCCGTAGATATCGCCCGCCAGTTCCGAGGCCAGCGCCGCCACCGAAGGATCGCCCTTTTCCGCGACGATCTTGGCCGAACCGGCGGTGTCGGCGCCGGTGATCCGTTCCAGCCCGTGGCTTTGCAGGAAGCCCCGGCACTGGCCCAGCAGGACCGTATGGCTCATCGCGGCACGCACATCGGTCAGCTTGGTGCCCTTGACGCCCAGCAGGTTGATGTGCACCCGCACGAAGGCCTCGTTGATGATGTGAAGCCCGCTTTCGGGCAGCAGGTGGTGGATATCGGCCACCCGGCCATAGGTCGAGTTTTCGACCGGCAGCATCGCCAGATCGGCATCGCCGCGGCGCACCGCCTCGATCACGTCCTCGAAGGTGCGGCAGGGCAGGGCCTCCATGTCGGGGCGCGCCTCGTGGCAGGCCTGATGCGAATAGGCACCCGGCTCCCCCTGAAATGCAATCCGTCCGGTGATCTTCTGCGCAGTCATCAGCCTCTCCTCGCCTCGTCGTGCCGCCCGCGCCGGGCGGGCGCGGTCTTGTCTGACCTATACCGGGATGCCCGGCAGGGGAAGCGTCAACACGCCGGGGCAGGGTACGGGCCGGGCCGCACGCGGCATCCGGGCCACGCCACGCGTGCCTGGGGCGGCAAACGCCAGCAAAACAGCGCAATCTGGGGGTTTTGACCCAAAGATTGCTTGAAACACAGGCACCAAAGCGGATACATGCGGGCAACTGAACAGCCATATCAGGGACGAGCCATGTTCAAAATCACCAATATCATCAAAGCAGCGGGTGCGGTTCTGGGCGCATTCCTGTTCTTCCTCCTCGGCAACTGGGCGTCGGGCGCGCTCTACTCCATCGGCGGCTCGGCCCATGGCGACGAGGGCGCCGAAGTGGCCATGATGACCGCGACCCCCGGCGGTCTGCTGGACAAAGGTGACGATGCCGCCGCCGCCCCCGCCGAAGAGGTTGTGGCGCTGGTGCTGGGCGAAGGCGATGTCGCGGCTGGCGAAAAGGTGTTCGGCAAGTGCAAGGCCTGCCACAAGGTCGACGGCAAGAACGCCACTGGCCCGCATCTGGATGGTGTCGTCGGGCGCCCGGTGGCGGCGGTCGAGGGCTTTGGCTATTCCGATGCCTTCATCGCGCATGGCGGCGAATGGACGCTGGAGGCGCTGGACGCCTATCTGACCAAGCCCAAGGATTACATCCCGGGCAACAAGATGTCCTTTGCCGGTCTGCCCAAACCCGAAGACCGCAACAACGTGATCACCTACCTGCAGTCGCTGGGCGGCTGATCCGGCGATCATCCGAATTTGAAAGGCCGCGCCCCTGTGGGTGCGGCCTTTTGCTTTGATTTCACGCAGATGCAACTTGCCCCCGGGGGGCGCCGACCTTTAGCGTGGCCAAAACCGAACGGGAGGCATGGATGGTGCAGGCGGCAGGTGCAACAAGATCGGATCGGGGCGTGATCTCGCGCGGGATGCTGGGCGGGATGCTGCTGGGTGCGGCGCTCTGGGCCGGGTTCGTCACGCAGACCCGCGCCGAAGGCACGATCACGGCCAGCGCGATCTCGACGCTGGGCGATCTGAAATATGCCCCCGATTTCGCGCATCTGGATTACGTCAACCCGCAGGCGCCCAAGGGCGGCGAGATTTCGGAATGGGCCCCGGGCGGGTTTGACAATTTCAATCCCTACACATTGGAAGGCCGGGCGGCGGCATTGTCCTCGATCGGGCACGAGTCGATGCTGACCGGCACCGCCGACACCGTGGGCGAGGCCTATTGCCTGCTGTGCGAAAGCCTCGAATACCCGGAAAGCCGCGATTGGGTGATCTTCACCTTGCGTGAAGGCATCCGGTTTTCCGATGGCACGCCGATGACAACCGACGATGTGCTGTTTTCCTACGAGCAACTGCGCACCAAGGGCCTGTCGTCGTTTCGCGCCGTGATCGCGCAGCAGATCGCATCGGTCGAGGTGCTGGACCCGCGGCGGATCAAGTTCACCTTCCAGCCCGGCTATCCGCGCCGCGACATCATCCAGGCGGCGGGCGGATTGCCGGTGTTTTCCAAGGCACAGTTCGAACGCGATGGCATCGACCTTGAGAAAACATCCGACAAGCCGCTGATCGGTTCGGGGCCCTATGTGCTGGACCGCGCGCAGAACAGCCGGTCGGTGGTGTGGAAACGCAATCCCGACTATTGGGGACAATATCTGCCGATCAACATCGGGCGCAACAATTTCGACCGTATCCGGGTCGAGTATTTCGGCGATTACGCGGCGGCTTTTCAGGGGTTCAAGGCGGGCGCCTATACCTTCCGCAACGAGGCAAGTTCAATCAGCTGGGCCACGGGCTATGACTTTCCGGCCTATCAGAACGGCTGGGTGGTGAAGGCCGAACTGCCCGACGGCAATATCGCCTCGGGTCAGGCCTTCCTGATCAATCTGCGCCGTGATCGGTTCAAGGATATTCGCGTGCGTCAGGCGATCGGGCTGATGTTCAACTTCGAATGGGCAAACGAGACGCTGTTCTACGGGCTTTACGAACGGGTGAACTCGGTCTGGGAAAACTCGCCGCTGGAAGCGGTCGGCACGCCCTCTGCGGAGGAGCTGGAAATTCTGACGCCACTGGCGGCAGATCTGCCCGAGGGGGTGCTGAGCGATCCGGTCGCGATGGCGCCGGTGTCGGGCAAGCGACAGCTGGATCGCGGCAATCTGCGCAAGGCGGCGGCACTGCTGGATGCGGCGGGCTGGCCGGTGGGCGACGACGGCATGCGGCGCAATGATCGCGGCGAAACCCTGCGCGTCGAGATCCTGAACGACAGCCAGACTTTCGACCGGGTCATCAACCCCTATGTCGAAAACCTGCGCGCACTGGGCGTCGATGCGGTGCATGCCCGCGTCGATGATGCGCAATATGAAAACCGCCGCCGCGCGCATGATTTCGATCTGATCACCGCCCATGTTGGCCAGGATTTCATCCCCGGCGCCGATCTGCAGCAATATTTCGGCTCGGGCTCGGTGGGGGATGTGTTCAACGCCATGGGCTTGGCCAACCCGGCCATCGACGCGCTGATCCGGCAAGTCGAAGAGGCGAAAACCCGGACCGAGCTGACGCCGCGCGTGCATGCACTGGACCGGGCGCTGCGGGCGCTGGTGTTCTGGGTGCCGCAATGGTTCAAGGCAACGCATACCGTGGCCTATTTCGACATGTACGAACACCCCGAAACCCTGCCGCCCTATACGCTGGGCGAGCTGGACTTCTGGTGGTATAACGCAGAAAAAGCGGAAAAACTGAAAGCCGCGGGCGCGTTGTGACCCAAAGCGGCGGATAAAAGGGCAGAAAACTCCTATGGGCGCCTATATCCTGCGGCGGTTGCTTCTGGTGATCCCGACGCTGATCGGGATCATGCTGGTCAATTTCACGCTGACGCAATTCGTGCCGGGCGGGCCGATCGAACAGATCATCGCCCGGGTCGAAGGCGAGGCCGACAGCCTGCGCAATATCTCGGGCGGCGGTGATGCGGGCGCGGGGCAGGGCGGTGTAGCCGATAGCGGCTATCAGGGCGCGCGCGGGATCTCGCCCGAGTTGCTGGCGCAGCTTGAGGTGCAGATGGGCTTTTCCCGCATCGTCTGTGACCCCGGCTTCACCGGCACCCCCGACCTGAAAGACCCCGCCTGCCACAAGGAGCCGATCCCGGCCTGGAAGCGGTTCTTCATTATGATGGGCGATTACATCCGCTTCGATTTCGGAAAAAGCTTCTTCCATTCGCAAACGGTGATCGAACTGGTGGCCGACAAGCTGCCCGTCTCGCTGACGCTGGGGCTGTGGTCGACGATCCTGGCCTATCTGATCTCTATCCCGCTGGGTATCCGCAAGGCGGTGCGCGACGGCACGCCGTTTGACACCTGGACATCGGGCGCCATCATCATCGGCTATGCGATCCCGGGCTTTCTGTTTGCGGTGATGCTGATGGTGCTGTTCGCGGGCGGGTCGTATTGGAAGATCTTCCCGCTGCGCGGCCTGACCTCGGATAATTTCGATCAGCTGAGCATGATGGGCAAGGCGCTGGATTACCTGTGGCACATCGCGCTGCCGGTCACCGCCACCACGATTTCCAGCTTTGCCACCATGACCCTGCTGACCAAGAACAGCTTTTTGGACGAGATCAACAAGCAATATGTGATGACCGCCCGCGCCAAGGGCCTGACCGAACGGCGGGTTCTGTATGGCCATGTCTTCCGCAATGCGATGCTGATCGTGATCGCGGGCTTTCCGGCGACGTTTCTGGGCGTGTTCTTCGGCGCCTCGATCATCGTCGAGACGATCTTCTCGCTCGACGGGCTGGGGCTGCTGGGATTCCAGGCGACGGTCGAACGCAACTACCCGGTGATCTTTGGCACGCTTTACGTCTTTGGCCTGATCTCGCTGGTGGTCGGCATCCTGTCGGACCTGATGTATGTGTTCGTAGATCCGCGCATTGATTTCGAGCGGAGGGCGGGCTGATGGCATTGTCGCCCCTGAACGCGCGCCGCTGGCGCAATTTCAAGGCCAACCGCCGCGCCTTCTATGCGCTGTGGATCTTTCTGGCGCTGTTCACCGCCTCGCTGTTCGCCGAGGTGATCGCCAATGACAAGCCGATCGTGGTCAGCTATCGCGGGCAGCTGTTCTTCCCGGCCTATCGCTTCTATCCCGAAACCGCCTTCGGTGGCGATTTCCGCACCGAGGCGATCTATCGCGACGAGGCGGTGCAATGCCTGATCGTCACCGGCGGGGCCGAGGCGTGTTGGGACGATCCCGAAACCTATATCGCCGAGGCGCAGGCCACCGGCACCGTCGATGGCGCGCCGGTGCAGACCGGCTGGATGATCTGGCCGCCGATCCCCTATCACTACCGAACCATCAACAACGTCGGCACAGCGCCCTCCGCGCCCGATGGCAAGCACTGGCTGGGCACCGATGACACCGCGCGCGATGTGCTGGCGCGGGTGATCTATGGGTTCCGCACCTCTATCCTGTTCACGCTGATCGTGACCGCCGTGGCCAGCGTCATCGGCATCGCGGCGGGGGCGGTGCAGGGCTATTTCGGCGGGCGCACCGATCTGGTGTTCCAGCGCCTGCTGGAGATCTGGGGCTCTACCCCCTCGCTTTATGTCATCATCATCCTGTTCGCGATTTTGGGGCGCAGTTTCTGGCTGCTGGTCTTCGTGTCGATCCTGTTCGGCTGGCCCGCGCTGACCGGCGTCGTGCGCGCCGAATTCCTGCGCGCGCGCAATTTCGAATATGTCCGCGCCGCGCGGGCGTTGGGCGTCAGCGACCGCACCATCATGTTCCGCCACATCCTGCCCAATGCGATGGTGGCGACGCTGACGATGCTGCCCTTCGTCATCACCGGCACGATCTCGATGCTCGCCTCGCTCGATTACCTGGGCTACGGGCTGCCCTCGTCCGCGCCCAGCCTGGGCGAACTGGCGCTGCAGGGCAAACAGCACCTGCAGGCGCCCTGGCTGGCCTTTGCGGCGTTTTTCACCTTTGCTTCGATGCTTTCGCTCCTCGTCTTCGTGTTCGAGGGCGTGCGCGATGCCTTCGACCCCCGAAAGGTCTTCAAATGACCCCGGTTCTGAGCGTCACCGATCTACGCGTGTCCTTTCGGCAGGACGGTCGGATCATCCCCGCCGTGAAGGGCGTCAGCTTCGCCGTCAACAAAGGCGAAACCGTGGCGCTGGTCGGCGAAAGCGGATCGGGCAAATCGGTCACCGCGCTGTCCACGGTCGCCCTGCTGGGCGGCAATGCGATCCTTGAGGGATCGGTGAAATATGACGGGCAAGAGATGATCGGCGCCGACGAGGCGCGGCTGCGCCGTGTGCGCGGCAACGATATCAGCTTCATCTTTCAGGAGCCGATGACCTCGCTCAACCCGCTGCACACGATCGAACGGCAGATCGGCGAGAGCCTTGGCCTGCATCAGGGTTTGCGTGGTGAAGCGGCGAAGGCGCGGATCGTGGAACTGCTGGAAAAGGTTGGCATCCAGAACCCCGAAACCCGGCTGGCCGATTACCCGCATCAACTGTCGGGCGGGCAGCGGCAGCGGGTGATGATCGCGATGGCGTTGGCCAATGGCCCAGAACTGCTGATCGCGGATGAACCCACGACTGCGCTTGACGTGACGATCCAGGCGCAGATCCTGGACCTGCTGGCCGATCTGAAGCGCGACATGGGGATGAGCCTTTTGTTCATCAGCCACGATCTGGGCGTGGTGCGGCGCATCGCCGACCGGGTCTGCGTGATGCAGAACGGCGAGATCGTCGAACAGGGCCCGGCCGAACAGATCTTTGCCAATCCGCAGCACCCCTATACCCGCAAGCTGCTGGCTGCCGAACCGCAGGGCTGCGCCGATCCGGTGGCGCCCGACGCCCCCGAACTTGTGCGCACCGAAGACCTGCGGATCTGGTTTCCGGTGCAGCGTGGTTTGCTGCGCAAGACCGTGGGCCATGTGAAGGCGGTCAATGCCGCCAGCCTGTCGGTGCGGGCGGGTGAAACGCTGGGCATCGTCGGCGAATCCGGGTCCGGCAAGACCACGCTGGCGCTGGCGATCATGCGGCTGATCGGTTCCGAAGGGCCGATCTTCTATCAGGGCGAGGACATCTCGACATGGCCTGCGCGCGATCTGCGCCGGTTGCGGCGCGACATGCAGATCGTATTCCAGGACCCGTTCGGCAGCCTCAGCCCGCGCATGACGATCGAACAGATCATCGGCGAGGGGCTGACCGTCCACGGTGTCGATCCGGGCCGCAACCGCCGCGACATGGTGGCCGAGATTATGACCGAGGTCGGGCTCGACCCCGCAGCGATGGCCCGCTACCCGCATGAATTTTCCGGCGGTCAGCGCCAGCGCATCGCGATTGCGCGCGCGATGATCCTGCGCCCCAAGGTGGTGGTGCTGGATGAACCGACTTCGGCGCTGGATATGACGGTGCAGGTGCAGATCGTCGATCTGCTGCGCGATCTGCAGCGCCGTCACGGGCTGGCCTATCTGTTCATCAGCCACGATTTGCGGGTGGTGCGGGCGTTGGCGCACAAGGTTTTGGTGATGAAGCGTGGCGACGTGGTAGAAGCAGGTCCGGCCGAGCGGATCTTCACCGCGCCGCAGACCGATTATACCCGCGCCCTGCTGAGCGCAGCGCTTGGAGAGCGCGCGTGAAAATCCTGTTCGTGCATCAGAACTTTCCCGGCCAGTTCCCCCATCTGGCGCCGGCGCTTGCCGCGCGTGGCCACGAGGTGATGGCGCTGACGGCCGAAACCAACCAGCGGCCCTCGCCGGTGAAGGTGATGAAATACCGCAAACCCGCCGAGGTCACGATCGAACCACGGCTGAGCAAGCTTTATGCCGAATGCTGCGAACGCGGGCTGAAGGTGGCGCTGGCCGCACGGCAGATGCGCGATCAGCTGGGCTATGTGCCAGATGTGATCTTCGGCCACCCCGGCTGGGGCGAGACGCTGTTCCTGCGTGAAATCTGGCCCGAAGCGAAGCTGCTCGTCTATGCGGAACTGATGTATCAGACGACCGGCCTTGATACCGATTTCGACCCGGAATTCGCGCGTCCGACCCTGGACAGCCGGATTTCCACCACCGCGCGCGCGGCGCATCTGATCCAGGCGATGGTGCAGGCCGATGCCGGCCTGTCGCCCACAGAATTTCAGGCCGCGACCTTCCCGCCCGAATTGCGCGGCAAGATCACCGTCTGCCATGACGGGGTGAATACCCAAACCGCCCGCCCCGACCCGCAGGCACGGCTGGATATTCCCGGCACCACGCTCAGCTTCCGTCCGGGCGATGAGGTGCTGAGCTTCGTCAACCGCTCGCTCGAACCCTATCGCGGCTATCACAGCTTCATGCGCGCGCTGCCCGATGTGCTGGCCGCGCGCCCGAACGCCCATGCGGTGATCGTCGGCGACGAAGGCCAAAGCTATGGCGCCGCGCCACCGGGCGACAAAAGCTGGAAGCAGATCTTTCTGGACGAGGTGCAGGACCGGCTGGACCTGAGCCGCGTGCATTTCCTGGGCCGCGTGCCTTACCCGACCTTCCTGAGCCTGCTGCAGATCAGCCGGGTGCATGCCTATCTGACCTATCCCTTCGTGCTCAGCTGGTCGCTGATGGAGGCGATGGCGGCGGGCTGCCATGTCATCGCCTCCGACACCGCCCCGGTGCGCGAGGTGATCCGCCCCGGCGAGAACGGGCAACTCGTGGATTTCTTCGACATCCCGGCCTGGTCGGCAAGACTGACCGAGGCGCTGGCCGAACCGGAAAGCTTCGCCCCCCTGCGTCAGGCTGCGCGGCGCGACATCGTCGCGCGCTACGATCTGCACAGCCATTGCCTGCCGCGTTTGATCGACTTCGTGGAAAACGCCGGGCGCCCGATCTGACCCCGACCCCCTTGGCGCCGCCGGCCGCTCCGCGGGGGATATTTGGGCCAGAAAGAAGGTGCTGTGCTTTCTTTCTGGCAAAAAATATCCCCGCCGGAGGCTCCGACGGGGATCATGGGCATTGTGCCGGGGCAGGGGCGTCAGATCGCCGAGCTGTGGCCCGATTTCGACAGATCGTAGGCATCGAAATGCCGGGCGATCATCCGGGTCAGGGGGCGGCCCTTTTCGGGGATCTCCAGCCCTTCGGTCGTGACCTGCACCATGTCTTCGAACTTCGCCGCACAATCGGCAAACATCGTGGCCAGTTCGGTGGTGCTGGCGCCATAGTCACGCACCAACTCGTCGGTCGACACCTTGAAATCGCACATCAGGGCCTCGATCAGCCGCGCGCGCAGCTTGTCATCGGGGGTGAAGACATGGCCCCGCGCAGTCGAGAAGCGGCCCTCGCGGATCGCGCCGGTATGGGTGCCGGTGGCCGAGGCGTTCTGGGCATAGCCCTGCGGGAAGCGCGAGATCGAGCTTGCCCCCATCCCCACCAGAACCGGGGCCAGATCGTCGGTATAGCCCTGGAAATTCCGGCGCAGCTGGCCTGCTTTCAGGGCCTTGGACAGCCCGTCGGTGGGCAGTGCGAAATGGTCGATGCCGATTTCGTCATAGCCATCGGCCACGAACAGCTTGCGCGCCGTTTCGAACAGCGCCAGCCGTTCCTGCGGGGTCGGCAGGTGATCCGAGGGAATCAGCGTCTGCCGCCGCGCCATCCACGGCACATGCGCATAGCCGTAAAGCGCCACCCTGTCGGGCCCGAGCGACAGCAGTTTCTGCACGCTTTCGGAAATCTTGCGGTTGGTCTGATGCGGCAGCCCGTACAGGATATCGGCATTCAGGCTGGCCACGCCGCGCGCGCGGATCATGTCGACGGCCGCGCGGGTGATTTCGTAGCTCTGATCGCGGCCGATCACGCTCTGGATTTGCGGGTCGAAATCCTGCACCCCGATCGAGGCGCGGTTCATGCCGCTTTCGGCCAGCGCATCCATCCGCGCGTCGTCGATCTCGTTCGGGTCGATCTCGACCGAGAATTCGGCGCCTTCGCCCATCGGCACGGCCTCGAACACCGCAGCGGCCACGCGCCGCATCATGTCGGCAGGCATCAGTGTGGGTGTGCCGCCGCCCCAATGCAGGCGCGACAGCGTGACGCCCGGCGCCAGCCGGTCGCGCAGCATCTTCAGCTCGGCCAGCAGGGTTTCGGCATAGGCGCGCACCGGTTCGTCGCTTTGCGTGCCCTGCGTGCGGCAGGCGCAGAACCAGCACAGCCGCCGGCAAAACGGCACATGCATGTAAAGCGAAATGCTGGACCCCGCCGGGATCGCCTCGATCCAGTCGGCAAAATGCTGCGGCCCCACTTCAGTCGAGAAATGGGGCGCGGTGGGGTAGCTCGTGTAGCGGGGAACCCGTGCATCGAAGAGCCCGAGCCGGGTGAGTTGCGATTCCTGTTTCATGGGCGTATCTTTAGCGATAGAACGCGCAAGACAATTTGACCCAAATCAAGAAATGCAGATGGCTCACGACGACGTGCACCCGGTCTCGCTGCAATGCGGAGACTGCCCGATCCGCCACCGTGCCGTTTGCGCGCGTTGCGAGACCGACGAAATCGAGCAGCTTGAAGAAATCAAGTATTACCGCAGCTTCGAGGCGGGGCAGACCGTCATCTGGGCCGGCGACAAGATGGATTTCGTGGCCTCTGTGGTCACCGGCATTGCCACGCTGACGCAGACGCTGGAAGACGGGCGCACGCAGATGGTCGGGCTGTTGCTGCCGTCGGATTTCGTGGGGCGTCCGGGGCGTGAAAGCGCGGCCTACAACGTGACCGCCACGACCGATATCCTGATGTGCTGTTTTCGGCGCAAGCCGTTCGAAGAGATGATGGAGCGCACGCCCCATATCGCGCAGCGCCTGTTGCAGATGACGCTGGACGAGCTGGACGCGGCGCGCGAATGGATGCTGCTGCTTGGCCGCAAGACCGCGCGCGAGAAGATCGCCTCGCTCCTGTCGATCGTGGCGCGGCGCGATGCCTCGATCAAGCTGCGCTCGGCCACCGGGCGGATGACTTTCGATCTGCCGCTGACCCGCGAGGCGATGGCCGATTACCTGGGCCTGACGCTGGAAACCGTGAGCCGCCAGATTTCCGCGCTGAAACGCGACGGGGTGATCGAGCTGGAAGGCAAGCGCCACGTCACCGTGCCCGACATGGACCGGCTGATGCTGGAAGCAGGCGACGATTCGGACGGTGGCTTCCTGATCTGAGCGGGCAGGGCGGGCTCAGCCCGGCATGCCCTCCAGACGGGGGGCATGTTCCAGGCCGTCTTCCCAATCCGCGCGACTGGACAGGCAGATATGCGCGGTCGGACGCAGCGTGACCGGGGTGTCAAGCGATCCGGCGGGGACTACCAGAAGGCCCTTCACACTGGTCGGCAGGGGCGATCCGCAGCTGGTGCAAAAACTGCGTTGATGCCGGGTTTCGGGCAGGCGGAAGGTCTGCACCTGGTCCTGCCCCGACAGCCAGTTTAATTCGGACGTGGTGGCGAAGAGATTGGCGGCATGGGCCGAGCCCGAGCCCTTGCGGCAGCGCGAGCAATGGCACAGGAAGAACAGCTCGAAAGCGCCGCTGATCTGGAAGCTGACGTCGCCGCACAGGCATCTGCCGGTGGTGATCTGGGTCACGGCCGCGGGCCTTTCTGTCTGGTGCAGGTCAGAGCAACGTAATCCTTGGGGGGATCGGTCGCGCGGTCAAGCCTGTGCGGGGAAGGGATGGCAAAACGGCGCCCCGTGGGGCGCCGCCAGTGTTTTGGGAGAGGCGCTTAATGCGCCATCAGAACCGGCACTTCGGCCATTTCCAGCATGTGCCGGGTGGCGCCGCCCAAGATCGCCTCGCGGAAGCGCGAGTGGCCGTAGGCGCCCATCACCACCAGATCGGCGTTGCTGTCGCGGATGTGGCGGTTGAGCACATCAGATACCCGCGGCATGGTTTTCGCCAGCACCGACACCTCGGCATGCACACCGTGGCGCGAGAGCATCTGGCTCAGCTGACCGCCGGGGTCGGAGCGCTCGGGGCCATGGGTCGGCGGGTCGATCACGGTGATATCGACCAGATCGGCGGCCTTCAGCACGGGCAGCGCCTTGCGGATCGCGCTGAGCGCTTCGCTCGACTGGTTCCAGGCGACGACAACACGCCGTGCCGCCACCGCGCCGGCATAATCGTCGGGGACGATCAGCACCGGCACCTGGCCTTCGAACAGCGCCGATTCGATCACCGCTTCCAGTTCCTGCCCGCGGCCCTTGGCATAGGGGCGGCCCATCACCACCAGATCGGCAAAGCGCGCGCGCATGCCCACGATCGTGGCGATCGCGCCGATCTGCACGACCAGCGTTTCCGAGGCCCAGCGGATGTCTTCGCTGCCGAGCCGGGCGCGCACCGCGGCCTCGACCTCTTTGGCGTCATCTTGCGCACGGTCAAGCGTTTCCTGCTGCACGAAGGCCGTGGCCCCCGCGTAGTAATAGCCCGTCTGCGTGCGGTCGACGCCCATGCACAGCACATCAAGATGTGCATCTTCGCGCCGGGCCATCGCCACGGCGGTATCCAGCTGCGCCTTTGCGGCCGCAGCATCCGTTACGATTGTCAGAATGGATTTGTAGGCCATGGCCGATCCTCCGCCAGGTGTGTCCGAAGTGCAGATTACGTCATCCGATCATGCCGCGCCTTGACGCGGATCAATCGGTCGCAGGCGCACTATCTCGTCTGGAACGGCACGAGGGCAACCCCCTAAAGGGCTTTCGGAGCGGGCTTTTTTCGCGGCGCGCCATATGGGGTTTGACTTGACGGGGATCAATGGCTTGATATTTGTGAATTTGCACCTGCGGCGAATGAACTCACCCCGGTGCCAAGGATTTGATGCAGATCAATGCATCGGGCATACCCTGAGACCACAAGGGCTACAGTCATGAACCCACTGCCCGGAGTCCGACTCGGCTCCGGGACAGAGGAACAGACAAGACGAAGGGACGCACAACATGTGGGATTACTTTAAGCTGATCGCGCTGGGGTTGGTTGCGGTGCTTGCCGCAATCGCAGCCAACTACGCGCGCGATCTTGCATATATGGTGAACGCGATCGAGGTCATGCTGGCCGCTGCGATCGCGTTCATCTGGGTGCTTCGCACCATGGGGGCCCCTGCGGCCCCGCAAACTGAATATAACGACGGCGTGGTTCGCGCCGGGGTTATCGCAACGACCCTGTGGGGCGTTGTGGGCTTCCTGGTCGCGGTCATCATCGCGTTCCAGCTGGCCTTCCCCGCCCTCAATTTCGAATGGGCGCAAGGCTATCTGAACTTCGGCAAACTGCGCCCGCTGCACACCTCGGCGGTGATTTTCGCCTTCGGTGGCAACGCGCTGATCGCCTCGTCGTTCTATGTGGTGCAGCGCACCTCGGCGGCGCGTCTCTTCGGTGGCGGCCTTGGCTGGTTCGTGTTCTGGGGCTATCAGCTGTTCATCGTTCTGGCGGCGACCGGCTATATCCTGGGCGCCACGCAGTCGAAGGAATACGCCGAGCCGGAATGGTATGTCGACCACTGGCTGACCATCGTCTGGGTCGCCTATCTGATCGCCTTCCTCGGCACCATCGTGAAGCGCAAGGAACCCCACATCTATGTGGCCAACTGGTTCTACCTGTCGTTCATCGTGACCATCGCGATGCTGCACCTGATCAACAACCTGACGGTTCCGGTCTCGATCTTCGGTTCGAAGTCGGTTCAGGTGTTCTCGGGCGTGCAGGATGCGATGACCCAGTGGTGGTATGGCCACAACGCCGTGGGCTTCTTCCTGACCGCGGGCTTCCTGGGCATGATGTATTACTTCGTGCCGAAGCAGGCCGAACGTCCGGTCTATTCGTACAAGCTGTCGATCGTGCACTTCTGGGCGCTGATCTTCCTGTACATCTGGGCCGGTCCGCACCACCTGCACTACACCGCGCTGCCCGACTGGGCCTCGACGCTGGGCATGGTGATGTCGATCATCCTGTGGATGCCGTCCTGGGGTGGCATGATCAACGGTCTGATGACGCTTTCGGGCGCCTGGGACAAGCTGCGCACCGACCCGATCATCCGCATGATGGTGGTGTCCGTGGGCTTCTACGGCATGTCGACCTTCGAAGGCCCGATGATGTCGATCAAGGCCGTGAACTCGCTGTCGCACTACACCGACTGGACCATCGGTCACGTCCACTCCGGCGCTCTGGGCTGGAACGGCATGATCACCTTCGGCGCGCTCTACTTCCTGGTGCCGCGTCTGTGGGCGCGTGAGCGTCTGTATTCGCTCAAGCTGGTCAGCTGGCACTTCTGGCTCGCCACCATCGGCATCGTGCTTTACGCGGCGTCGATGTGGGTCACGGGCATCATGGAAGGCCTGATGTGGCGCGAAGTCGACAGCCAGGGCTTCCTCGTGAACGCCTTCGCCGACACCGTGGCTGCGAAGCATCCGATGTATGTCGTGCGTGGTCTGGGTGGTGTGATGTATCTCACCGGCGCGCTGATCATGGCCTACAACCTCTGGGCAACTGTTGCCAAGCAACCGCGCGTCGCGGCGGCTTCGGTGGCTGCTGTCCCGGCTGAATAAGGAGATCAGTGAGAATGGCACTTCTTGATAAACACAGCGTCATCGAGAAAAACGCGACGCTGCTGCTGATCTTCTCTTTCGCCGTCGTGACCGTCGGCGGGATCGTCGAGATCGCACCGCTCTTCTACCTCGAGAACACCATCGAGAAAGTTGAAGGCGTGCGTCCCTACACCCCGCTCGAACTGACGGGCCGCGACATCTATGTGCGCGAAGGCTGCTACGTCTGCCACTCGCAGATGATCCGCCCGATGCGCGATGAGGTGGAGCGTTACGGTCACTACTCGCTCGCTGCCGAGTCGATGTATGACCACCCGTTCCAGTGGGGCTCGAAGCGGACGGGGCCTGACCTCGCCCGCGTCGGCAACCGCTACTCGGATGCGTGGCATGTGGACCACCTGATCAACCCGCAATCGGTCGTGCCGGAATCGGTGATGCCGAAATACGGGTTCCTCGTCGACCGCATGATCGAGCCCGAGTATATCGAGGACCGTCTGAAGACCGACGCCCTCGTGGGTGTGCCCTACAGCTCGGAGATGATCGAGAACGCCAAGGCGGACTTTGCCGCCCAGGTGGATCCCGATGGCGATTACGATGGGCTGAACGCGCGCTACTCCGAGGCCTTCGGGTCGCCGGCGGTCAACGTGCGCAACTTCGACGGCAAGCCCGGCATCTCGGAAATGGATGCCCTGGTTGCCTATCTTCAGGTTCTCGGCACGATGGTTGATTTCTCGACCTTCGAACCCGTGGCAAGTCGCTAAGGAGGGCGGGGATGGACTACCACATCCTGCGTGAGTTCGCGGACAGCTGGGTCATGCTCGCGCTGTTCGCCACCTTCATCGGTGTCGTTATCTGGGCCTTCCGGCCCGGATCGCGCAAGACCCATGAGGACACGGCCAACATCCCCTTCCGGCATGATGACAAACCCGCCTGTCAGGGTGGCTGCAAAGGCAGCTGCCATGACGACGGCGCCACGTTGTAAGGAGGCGTGGATATGAGCAAAAAACCGACGAAAAAACAGGATGTCGAGACGACGGGCCACTCGTGGGACGGCATTTCTGAGTACAACAACCCGCTGCCGCGCTGGTGGCTGTGGACCTTCTACGCCTGCATCGTCTGGGGCGTGGGCTACTCGATCGCCATGCCGGCATGGCCGATCTTCAAGGACGGTGCGACCCCCGGTCTGCTCGGGTCCTCGACGCGGGCCAATGTGGCGGCGGAAATCGACCGCTATGCCAAGGCCAACGAAGGGGTCGAAGCCAAGCTGGTGGCGGCGGATCTGACTGCAATCGCGGCAGACCCGGAACTGGCCGACTACACCCGTAACGCGGGTGCAGCCGTGTTCCGCACCTGGTGTGCGCAGTGCCACGGTTCGGGCGCGGGCGGCAATGCCGGCCTCGGCTATCCGAACCTGCTGGACAGCGACTGGCTCTGGGGTGGGTCCATCGAGGACATCTACACCACCGTCCAGCACGGCATCCGGAACACCGAAGACGGCGATGCGCGTTATTCGCAGATGCCCGCCTTCGGCCGTGACGAGCTGCTGGAACCCGAACAGATCGCGCAGGTCGTCCAGCACGTCCGCAAGATCTCGGGGCAGGAGTTCGATGCCGCACTTGAAGCCGAGGGCGCCGTCGTCTTCGCCGACAACTGCGCATCGTGCCACATGGAAGACGGCACCGGCGACCGCATGCAGGGCGCACCGAACCTGACCGACGCGATCTGGCTCTACGGTGGTGATGTCGCCACCCTGACCGAGACCGTGACGAATGCCCGCTTCGGCGTGATGCCGTCGTGGAGCTTCACCCCCGAAGGTGGTGAGCCGCGTCTGTCCGAAGCCGAAATCCGGTCTGTGGCTGCCTATGTCCACGGCCTTGGTGGCGGCGAGTGATTTGAGATTCGGGGGGGCCTTGGAGCGATCCAGGGCCCCCTCGGGTAGCACCGGCGCCCCGTCCTGTTCGCGCGTTTCCTGGGGGCGCCGGTGTCCTTTTTTTGGGCCTGGGCCACAGGGTCGGCCCGCATGACGCGCCAACCGGACCTCTTCCCAATACCTGTATCAGAAATCTGTCTTTTTGACGCATGTCAAAGTTTTTTCGTTCGGGCCATATCAGAAGAGACCCAATCTGCAGAAATTATAGCCAACGGAGAGAACCGTGAGCTCGACCGAACCCAGCGAACCCGCCCCCCTTTACGCCGCGCGCGAACCCGTGTTCCCGCGCCGGGTGAAAGGGAGTTTCCGCACTCTGAAATGGGTGCTCATGGCCCTGATGCTGGGTGTTTATTACATCACCCCGTGGATTCGCTGGGATCGTGGCCCGGCCTTGCCCGATCAGGCCGTGCTTCTGGACCTGGCCAACCGCCGCTTCTTCTTCTTCATGATCGAGATCTGGCCGCATGAATTCTATTTCGTCGCGGGCCTGCTGATCATGGCGGGTCTGGGGCTGTTCCTGTTCACCTCGGCGCTTGGCCGGGTGTGGTGCGGCTATGCCTGCCCGCAGACCGTCTGGACCGACCTGTTCATCCTGGTCGAACGCTGGGTCGAGGGGGACCGCAACAACCGTATCCGTCTGCACCGCCAGAAATGGGATGCCGAAAAGATCCGCAAGCGTTTGACCAAATGGACGCTGTGGCTGCTGATCGGTCTGGCCACGGGCGGCGCCTGGGTGTTCTATTTCACCGATGCGCCGACGCTTCTGGTGAACCTGCTCAACGGCACGGCCTCGCCGGTGGCCTATACGACGATCGCCGTCGCCACCGCCACGACCTTCGCCTTCGGTGGGTTCGCGCGCGAACAGATGTGCATCTATGCCTGCCCCTGGCCGCGGATTCAGGCCGCTATGATGGATGAAGACACCATCACCATCGGCTATCGCGAATGGCGCGGCGAACCGCGTGGCAAGCTGCACAAGGGCCAGACCCCGGAAGGGCAGGGCGACTGCATCGACTGCATGGCCTGTTTCAACGTCTGCCCGATGGGCATCGACATCCGCAACGGTCAGCAGCTGGAATGCATCACCTGCGGTCTTTGCATCGACGCCTGCGACGAGATGATGGACAAGATCGGCAAACCGCGCGGCCTGATCGCCTATATGGCGCTGAAGGACGAGCCGAACGAACGTGCGGGCAAGCCTGTCATCAGTGTCTGGAAACACATCCTGCGCCCGCGCACGATGCTGTATTTCACGCTGTGGTCGGCGGTGGGTATCGCGCTGGTCGCGGCCCTGTTCATGCGTTCGCCGATCGACTTCAACCTGACCCCGAACCGCGATCCGCTTTATGTGATCCAGGGCGATGGGGCGGTCCGCAACATCTATACCATGCGCCTGCGCAACAAGAGCGGGGATGACACCACCTACCGGATCTCGATCACCGGCGAGAATGAAGGCCAGATTGCCGACCTCGCGCTGGTTCTCGAAGGCGCAGAGGCCAATGAGATCACCGCACCTGCCGATGAAACCCTGACCCAGCGTGTCTATATCGAGGCACCCGCCGGATCGCCGATGGCTCTGGCAGACCGCACCGAAATCCGTGTATGGGTGGAGGAAGTCGGCAGCGCCGCGCGCGTGGCGGTCGACACGGTCTTCAACGGCAAAGGTCAGTGATCATGTCGAAACCTCTCACCGGCAGGAAAGTGCTGCTGATTGCGGTCGGTGCCTTCGGCATCATCATTGCGGTCAACCTTTTCATGGCGTTCAAGGCCATCGGCACCTTCCCCGGGCTCGAGGTGAAAAACTCCTACGTCGCGTCGCAAAGCTTCGATGCGGATCGCGCGGCGCAGGAGGCCTTGGGCTGGGTGGTCGAACCCACCTATGAGAACGGCGTTCTGTCGCTTGTGATTCGTGACCGGGCGGGGCTTCCCGCCCGGGTCGCCGAACTCAATGCCACGGTCGGGCGCACCACCCATGTGCGCGACGACATCGAGCCGGAGTTCACCTATACCGGCGGGCTGTTCATGGCGCCGATGACACTGGATGCAGGGGCCTGGCTGATCCATCTGGAAGCCAAGGCCAGCGATGGCACCACTTTTCGCCAGCGTCTGGATCTGAACGTGAAGGGCTGAGGCGATGAGCGTTTCGCCTGCGATCGGCGCGGCCTCCGGTGCCCCCGAAAGTTACGACGAACATGTGTCGGCCTCGGCCTGCCCGGCCTGCCTTGCCGCCCCCTCGGCCGAACAGATGGCGAAATCGGGCGACATCAAGGGCGCGCGCATCATGCTGTCGCTGCCCACCGCGCATTGCGCCGTCTGCATCACCGATGTCGAACGCGAACTGACCCGGCAGCCCGGCGTGCGCTCGGCCCGGGTCAACCTGACGCTGAAGCGGGTCTCGGTCGATGCCGAACCGGGGGTCGAACCCGCGCCGCTGATCGCCGCGCTCGACCGGATCGGATACGAGGCGCACGAGCTGGACGCGGGCATGTTGTCGGCCACGGAAACCGACAAGCGCGGGCGCGATCTGCTGATGCGCATCGGCGTGGCTGGGTTCGCGATGATGAACATCATGCTTCTGTCGATCGCGGTCTGGTCGGGGGCCGAAGCGGCGACCCGCGATCTGTTCCACTGGATTTCGGCGGCCATCGCCCTGCCCACGGTGATCTTTGCCGGGCAGCCGTTCTTCATCTCGGCGTGGGGCGCGCTGCGTGGCGGGCGTCTGGGCATGGATGTGCCGATTTCGCTGGCGATCATCCTGGCCTCGGCAATCTCGGTGTTCGAAACCATCAAGCACGGCCATCACGCCTATTTCGATGCTGCCGTGATGCTGACCTTCTTCCTGCTGGTCGGGCGCTATCTGGATTACCGCACCCGTGCCGTGGCGCGGTCCGCGGCCGAGGAACTGGCCGCGCTGGAAGTGCCGCGCGCCACCGTTCTGCGCGATGGCGCCGAAGTGGTGGTGCCGGTGGGCGAATTGCACCCCGGCGATCTGATCCGCGTGCGTCCCGGCGGGCGCATTCCCGCGGATGGCGAGGTCACGCTGGGCACCTCCGAAACCGACCGTTCGCTGCTGACGGGGGAAACCCTGCCGGTCTATGTCGGCCCCGGGGCGATGCTGTCGGCGGGCGAGGTCAACCTGACCGGGCCGCTGACGCTGCGTGTCACGGCGGCGGGCAAGGACAGTTCGCTGCACCGGATGGCCGATCTGGTCGCGATGGCCGAAAGCGCGAAAACCAAATACACCTCGCTGGCCGAACGCGCGGCGCGCGCCTATGCGCCGATCGTGCACCTGCTCAGCTTCACCGCCTTTGGCGTCTGGATGTGGCTGACCGGCGGCGATCTGCGGTTTGCGATCAATATTTCCGCCGCCGTTCTGATCATCACCTGCCCCTGTGCGCTGGGGCTGGCGGTGCCTGCGGTGGTCACAGCCGCCTCTGGCAAGCTGTTTCGCCGCGGACTGCTGATCAAGGACGGCACCGCGCTGGAACGTCTGGCCGAGGTGGATACGGTGGTCTTCGACAAGACCGGCACGCTGACCATGGGCACGCCGAAGCCGGAAAACCTGGACGATCTGAATGCGCAGGATATGGCGGTGGCGGCGGCACTGGCGGCGGGGTCATCGCATCCGCTGGCCCGTGCGCTGGCCGAGGGCGCGGCGGCGGCGGGCTGCACACCCGCAACGCTGGACGATCTGCGCGAGGTGCCGGGCTATGGCGTCGAAGGCCGCTGGCAGGGGCAGATCGTGCGTCTGGGCCGGGCCGACTGGATCGGCGCCGCGGCGGGCAATTCCACCGCAACGCATTTGAAGATCGGCACGGGCGCCCCGATCACGCTGCGCTTTGCCGACAGTCTGCGCCCCGGCGCCGAAACGGCCGTGGCAGCGCTGATTGCGCAGGGCAAGCGCGTGTTGCTGGTCTCGGGCGATGTCGAGGGCGCGGTGGCGGCCCTGGCGCAGCGCCTGGGCATTTCCGAATGGCGCGCGGGTGCGTTGCCGCAGGAAAAGGCCGCGCTGGTGACCCAGCTGACCGGGCAGGGCGCGCGGGTGCTGATGGTGGGCGACGGGCTCAACGATACTGCAGCGTTGGCCGCGGCGCATGTCTCGGTCTCGCCCGCCTCGGCGCTGGACGCGGCGCGCACGGCCTCTGACATCGTGCTTCTGGGGCAGGATCTGTCGCCGGTGGCCGATGCGGTCAAGATTGCCGTGCAGGCGCGGCGCCGGATCAAGGAAAACTTCGGCATCTCGATCCTGTATAACGCCGTGGCGGTGCCGATCGCGCTGATCGGGCTGGCAACGCCGCTGGCTGCGGCCTTGGCTATGTCGGCCTCGTCGATTACGGTGTCGCTGAATTCGCTGCGGCTGAAATAGGCGCCCGCGTCCCTACCGAGAGCAAACCGATGTCCGTTCTGTCCTATCTGATCCCGATCTCGCTGTTTCTGGGCGGGATTGGCCTTGCAGCGTTCTTCTGGTCACTGAAGGCGCGCCAGTATGAAGACCCCAAAGGCGATGGCGAACGCATCCTGTCGGACGAATACGACGACCATCCCAAGCCCTGATTGAAAAACGCCCCCGGAAGACCGGGGGCGTTTGGTATTCGGGATGCCGGGCCTGAGTTACGGCCCGATCACCGTGCAGTCACCCGACCGGGCGATCAGGCGGGCGCAGGCCAGTTCGGCGCGCTCGTGTGTCATGCCGACGAAATTTGCCTCGTAGCCGGTCTTGCGGGTGGCGACCTTGCGCAGCGCATCCCCCAGCGTGTCGCTTTCCATCAGGGCGGTCTGCAGCAGCGCGCGTTCGGCGGCATATTGCGAGGCGTATTTGCCCAGGCTGATGCCCCAGTTCCGCCCGCCCGAACTGGAGGCGCGCGCCACCACCTGCCGCTGCTTCTGCGGGGCCGGGGCGGGCGGCGTCAGGGCCGCCAGAACCATGGTTTCCGGTGCCGTGGCCTTCTTGGTCATCGCCAGCGTTTCGGGCTGCGGTTCGGTGCTTTGCGCAAAGACCGGCTCGTTGGGGACGGCATCGCCTTCGGACAGGCTTTCGTCGAACGCATCGGGGATGGCGGCCAGTTCCAGGGTTTCGGGCTGCGGTGCGCTGGCCTGCACGAATCCGGTCTGCGGCGCCGCTTGCGGGCGCGGCGCGGGTTGCGGACGCGGGCTGCTGGCGGTTGCGGGGGCGGCGACTGCAACGACCTCTGCCATCGTCTCGACCGCTGCGGCGACCTCGGTTTCGGCCTGTGCCACGACATCGGGGGCGGGGGGCGGGGTCGGGGTGGCCGTCACCGCCGCTGCCAGCGCCAGGGCAATGGCGTCGGCATCATGCGAGACCACGCCGGGGCGCGGCGCGGGGCGCGGGCTGCGATTGGGCGCACCCGAGACACGGATCGTCTTTGCACTGGTGCCAGAGGGGGCAGACGGTTCTTCGATATCGGCCTGCGCCAGCAGTTGCGGCGGTTCGGGGCGCTGTTCCTGCACCCGGCCGGGCGCGCGGGCAAAGCCCAGATCCAGCAGTTCGGCCACCTTGGCATTGCGTTGCGCGGTCGAGGTGCCGCCGAACATCGTCGCGATGATCCGCTTGTTGCCCCGCTGGGCCGAAGCCGTCAGGTTGAACCCGGCAGGCACGGTGTAGCCGGTCTTGATCCCGTCGGCGCCTTCATAGGCATCCAGGAAACGGCGGTTGGTGTTGGACACCTTCGCCATGCCCGCATCCGCCGTGCGGCGCGAGAAGATGTTGTAATATTGCGGGAAATCGTAAAACAGCCGACGCCCCAGCAAGGTCATGTCGCGCGCGGTGGACAGGTGGCCCTCGCGGGTCAGGCCGTTGGCGTTGCGGAAGGTGGTGTTGCGCATGCCCAGGGCCTTGGCGGTCTGGTTCATCCGCGCGGCAAAATGTGCCTCGTCGCCGCTGATCGCATCGCCGATCGCCGCCGCCGCATCGTTGGCCGATTTGATCGCCGCCGCCCGGATCAGATACCGCAGGGCGATCTTCTGCCCGGTCCGCAGCCCCAGCCGCGAGGGCGGCTGGCTGGCGGCGTTGGCCGAAACGGTTACCATCGAATCAAGGCTGATCTCGCCCCGCTCGATCGCGGTGAAGGCGATGTAAAGCGTCATCATCTTGGTCAGCGAGGCCGGGTGCAATCGGGTATCGGCGTTCTTGGAATACAGCACCTCGCCGGTGCGCGCATCCATGACCAGCGCCGCATAGGGCGCGGCCGATGCGGCCAGCGGTGCGATCATCAAACCGAGTGCAAATAGCCCATAACGGACCCAGCGCGCGAGCGTGGTCACGGTTCTAACCCTTATACTGCCTCTCGCCCCGGTTGTTTTTATGTGGGGCTTATCGACAAAGCGTAACACGCAATGCCGCATCTGAAAACCGTATAATTTCAATGTGTTTCACTGCGGCATTCATGCACTGCCCCAAGATGTCGTGGGCATGCTGCGGTCTGCTGCCATGGGTGGTGCCCATGGGGGCATCAGGGTCTTCGACAGGCGAATTTTTGCATACGGGAAATCTTGTCGAAGATAGTGCGGCGTGCGATCGGGGGCGGCTTAGCCGATGCGGGCAATCAGCGCGGGCAGGGCGCCCAGATCGGGCAGTTCGGCAAAGCGCGGATGGTTCTGCGGGGGCTCGGCATGCTCCAGCGCCCAGGTCTGCTCATGGGGGACATGCACGCCCCAGCCCCCTGCTTCGATCATCGGCAAAACATCGGATTTCAAAGAGTTGCCAACCATCAGCCCGTGCTGCGGCCCCGATCCGTGGCGGGTGAAGACGGTGCGATAGACGGCGGCGCGCTTGTCGGACACGATCTCGACCGCGTCGAACAGATCGCCCAGCCCCGACTGCGCCAGCTTGCGTTCCTGATCCAGCAGGTCGCCCTTGGTCACCAGCACCAGCGTGTAGTGCCCCGCCAGCGCCTCGATGGCGGCACGCGCCTTCGGCAACAGTTCGATCGGATGGGCCAGCATCTCGCGCCCTGCAGCGATGATTTCGGAAATCACCGCTGCAGGGACACGGCCTTCGCTGACCTCGATCGCGGTTTCGATCATCGACAGGGTGAAACCCTTCACCCCGAAGCCATACTGGCCGACGTTGCGCCGCTCTGCCGCCAGCAGCCGTTCGGCCAGATGATCGGAGGGGGCGTGCTCTGCCAGAAGCGCGGCGAAATGCGCCTGTGTCAGCTGGAAGAACCGCTCGTTGTGCCAAAGCGTGTCGTCCGCATCGAAGCCGATTGTGCTCAGTGCCATGCCTGCCTCCGTTGGCGCCACACTGGCCCGTTGCGTCATGCCGGGCAATTCCCTTTTCGCAAAGCCTTTTCATATGCGCAGATGGGCCTATATTCCCTCGGACCGAAAACCCGATTCCAAATGAGAGAGTGCTTTGCGCGAGCCCCTGCACATGATGGCCGACCGGAAGGACGATGCCGATGGCGAGGCCGGCGTCGCACTGAAGACGCGCCCGAAGACGCAGCGCCCGCCGATGTACAAGGTGATGCTGCTGAACGACGATTACACGCCCATGGAATTCGTCGTGCATATCCTGGAGCGGTTCTTCGGGCTGGGCCATGCCAAGGCCTTCGAAATCATGCTGATGGTTCACAAGAAGGGCCTTGCGGTGGTCGGGGTCTATTCCTTCGAAGTGGCGGAAACCAAGGTTGGGCAGGTGATGGATTTTGCGCGCCGTCACCAGCACCCGCTGCAATGCACGATGGAAAAAGACTGACATCGCGCCCCTTTTTTTCGAACAGCAAGGAGGGCTGCGGTCCGCCATGAGTCATCCCCGTTTGTCGCTTGTGCTTGACGCACCCGAGGCGCTGCCCGCCGACGGGCGCATTGCCGTTTACCGGGCCACCGCCGCCACCGATCTGAGCGATCTGCCGAAGGATCGGTTGCAGATCATTCAGGGCTTCGCGCCCGATCACGCGGCGCTGGCCGCGCGTGGGTATGATGTTGTTCCGGCGGCCAGCGGGGAATTCGCTGCGGCGGTGGTCTTCCTGCCCCGCGCCAAGGCCGAGGCCCGCGCGCTTCTGGCCGAAGCGGCGGCGCGGGTGGCGCCCGGCGGCCCGGTCTGGGTCGATGGGGCCAAGCATGACGGCGTTGATTCGGTGCTCAAGGATCTGCGCGCGCGGGTGCCGGTCAGCCCGGCCATTGCCAAGGCGCATGGCAAGATATTTTCCTTTGCCGCCGACCCCGCACCGCTGGCCGACTGGGCCGCGCAGCCGGGCACGCCCGCGCCGGGGTTCCAAACGCTGCCCGGCGTGTTTTCCGCCGATGGGGTGGATCGCGGATCGGCGCTTCTGGCCGAGGTGCTGCCAGCCAAGCTGCCCGGGCGCGTGGCCGATCTGGGCGCGGGCTGGGGCTGGCTTTCGGCGCAGGTCCTGACCAGGGCCGGGGTCGAAACGCTGGATCTGATCGAGGCCGAGCACGCCGCGCTCGAATGTGCCAAATTGAACATTTCCGACCCGCGGGCACGGTTCATCTGGGCAGATGCGACGCAATTCGTGCCTGAAACCCGATACATGGCGATCGTGATGAACCCGCCGTTCCACACGCAGCGCGCCGCCGATCCGGGGCTCGGGGCGGCCTTCATCCGGGCGGCGGCGGGGATGCTGTCACTGTCCGGGACGTTGTACATGGTGGCCAACCGGCATCTGCCCTACGAAGATGCCCTGCGCGCCGCCTTCCACGAGATCGAGGAAATCGGCGGCGACAGCGGGTTCAAGGTGATCCGCGCCGCCAAGCCGATTCCCACAGGCAAGGCGCCTGCTGCCGCTGCCCCAGCGTCACGCCGCCGCGCGCCTCGCCCCCGGCGTTGAAATCGCGTAACCTGCCCCTGACACCTGACCCAGACCGGAGCCGTCATGTCGCTTTCCATCACTGGTAAAACCGCCATCATCACTGGCGCCGCCCATGGTATCGGGCTGGCCATCGCACGCCATTTTCTTGAACGTGGCGCGCAGGTGATGTGTGCGGACATGGACGAGGCCAAGCTGATCGCCGAACTGGGCGAAGAGGCCAAGACCGAAGGCCCCGCGCGCTACTTTGCGGGCGATCTGTGCCAGAAGCTGACGGTGAACAACCTGCTGTCGGCCACCATCGACGCCTTCGAACGGATCGACATTCTGGTCAATGCGGCGCGCGCTTTCGCGCCCTCGGACCCGCTCGATCCCTGCGAGGATACGCTGGATGCGATGCTCAACCACAATATGAAAGGCGCGCTGCGGTTGTCGCAGATGACCGCCAAGCGGATGATCGCGCAGGCCGAGAAAGAGGGCCGCACCACGGGCGAGGTCGGCTGCATCATCAACATGTCTTCGCTGGCGGCCTGCCGGACCCATCCGTCCCTGTTGTCCTATTCGATCGCCTGTGCCGCGCAGGATCAGGCCACGCGCAGCCTGGCGGTGGCCCTTGCGCCGCACCGTATCCGGGTGAATGGCGTGGCCTTCGCCTCGGTGATGAGCGCCTCGCTGCAGGCGACGCTGAAGGAAAACGGTGACTGGCGCGAGGCCATCACCGCAGGCACGCCCTTGGGCCGGATTGCCCCGCCCAGCGAACTGGCGGAAACGGTGCAATATCTGGCCTCGTCGGGGGCGGGTTTCGTCACCGGCCAGATCGTCACGGTCGACGGCGGGCGCGGTGTGCTGGATGCCGTGCAGGTCCCGGCCTACTGAGCGCGCCGCGCGCCGGTCGTTTTATTCGGGATAGGCGATCTTGCAGGCGGCGATATTGGCCTCTGCCTGCGGGGTCAGCGCCTTGATCTTGGCAATCAGCCCGTCACGCTTGCGCGCTTCGGACACCGGGTCGATCGCGACCCGGCGCTGCTCGGTCTCGGAATGCGGGCGCATGCAGAACCGGGGCCGCTCGATCACCGTGCCGTCGGGTTGGGTCAGGGTGACGGTGCCGCAGATATCACGTTCCCAGCGGACGACCTCGTAATCCTCCCAGGCGTAGCCGCGCGCCAGATTGGCCTCTGTCTCATCCAGCAGTTTTTGCAGGGCGCGGATTTCGCGGGTTGAGCGATTGATGCATTGTTCCTGGGGTGTGCCGCAGGCGGCCAGAAAGGCAAGACCGGCAAGGGCAAGAACGGACAGGCGCGGGACCATGGCAGAATCTCCGATTTCTTGCCCGATCTTAGCCCTCTGACCGCAAAACGCAATTCACGCTTGCGGACAGGCCTGCTAAGCAGGCCGCACCAGATGAGGAGAAGCGCCGATGACCGAGACCGACGAATTCACCGCCCGCAAAGCGACGGCAAGCGCGTGGTTTTCCGAGTTGCGCGATCGGATCGTCGGCGCCTTCGAGGCGTTGGAAGATGGTTTCGAAGGCCCCGGCGCGCCCGGGCGGTTCGAGGTCACACCGACCACCCGCACCGGCCCCGCAGGCGAAGATCAGGGCGGCGGCAAGATGAGCGTGATGCGCGGCGGGCGCGTGTTTGAAAAGGTCGGCGTCAATATCTCGACCGTCTGGGGCACGCTGGCGCCGCGTGCACAGGCGGCGATGGCCGCGCGTGGCGTGCCGGGCATGGCCGAAGATCCGCGCTTCTGGGCCAGTGGCATCAGCCTGGTCGCCCATATGCAAAACCCGCATACGCCGGCAGTTCACATGAACACGCGGATGTTCTGGACCCCGGGCGCCTGGTGGTTCGGGGGCGGCGCCGATCTGAACCCCTGCATCGAATATTCCGAGGATACCGCGCATTTCCACGTCACGCTGAAGCAGGCCTGCGATGCGCATGACCCCGACTATTACCCGCGGTTCAAGGCCTGGGCGGACGAATATTTCTTTGTGCCGCACCGCGGGCGGGCGCGCGGTGTCGGCGGGATCTTCTATGATGACCTGAACACCGGCGGCGCGCTGTCCGACAGTTGGGATAAGGATTTCGCCTTCACCCGGGACGTGGGGGCGGCCTTCCTGCCCGCCTTCGTGCCGGTGACCGAGCGTCGCCTGGGCACCCCCGCCACGACCGACGACCGCGAGACCCAGCTGATCCATCGCGGGCTTTATGCCGAATATAACCTCGTCTACGACCGGGGCACGAAATTCGGGCTGGAAACCGGCCATAACGCCGATGCGGTGCTGATGAGCCTGCCGCCCGTAGCGAAATGGCCCTGAGGTCGGACGCGCGCGGGCCGGAGATGCAAGGGGCCGGGGCCGATCATGCTGTTTGAGACGCTGTTGGGCTTCGCGCTGACCAGTTTCGTGATCGAACTGACGCCGGGTCCGAACATGGCCTATCTGGCCGTTGTCGCCGCGACCGAGGGGCGGCGTCCTGCGCTTTCGGCGGTGGCGGGCGTGGCGCTGGGGCTTGGGCTCGTGGGGCTGGGCGCGGCGCTTGGTCTGGCGGCGGCGATTTCGGCATCGGATCTGATGTATCAGGGGCTGCGCTGGGGCGGCGTGGTTTATCTGCTGTGGCTGGCCTGGGACGGCTGGCGTGGCGCGGATGAGGCGGTGGCCCATGCGCCCCCCGGTTCGACCAACTGGCGCTATTTCCGGCGCGGGCTGGTGACCAATCTGCTCAACCCCAAGGCGGCGGTTTTCTACGTCGCGGTGCTGCCCGGTTTCCTGCTTACCCCCGAGGACGTGCTGCGTGAAACCCTGCTGCTGACCGTGATCTATGTGACCGTGGCGACGGCGGTGCATGCAACCATTGCCGTGCTGGCAGGGACGGCGCGGGCGTTGTTCGAGCATCCGGCCCGGGAACGTGCGCTGCGCCGCACGCTGTCGCTGGTGCTGGCCGCGATCGCGTTCTGGTTTGCATGGAAGACGGGGCGCTAGGCGCGCGATTGTAACGGGTGCAATCGTGCGCTTGGCGGTGCGCGCCGGGCGCGTCAGATTGGCGCCCTGACCTTTCTTGTGCGATGCCCCCATGAACACGCTGATCCTGCCGCTGATGTCCTTCGCCTTCGTCTCGTCGATCACGCCGGGGCCGAACAACCTGATGCTGATGGCCTCGGGGGCGAATTTCGGCTTTCGCCGCACGGTGCCGCATATGCTGGGCGTGGCGCTGGGGTTTACCTTCATGGTCTGACTGATGGGGCAGGGCGCGGCGCAGGTCTTCGCGCGCTGGCCGGTGCTGCGCACGCTGCTGGAGGGGGTGAGCGTCCTCTACATGCTGTGGCTGGCCTGGAAGATCGCCCATGCCAGCGCCCCGGGCGAGGGCATCGTGGGGCGGCCGATGACGTTTTTGCAGGCGGCGGCGTTTCAGTGGGTCAATCCCAAGGCCTGGGCGATGGCCCTGGGGGCGGTGACGATCTATGCGGCCTTGGGGCCCCTGGCGATCGCCGCGATCTTCGGGGCGGTCAACCTGCCGTCGGTCTCGGTCTGGGTACTGATGGGGCAGGGCGTGCGGCACTGGCTGGCAGCGCCTGCCCGGCTGCGGGCCTTCAACTGGACGATGGCGGCGCTGCTGGTCGCCTCGCTTTACCCGGTGTTGATGCATTGACCCTATACAGCGGGGCCAAAACCCATTAGAAGGCCGCTTTCCGCACTGTTGAAAGCCTCCTCCATGACCGATTTCCCGAATGTCCATCCCGCGCTGAACGAGGCGCTGGCGGCCAAGGGCTATGCCTCTCTTACGCCTGTTCAGGAGGCGGTGATCGACCCTGCGCTGGCGGGGGCGGACCTGCTGGTCTCGGCGCAGACAGGTTCGGGCAAGACGGTGGCCTTCGGTCTTGCGATGGCGGCGGAACTGTTGGCCGAGGGGCGCCTGGCCTTCGCCGATATTCCGCGCGCGCTGATCGTGGCGCCGACGCGGGAACTGGCGGTGCAGGTGCAACGCGAATTGCAATGGCTCTACGGTCCCTCGGGGGCGGTGATCGCGGGGGCCGTGGGCGGCATGGATGCCCGCGCCGAACGCCGGGCACTGGAACGCGGCGCCCATATCGTCGTCGGCACCCCGGGCCGGATCTGCGATCACATCCGCCGCAACGCGCTGGATCTGTCGGCGCTGCAGGTCGCGGTGCTGGACGAGGCCGACGAGATGCTCGACCTCGGGTTCCGCGAAGACCTTGAGTTCATTCTGGAATCGGCCCCGGCCGAGCGTCGCACCCTGATGTTTTCGGCCACCGTCAGCCCGGGCATCGCGAAACTGGCCACCAATTTCCAGCGCGACGCGCAGCGGATCTCGACCGTGTCGCAGCGTGAACAGCACGCCGATATCGAATACCGCGCGCTTCTGGTCGACAATTCCGACCGCGAAAACGCGATCGTCAACGTGCTGCGCTTCTACGAGGCCAAGCGCGCCATCGTGTTCTGCTCGACCCGGGCCATGGTCACCCATCTGACCGGCAAGTTCCTGAACCGCGGCTTCTCGGTCGTGGCCCTGTCGGGCGAGTTGAGCCAGGACGAACGCTCGCGCGCGCTGCAGATGATGCGCGACGGGCGCGCGCGGGTCTGCGTGGCGACCGATGTCGCCGCCCGCGGGATCGACCTGCCGGGGCTGGAACTGGTGGTGCATGCCGATCTGCCGCAGAACAAAGAGGCGCTCTTGCACCGGTCGGGTCGCACCGGGCGGGCGGGCTCCAAGGGCGTTTCGGCGCTGATCGTGCCCTTCGGTGGCCGCAACAAGGCCGAACGGCTGCTGGGATTCGCGCAGATCAACGCAACTTGGGCCGCCGCGCCCTCGGCCGAGGAAATCAACGCGCGCGACATCGAACGTCTGATGGGCGACGAGGTGCTGACCCGCACCGCCACTGCCGACGAGGCCGCGCTGGTGACCAAGCTGACCGGCGCCTATTCGGCCGAACAGCTGGCCGCCGCGGTCGCCCGGCAATATCTGGCGGGCCGCTCCGCGCCCGAAGATCTGGTTCCGGTCTCGCTCGATGGCGTGAAACCGCGCGCGCGGGTGGAATTCGACCGCGCCACCTGGCTGCGGCTGGATATCGGCCATGACGAACGCGCCGATCCGAAATGGCTCTTGCCGATGCTGTGCCGTGCGGGCGATCTGTCGCGCCGCGACATCGGCATGATCCGCATCATGGGCGATCATACCTTCGTGCAGATCCACGCCGATGCGACCGAACGCTTCCTGGCCGCGATCGGGCCCGAACGCGCGCTGGAAGACAAATGCGGCGTCGATCTGCTGCCGGGCCAACCCGAGGGGATGGAAGAGGCGCTGGCGCGTCAGGGCTCGCGCGCGGATCGCAAGCCGGCTCCGGGCAAGAAACCCTACGAGAAAAAATCCTTCGACAAGAAACCCTACGACAAGAAACCGCACCGCAAGGGCGGCGATTTCGAGGGCGAGCGTCCGGCCCGCCCCGCAGCCGCAAAACCCTGGGACAAGAAGGGCGCCGAGGGCAAACCCGCCGCCAAATACGGCAAGCCGGGCGCGAAACCCGCAGCCAAGCCCTTCGGCAAGCCGGGTACAAAACCGGCGGGCAAACCGGGCGCCAAGCCCGGTGCAAAACCCTGGGAAAAGAAGGGCCGCTAAGCCGCCCTTAATAACCAAAACGGCGGATCGGTCACCCGGTCCGCCGTTTGCATTTCTTCTTGGCAAAAATACTCGAAATCCGCGTTCAGGCCCCGCGCACGGTCTCGATCATCAGCGCCACATTGTCGGGGTCGGCATCGGGGGTGATGCCGTGGCCGAGGTTGAAGATATGCGGCCCGTTGCGGAACGCCCGCACCACCTCGCGCGTGGCCTCGATCAGCGCCTCGCCGCCGGTGACCATGTGGCGCGGGTCCAGGTTGCCCTGCACGCAACCGTCCTTTTGCACATTCGCCGCCGCCCATTGTGCGGACACCGAATTGTCCAGCGCGACGCAATCGGCGCCGGTCTTCTTGGCAAAGCCGACATAGCCCGGCCCCGCCTCGCGCGGGAAGGCGATGACGGGCAGGCCGGGGTGACGGGCCTTGAGTTCGGAAATGATCCGCGCCGCGGGTTTCACCGCGAAATCCTCGAAATCGGCGCCTTTCAGGCTGCCCGCCCAGCTGTCGAAGATCTTGATGACCTCGGCGCCGGCCTCGACCTGTTTGGACAGATATTCGATGCTCGCCTCGGTCAGCAGGTCGATCAGCGCGCTGAAGGTCGCGCGGTCGGTATCCTTGAGCAGATGCGCAGGCCCCTGATCCTTGGTGCCGCGCCCGGCGATCATATAGGTCGCCACCGTCCAGGGCGCGCCCGCGAACCCGATCAGCGTCGTCTCGCGCGGCAATTCGCGCGACAGGATGCGCACGGTTTCATAGATCGGCGCCAGATGGTCGTGGATGTCATCGCGGCCCTTGAGCGCGCGCAGTCCTTCCGGGTCGGTGATCGTCGACAGCCGCGGGCCTTCGCCGGTTTCGAACCACAGCTCGGCGCCAAGCGCCTGCGGCAGCAGCAGGATATCGGCAAACAGGATCGCCGCATCAAAACCGAAGCGGCGGATCGGCTGCAGCGTGACCTCGGCGGCCAGATCGGAATTGTAGCACAGCGACAGGAAATCCCCGGCCTGCGCCCGGGTCGCACGATATTCGGGCAGATAGCGCCCGGCCTGCCGCATCATCCAGATCGGCGGGGTGGGCAGAACCTCGCCCTTCAGGGCGCGCAGGATCGTCTTGTCACTCATCGGGGTCTCCTTGTTGGTCCCCACAAGCCCGCCCTGCGGCGTGATGTCAAGCTTTGTGCCGCTTGCAAGGGCCCATTGTCGCAGCTATCGGTGGGCCATGACACAGATGCCTTCCTCGATGGACCCGCTGAAGATCGGCACGCGCGGCAGCCCGCTGGCGCTGGCTCAGGCCCATGAAACGCGCGCGCGGCTGATGGCGGCGCATGATCTGCCCGAAGACGCGTTCGAGATCGTGGTGATCAAGACCAGCGGCGACAATGCCGCGCTGATCGCTGCGGACAAGCCGCTGAAAGAGGTGGGCGGCAAGGGCCTGTTCACCAAGGAAATCGAAGAGGCGATGCTGGCCGGCCGCATCGACATCGCCGTGCATTCGATGAAGGACATGCCGGTGCTGCAGCCCGACGGTCTGCTGCTCGATTGCTATCTGCCGCGCGAAGACGTGCGCGATGCCTTCGTCTCGCCCGTCTCGGAACGGCTGGCCGATCTGCCGCAGGGCGCGCGGGTGGGCTCGTCCAGCCTGCGGCGGCGCGCGCAGCTGGCGCATGTGCGCCCCGATCTGGAACTGGTCGAGTTTCGCGGCAATGTGCAGACCCGGATGAAGAAACTCGAAGACGGCGTGGCCGCGGCGACCTTCCTGGCGATGGCGGGGCTGAACCGTCTGGGCATGGCGCATGTCGCGCGCTCGGCCATCGAAGTGACCGAAATGCTGCCCGCCGTGGCGCAGGGCGCCATCGGGATCGAGCGCCGCATCGCCGATCCGCGCGCCGAGGCGCTGCTGGCGGCGATCCACGACACACCCACCGGCCAGCGGCTGGCCGCCGAACGCGCCTATCTCGCCACGCTTGACGGGTCGTGCGAAACCCCGATTGCCGGGCTTGCCGTGTTCGAGGGCGATCAGCTCTGGCTGCGCGGCGAAATCCTGCGCCCCGATGGCTCCGAAGCGATCGCGGGCGAGGCGCGCGGCGCGATTTCCGATGCGGCCGAGCTGGGCGCCGATCTGGCGCGCCGGCTGCTGGCGCAGGCGCCCGAAGGGTTCTTCAGCTGGCGCTGAGACCCGGCGGCTGCGCCTGCCGCAACCGGCGGATGCCTCCGGCGGGGATATTTGATCCAAAGAGAAAGCCCTTTCTTTCTGGTCTAAATATCCCCCGCGGAGCGTCCCGCCCTCTCCTCCAATCCTGCCGGAGCCGATGATGGACCTGCTTGCCCGCCTGCGTGATCTGATTGGCCCCGCCCATGTCCTGACCGGCGCAGATGCCGCGGGTTTCGGGCGGGAATGGACAGGGCATTACCAGTGGCAGCCCCTGGCGGTGGTGCGCCCCGGCAGCACCGCCGAGGTGGCGGGGGTGCTGCGGCTGGCGCATGCGACGGGCACGCCGGTGGTGCCGGTGTCGGGCAATACCGGGCTGAACGGCGGCACGGTGGCCGAGGGCGCGCTGATGCTGTCGCTGGCGCGGATGACTCAGATCCGCGATCTCAATCCCGCCGCGCGCACCATCACCGCCGAGGCGGGCGTGGTGCTGGAAACCCTGCATGCGGCGGCCGAGGCGCGGGGTCTGGTGTTTCCGCTGACCTTCGGGGCCAAGGGCTCGGCCATGGTGGGCGGGTTCTTGTCGACCAATGCCGGGGGCTCCAACGTGCTGCGCTATGGCTCGGCGCGGGCGCTGTGTCTGGGTCTGGAGGTCGTGCTGGCGGATGGCCGGGTGATGAACCTGCTCAGCGCGCTACACAAGGACAACACCGGCTATGACCTGCGCGATCTGATGATCGGGGCCGAGGGCACGCTGGGGGTGATTACCGCCGCCGTGCTGAAGCTGGCCCCGGCGCCGGTGGCCTATGGCACGGCGCTGCTGGGGATGGGCAGTCTGGGGGCCGCGCTGGATCTGCTGAACCGCTTGCAGGCCGGCAGCGGTGGCGCGGTCGAGGCGTTCGAATTCATGCCGGCGGGCTATATGCACCGTCTGGGGCGGATCAAGCCCGATCTGGCCTGTCCCTTCGCGCCGCAGCCGGTGAATATTCTGGTGGAACTGGCCAGCACGATCCCCGGCTCCGACCCCGCCGCGCAGATGGAGGACATGCTGGCTGGGGCATTCGAGGCGGGCGATCTGGCCGAGGCGGTCGTGGCGACATCGGGCGCGCAGCGGCGCAAGTTGTGGGCGATGCGCGAGGCGGCGGCCGAGATCACCTTCACCCAGCCGGTGCTGGTCGACACCGATGTGGCGCTGCCGCTGGACCGGCTGGAGGCGTGGCTTGCGCGGATGTCGGTGCGGTTGGCGGCAATTGACCCGGAGGCCGAGGAGCTGGTGGTGGCGCATCTGGGGGACGGCAATATCCATTACACCGCCTATCCCGGCCGCGACGACCCGGCGCATCTGGCGGCAATCCGCGCCGCCGTCGCCGAAGAGGCGGTGGCGATGGGCGGCAGTTTCAGCGCAGAGCATGGCGTGGGTCTGTCCAAACGCGCCACCATGGCCGCGCACAAGGACCCCGTCGCGCTGGATGTGATGCGGGCGATCAAGGCGGCGCTGGACCCGGCGGGCATCCTGAACCCGGGCAAGACGATCCCCGACGCCTGAGACCTGCCGGGTCGCTTGCAATCGGCGCGCCGCGGGCGCATCAGGGACTGTAACAGCCAGAGCCCAAACATGCGCCTTTTGACCCCGTTCCGCCCGCTGATCCGTGACCCCGCGCTGGCCCTGGCGGCGGGGCTTCTGGTGCTGTTTGGCGCCCATGCGGCGACGCTTGCCCCCTATGTCTCGGCGCTGGCGGTGACGGTGTTCGGGCTGTCGAACAGCGCCTATTCCGCACTGCTGGTTGTGGCCTCGGTGCTGTCGGTGGCCAGTTCGGTGGGCTTTGGCATTCTGGCCGATCAGCGGGCGAACCGGCGGGCGATCGCCCTGGCCTGCGTGGGGTTTCTGACCGCGGGCACGGCGCTGATGGCATTGGGGCCGTCGGTGCCCGCCTTCGTGCTGGCGCATGCGCTGGTTCTGCCGCTGTCGGGGTCGCTGTTCGGGCAGTTGTTCGCACTGGCACGGCTGGCGGCGACCACCCACCCCGAGGCCGACCGCCCCGCGATCCTGTCGACGCTGCGCGCGGCCTTTGCGCTGCCCTGGGTGGTGGTGTTGCCGCTGTGGTCGCTGGCCTTCGAGGCGGACGTGCCCTTGATGCGGGTCTATCCGGTCAGCCTGATCGTGGCGGCGGCGATGCTGGCGCTGGTCTGGGCGTTCTGGCCGCGCGATGGTGCCACCCGCTGGCCCGACCCGAAATCGGGGCTGAGCTTTCGTGACAGCCTGCGCGAGATGGCCGAGGGGCGCGTGCTGGCGCGGGTGCTGTGTCTGGGCACGGTGCATGGGTCGGTCACGCTGTATCTGGTGGTGATCGGGCTGGTTTTTGCCACGATCCCGTTTCGCGGGGCGGGGGATGTCGCGCTCTATGCCGGGGCGGTGGCCGGGCTGGAGGTGCCCTTCATGCTGGCGCTGCCGCTGGTGGTGGGGCGGATTGCGCGCGGCAAGCTGATCGTGATCGGCACCGCGCTTTATGCCACCCACCTGGCGTTTCTGCCGGTGCTGGCACCCACGCCTTTTGTCTGGCTGCTGGTGCTGCCCGCGGCCCTGGGCGGCGCGGTGGTTCTGACCCAGCCGATGGCTTATCTGCAGGATCTGCTGGCGGCGCGCCCGGGGGCTGGGGCCTCGCTGATGGCGCTGCAGAAACTCGCGGGCGATGCGATCTGTGCCAGCGTTTTCGCCGTCGGCACGGCGATTGCGGGCTATGGTCTGGCGGCAGCGCTTGGCGCGGGGCTGGCGCTGTGCGGCGCCACGACGCTGTGGCTGATGGACCGGCACCAAACGCGGGCGTGAGTTGACAGCCCCGCCCGCAGCGCGGACCATGGCGGAAACGAAAGGCAGATCATGCGCGCACCCCTTCTGGCCCTGACCCTTGCCCTGATGCCGCTTGCCCCCGCATGGGCCGGCCCGCAGATCGAGCCCGCGCCGACGCTGGCGCCCGCGGGTGACTACCACCTCGACCCGGCGCATGCCCGGCTGATGTTTCGCGTCAACCATCTGGGATTTTCGAATTACACCGCGTTCTTCCGGGATTTCGACGCGCAGCTGACCTTCGATCCGGTCGATCCGCAGGCGATGGTGCTGCAGGCTAGCGTCGATCCGGCCTCGGTCGAGACGCTGTTTCCCGACCCGGGCTTCGATTTCAACGCGGTGATCGCGGGGCCGCAGTTTCTGGATGCCGCGCAATTCCCCGAGATGCGCTTCGACAGCACCAAGATCACCCTGACCGCCCCCGACCGCGCTGCGCTGAGCGGCCTGCTGACCCTGCATGGCGTCACCCGTCCGGTGACGTTGCGCGTCACCTTCAACGGCGGCTATGGCGGGCACCCGATGGACCCGGGCGGCGCGCGGGTGGGGTTTTCGGCCACCGGCACGCTGTTTCGGTCGGATTTCGGCATCGGCTTCGGCATTCCCGAACCGGGCAGCAGCCTTGGCGTATCGGATGCGGTCGAAATCGTGATCGAGGCCGAATTCATCAACCCCGCCGCCTCGGGCGTGCAGGTCGGGCCTTAGGGCGCGGGAACTTTCGCCAGCAACTCCAGCACTTTCGGCCCCAGTGCCGCAACCACCAGCGCAACGCCCGCAGGCGCGGGATGGATGTTGTCGTCCTGCATCAAATTGGCGCCAATCCGGTCTTCCAGCGGCAGTTCGGCAATCGGGGCCAGCAGATTGGGCACCAGAACCACGTCGTATTGCGTGGCCAGATCGGGCCAGATCGCGTCGAATTCCGCCTGATAGGCGGGGCCGTAGTTGCCCGGCGCGGGCAGCCCCGCCAGCAGAACCGGCAGCCCGCGCGCCTGCACAGTGACCAGCATCGCCTCCAGATTGGCGCGGGCTTCGGCGGGGGGCAGGCCGCGCAGCAGGTCATTGCCGCCAAGCGCGATCATCACCGCGTCAACCTCGGGCGTCAGCGACCAGTCGAGCCGCGCCCGCCCGCCCGCCGTCGTGTCACCCGACACACCCGCGTTGATGACCGTGACCTCGGCGCCCTGCGCGGTCAGCCAGGCCTGCAATTGTGGCACCAACCCGTCCTCGGGCGCCAGACCATAGCCCTGGGTCAGGCTGTCGCCCAGGGCCAGCAGGGTCACCGGCTCGGCCCATGCGGGGGAAGCCGCGAAAATAACCGCCGCCGCAAGGTTGCGCGCGCCCCGGATCGGCCCATATCCCTTTGAGACCCAACGAAAGACCGATTTCATGACCGACCCTGTTCTGAGCCTTTCCGACGCCCGTCTGACGCTGGACGGCAATGCAGGCCCGGTCGAGATCTTGCGGGGTATCACGCTGGCGGTGGCGCGGGGTGAAAGCGTGGGGCTTACGGGGCCGTCGGGGTCGGGCAAATCATCGCTCCTGATGCTCATGGGCGGGTTGGAACAGGCCACGGGGGGCACGGTCACGGCGCTCGGCCAGGATCTGTCGCGCATGGGCGAGGACGATCTGGCGCGGTTCCGCAGGGGGAATATGGGGATCGTTTTCCAATCCTTCCACCTGATTCCGACCATGACCGCGCTGGAAAACGTGGCCCTGCCGCTGGAAATCGCGGGCGCGCCCGATGCCTTCGACCGCGCCGCGGCAGAGTTGCAGGCCGTGGGGCTGGCTCATCGCGCGGGCCATTACCCGACCGAGATGTCGGGCGGCGAGCAGCAGCGCGTGGCGCTGGCCCGCGCCATTGCGCCGCGCCCGGCGATCCTGCTGGCGGATGAACCCACCGGCAATCTGGATGCCGCCAACGGCGCGGCGATCATGGATCTGCTGTTCGGCCTGCAGGCGCGCCATGGCGCCACGTTGATCATGGTGACCCATGCGCCCGAACTGGCGGCGCGCTGCGACAGGGTGGTGGCGCTGGCCGACGGGAGGCTGGCATGAGCCTTGCGCTGCGTCTGGCGGGGCGCGAGCTGCGCAGCGGGCTGCGGGGGTTTCGGGTCTTCGTTCTGTGCCTGATGCTGGGGGTGGCGGCGATTGCGGCGGTTGGGCTGGTGCGCGCGGCGATCCACGCCGGGCTGGCCGATCAGGGCGCCGTGCTGTTGGGCGGCGATGCGCAATATGAATTCACCTATCGCCGCGCCACGCCCGAGGAACGCGCGTGGATCGACAGCCGCGCCGATGCGGTGTCCGAGGTTATCAGTTTCCGCTCGATGCTGGCGGTGGGGGATGAACGCGCGCTGACGCAGGTCAAGGCGGTCGACGGCGCCTATCCGCTGGTCGGGCAGATGGCGCTTGATCCGCCTGTGGGGATGGCGGCGCTGGCGGGGCAGGGTGGTCGACCGGGGATTTTTCTTGATCCGGTTCTGGCAGATCGGCTGGGGGTGCAAATCGGCGATCCGGTCAGTCTGGGCGGGATCGAGTTTGTGCTGCGCGCGCGGATCTTGCGCGAACCCGACAGCATGGGCACGGGCTTTGCCCTTGGTCCGCGGTCCGTCGTGGCCAGTGCCGCGCTGGAGGGCAGCACGCTGCTGGCGCCCGGCGCGCTGTATGAAAGCCAGTATCGCGCGCTGCTGCCGCCCGGCACCGATCTGGAGGCGACAAAAACCGCCGCCCAGACCCGGTTTGAAGGCGCGGGCATGCGGTGGGCCGACAGCCGCCGTGCGGCGCCCGGGGCCGAACGGTTCGTCGACCGGCTCGGCTCGTTTCTGGTTCTGGTCGGTCTGGCCGGTCTGGCCGTGGGCGGCGTGGGTATTTCCGCCAGCGTGACCGCTTGGCTGGAGCGCAAGGCCGAAACCGTGGCCACCCTGCGCGCATTGGGGGCCACCGGCACCACGATCCGCGCGGTCTTCCTGTGGCAGCTGGCGGGGCTTGGCGCGCTGGGGATCGCGGCGGGTCTGGGGCTGGGCACCGGCGCGGTTCTGGCGGCATCGGGCGCGATTGCGCGGGCGATGCCGATTCCGGTCGAGATTGCGATCACCCCGCGCCCGCTGGCCGAGGCGGCGATCTATGGCGCGCTGGTCGCGGCGATCTTCGCGCTTTGGCCGCTGGGGCGGATGGCGGCAATGCGGGCCGCCACGCTTTATCGCGACACCGGGCCCGCGCGCCGGGGGCTGCCGGGGCAGGGCACCGTGGTGCTGGTGCTGGCGCTTCTGACGGGGCTGGTGGCGCTGGCGGTGTGGTTTTCGGGGCTGTGGGCACTCACGCTGGGGTCCCTGGGCGGTCTGGCCTTGGCACTGGCGCTGCTGGCGCTGGCCGCCGGTGCCGTGCGGCGCGCGGCCTGCGGGCTTGCGCATCGGGCGCGCGGGCGCCCGGCGCTGCGCGCGGCACTCGCCGCCATCGGGGCGCCGCGCTCGGACACGGCGGCGGTGATCCTGTCGCTGGGGCTCGGGCTGTCGGTGCTGGCCGCGGTGGGGCAGGTCGACGCCGGTCTGCGGGGCGCGATCAACCGCGATCTGCCGCAGACTGCGCCCGCCTATTTCGTGCTCGACATCCAGAACGATCAGCTGCCGGGATTTCTGGCAGAACTCGACGCGATGCCTGCGGTCGAAAAGGTCGAAACCGCGCCGATGCTGCGTGGGGTCATCACCGAAATCAACGGCCAGCCCGCGCGCGCGGTCAAGGGCGAGCATTGGGTGCTGCGTGGCGACCGCGGCGTGACCTATGCTGCCACCCCGCGCGAGCCGCTGACGGCGGGGGACTGGTGGCCCGAAGATTACGCAGGCCCACCGCTGGTCAGCTTCGCCGCAAAAGAGGCGGCGGAACTGGGCCTGAAACTGGGCGACAAGATCACCGTCAACATCCTTGGGCGCGACATCGTGGCCGAAATCGCCTCGTTCCGCGAGGTCGATTTCGGCACCGGCGGCATCGGCTTTGTGCTGACCTTCAACCCCGCGGCCCTGCAGGGCGCCCCGCACAGCCATCTGGCGACGATCTACGCCCCGCCCGAGGCCGAAGCCGCGATCCTGCGTGATCTGGCGCGGGCCTATCCCAATATCACCGCGATCCGGGTGCGCGATGCCATCGCCCGCGTGACCGAGGCCCTGGGCGCGATCGCCCGCGCCACCTCGCTGGCCGCGTCGGTGACGCTGCTGACCGGATTCGTGGTGCTGATCGGCGCGGCTGCGGCGGGCGAACAGGCCCGCGCCCGCGAGGCGGCGCTGCTCAAGGTGCTGGGCGCCACGCGTGGCACGATCCTGCGATCCTTCGCGCTGCGGGCCGCACTGATGGGGGCCGCAGCCGGGCTGGTGGCCTTGGGGTTCGGGGCGCTGGCGGGCTGGGCAGTGGTCAGCCTGGTGATGGAGGCGGGGTTCCGCTTTGCGCCCGGACCCGCGCTGTGGATCATCCTTGGCGGTATTCTGGCCAGCCTTGGGGCCGGGCTGATATTCGCCCTGCGGCCCTTGAATGCGCGGCCTGCGGGTGTTCTGCGGGCAAAGGAATAAAGGAAGAATGGATATTTGAACCAGAGAGAAAACAGCTTTCTTTCTGGTCTAAATATCCCCGCGCCGGAGGCGTCCGGCGCAGATCTCAGGCGCTGGCGGGGGTCAGGCGCGCAGCCCGGCTTCGCGCAGGATGCCGCGGCGCTTGGCTTCGTAGTAATAGCCCTTAGCATACCACATCACGGCGCGGTCGTGCGAGCCATCGGCACACAGCCACGCCCCGCGAAGGTATTTCACGCCGTATTTCAGGTTGGTCTCGGCGCGCAACAGATCGTTGGGCGTGCCCCGGAACCCCATGCCCTGCGCGGTCTGCGGCAGGATCTGCATCAGCCCGTAATAGGGGCCGTTGCGTGCGCCCGGATTATAGCTGCTTTCGCGCTGGATCACCCGGTGCACCAGGCTGCGCGGCACTTCGTATTCATCGGCGTAATGGTTGATCAGGCGGCGCAGTTCGGGCGTTTCGCCCGGATGCAGCTCATACAGGTCTTTCGCGGGGGCCTTGGTGGATTCGCGCGGGTTTGAACCGCAAGCGGCGAGCGCAAACAGGCCCAGCAGGGCGGAACGGCGGGACAGCTGCATGAAGACCTCGGATTTGTTCTGTCCGAATTCATAGCTGCGCGCGGCCATTCCGCAAAGCGGCTTGCCCGCGCGTAAGCGGAGCTTTGCCGAGTTTGGCTTTGACAAGCCTGCCGCGATGGGCCCCACTGCCCGAAACCGGCCGAAAAGAGGATGAAATGCGCGGCATTGCTGAAAATCCGGTCGATCTGTTCATCATCGGCGGCGGGGTGAACGGCTGTGGCATCGCGCGCGATGCCGCCGGGCGCGGGTTGAGCGTGACCCTGGCCGAACAGGGCGATCTGGCGCAGGCCACCTCTTCGGCCTCGACCAAGCTGTTTCATGGCGGGCTGCGGTATCTGGAATATCTGGAAATCCGGCTGGTGCGCGAAGCGCTGCACGAACGCGAGGTGCTGTTGCGCGCGATGCCGCATATCAGCTGGCCGATGCGCTTCGTGCTGCCGCTGAGCCCGGATATGCGCTTTGACAGCGATACGCCGGTCAGCCGTCTGACCGCGCGCCTGCTGCCCTGGCTGAAGGGGCGGCGCCCGGCCTGGATGATCCGGGCGGGGCTGGCGCTGTATGACGCGCTTGGCGGGCGCAAGATCCTGCCTGCCACGCGCGCGGTGGACCTGCGGCGCGATCCGGCGGGGGCGGCTTTGAAACCCGCCTTTCGCCGCGCTTATGAATATTCCGACTGCTGGGTCGACGATGCACGGCTGGTGGTGCTGAACGCGCGCGATGCGGCGGCGCGCGGCGCGCATATCCAGACCGGCTGCACCGTGCTGGAGGCGCATCGCGAGAATGACCTGTGGCGGATCGTGACCTCGGGCGGCATCCATTATGCCCGCACCTTGGTCAATGCGGCGGGTCCCTGGGTCGGCGCGGTGATCCGCGACACGATCCATGTGCCCTCGACCGAGGGCGTGCGGCTGGTGCGGGGCAGCCATATCGTCACGCGCCGCCTGTTCGATCACGACCGCGCCTATTTCTTTCAGGGCCGCGATGGGCGGATCTGTTTCGCGATCCCCTACGAGGGCGATTTCACCCTGATCGGCACAACCGATGCCGACCATCACGGCCCGCCCGGCGAGGCGCACTGCACCGAGGAGGAGGCGGATTATCTGTGCGCCTTCGTGTCCGAGTATTTCGCGCGGCCGGTGACGCGCGCCGATGTGGTCTGGTCCTATTCCGGGGTGCGGCCGCTTTATGACGACGGGGCGAGTTCGGCGACGGCGGCGACGCGCGATTATGTGCTGCGGCTTGATGCGCGGGGCGCGCCGCTGCTGAACATCTTCGGCGGCAAGATCACCACCTACCGGCGGCTGGCCGAGGCGGCACTGGCCCGGCTGGCCCCTTATTTCTCCGATATGGGCGGCGACTGGACGGCGGGTGTGGCCCTGCCCGGCGGGGCCTTTGCGGTGGATGGGGTGGAGGCGCTCTGCGCCGAGTTGCGCCGCGATTATCCGTTCCTGACCGCGCCCTGGGCGGCCCGTCTGGTGCGCGCCTATGGCACCGATGCGCGGCTGGTGCTGGGCGGGGCGCGGACCGCCGCCGACCTGGGCCGCGATTTCGGCGCCACCCTGACCGAGGCAGAGCTGCGCTGGCTGCGCGCCCGCGAATGGGCGGTGACGGTGACCGATGTGATCTGGCGCCGCTCCAAACTCGGGCTGCGGCTCAGCCCCGCCGAAGTCAACGAGATCGCACGCTTCATGGCCAGCCCCGACTTCACATCGCCGGGCTGAGCGGGCAGTCTGGGCCGGAGGAGGACAGCATGACCGATATCGTGGCGCTCGATCAGGGCACGACCTCGTCGCGGGCGATCCGCTTTGGCGCGGATCTGCGGGTTCAGGCGGTGGCGCAGCAGGAATTTCCGCAGATCTATCCCGCGCCGGGCTGGGTCGAGCATGACCCGCAGGCGATCTGGCAGACCACGCTGGCCTGCGCGCGCAAGGTCGTGACGGATCGGACCGCCGCCATCGGCATCACCAATCAGCGCGAAACCGTGGTGATCTGGGATCGCGCGACGGGGCGGCCGATCCATAATGCGATCGTCTGGCAGGACCGCCGCACCGCAGACACCTGTGCCGCGCTGGCCGCCAGCGGCCATGGCCCCGAGGTCAGCTTCAAGACCGGGCTGCTGCTGGACCCGTATTTCTCGGCCACGAAAATCGGCTGGATTCTGGACAGCGTGCCGGGTGCGCGGGCGCAGGCCGAAGCGGGCGCACTGGCCTTTGGCACGATCGACGCGTTTCTGATCTGGCGGCTGACCGGCGGGCGGGTGCATGCGACCGACGCCACCAATGCCGCGCGCACGATGCTTTATGACATCGGGCGCGGGCAGTGGGATGCCGAACTGTGCCGCCTGTTCGGCGTGCCCGAGGCGCTGTTGCCCGAGGTGCGCGATTGCGCCGATGATTTCGGCACGACCGACCCGGCGCATTTCGGCCGGGCGATTCCGATTGCCGGGGTGGCGGGCGATCAGCAGGCGGCGACGATGGGGCAGGCCTGTTTTGCGCCGGGCATGATGAAATCGACCTATGGCACCGGGTGTTTCGCGTTGATGAACACGGGTGCGCGGCGGGTGGCCTCGGGGCATCGGCTGCTGAGCACCATCGCCTGGCGGCTGGACGGGCAGGTGAGCTATGCGCTGGAAGGGTCGATTTTCATTGCGGGGGCGGTGGTGCAATGGCTGCGCGACGGGCTTGGGGTGATTGAAACGGCCAGCCAGACGCAGGCCTTGGCCGAGGCGGCGGACCCCGCGCAGGGCGTGGTGATCGTGCCCGCCTTCACCGGGCTTGGCGCGCCCTACTGGCGCCCCGAGACGCGCGGTGCGGTGCTGGGGCTGACGCGCAATTCCGGCCGGGCCGAGATGGCGCGCGCGGCGCTGGAATCGGTGGGCTATCAGACCCGCGATCTGTGGGCCGCGATGCGCGCGGACTGGGCGGCGGCGGGCGGTGGCGAGGGCCCGGACACCGTGCTGCGCGTCGATGGCGGCATGGCGTCCAGCGATTGGACGATGCAGTTTCTGGCCGATATTCTGGGCGCGCCGGTGGATCGCCCCGTGGTGACCGAGACCACGGCGCTTGGGGCGGCGTGGCTGGCGGGCTATCGTCTGGGGATCTGCCCCGGCCTTGCGGATTTTGCCGCGACCTGGGCGCTGGAACGGCGCTTCGACCCCGCGATGCCCGATGCGGAACGCAGCGCGAAATACGCCCGCTGGCAGCGCGCCGTGGCCGCGACGATGGCATTCTGAGCGGCGCCCCCTCAGGCCCCGCCCTCAGCCCCCCGCGCGCCGCAGCCGCAGCGCGTTCGTCACCACGAAGACCGACGAGAACGCCATCGCGCCCGCAGCCAGCATCGGCGACAGCCCGGGGCCGCCAAAGGGCACCAGCACCCCCATCGCCACCGGGATCAGCGCGGTGTTGTAGGCAAAGGCCCAGAAAAGGTTCTGCTTGATGTTGCGCATCGTGGCGCGCGACAGCGCATAGGCGCGCGCCACGCCCTGCGGGTCGCCCTGCATCAGCACCACCTCGGCCGCCTCGATTGCGACATCGGTGCCGGTGCCGATGGCGATGCCGACATCCGCCGCGGCCAGCGCGGGCGCATCGTTGATGCCGTCACCCACGAAGGCCACCGCGCCGCGGGCGTGCAGATCGCGCACGGCATCGACCTTGCCTTCGGGCAGCACCTCGGCCACCACGCGCAGGATGCCCAGCTCGCGCCCGACCGCCTGCGCCGTGGCCCGCGTGTCACCTGAAATCAGCGCCACCTCGACCCCGTCATATTGCAACGCCGCCACCGCATCATGGGCGTATTTCTTCAGCGGGTCGGAAACCGCCAACAGCGCCGCGAGTTGCCCGTCGACGGCCAGCCAGATCGGGGTCTTGCCCTCGCCCGCCAGCGCCTGTGCGGCGGGGGCGAGCAGGGCGGTCTCGACACCGGCCTCGGTCATCGCGCGGGTATTGCCCAGAAGGACGGCGCGACCGCCCACCTCGGCCGAAAGCCCGCGGCCGGGCAGCGCCTTGACCCGGCGCGCGGGCGCGGGGGTGACGCCGCGATCCGCCGCCGCCGCCAAGAGCGCCTGCGCCAGCGGATGTTCGGAACGCGCCTCGGCCCCGGCCGCCATGCCCAGCAGCTCGTCAGGGGCGAAGCCGGGCGCCGCGGGGATCAGATCGGTCAGCGCGGGGCGGCCCTCGGTCAGGGTGCCGGTCTTGTCGAAGGCGACGATTTCAATCTCGGCCAGCCGTTGCAGCGCATCGCCGCGGCGAAACAGCAGCCCGAGTTCGGCGCCGCGCCCGGTGCCCACCAGAATCGAGACCGGCGTCGCCAGCCCCATCGCGCAGGGGCAGGCGATTATCATCACCGAAATCGCCGCGATCAGCGCATGGGTGAATCCTTGTCCGGCCAGCATCCAGATGGCGAAGGTCAGCAGCGACAGCCCCATCACCGTGGGCACGAAGACGCGCGTGATCTTGTCGACCAGCGCCTGCACCGGCAGCTTGCCGCCCTGCGCCTCGGCCACCAGCGCGATGATCCGCGACAACACCGTGTCGGCGCCGGTCGCGGTCACGCGGAAGCTGAGCGCGGATTGCCCGTTCACCGTGCCGCCGGTGATCTTGGCGCCGGGGGTTTTCTCGACCGGGACGGGCTCGCCGGTCAGCATGGATTCGTCGATCCAGCCGTGGCCCTCGGTCACCTCGCCGTCCACCGCGACCCGTTCGCCCGGGGCCAGCAGCACGATGTCGCCCGGTGCCAGTTCCTCGACCGGCAGTTCGACCACGCCCGAGGCGCGCTCGACCCGTGCCGTGGCCGGGCGCAGCCCGACAAGCCGCGAGATCGCCTCGCCCGCGCGGCCCTTGGCGCGCGCCTCCAGCCAGCGGCCCAGCAAGATCAGGGTGACGATCACGGCGGCGGCCTCGAAATAGACCTCGCGCGATTGCGGCGGCACCAGGCCCGGGGCCAGCACCACGACCGCCGAATAAAGGAAGGCCGCCAAGGCCCCCATTGCCACCAGCGAGTTCATCTCGGGCGCGCCGCGCAGCAGGGCGGGGATGCCCAGCCGCAGGAAGATCCGGCCCGGGAAGGCCAGCACCAGCGCGGTCAGAACGAACTGTATCCACCAGCTTGCAGGTTCGCCGATGGTGCGCGCGATCCAGTGGTGAAAGCCCGGGATCATGTGCGCGCCCATCGCCAGGATGAAGACCGGCGCGGTCAGCACGGCCGAGATCAGGACCGCGCGTTTCAGCCGCGCTGTCTCGGCGGCCTGCCGGTCGGCCACCGGGGCAGGGGCCGCGCCCTGTGCCTGCACCCGCGCGGGGTAGCCCGCCGCCGTGACCACCTGCGCCAGTTCCGAGGGCGCCACCGTGCCCTGCGCATAACCCACCGTGGCCGATTGCGTCGCCAGATTGACGGCGGCCGAAATCACGCCGGGCGTGGCGGTCAGCGCACGTTCGACCCGGCCTGCGCAACTGGCGCAGGTCATCCCCTCGATATCCAGCCGCGCCTCGGCGGTGCTGACCGGATAGCCCGCGCGCTCCAGCGCGGCGGCAAGGCTGGCGGGCGTGGCCGGGGCGGTGAACTCGACCCGCGCCGAACGTGCCATCAGGTTGGCGGCGGCCGACACCACGCCCGGCTCTGCCGCAAGCGCGCGTTCGACCCGCCCCGTGCAGGCGCCACAATGCATCCCGTCGATCACGAAAGTGGTATGCGCGGTGTCGGGCAGCGGGGCATCGGTCATGGCAGTCTCCTTTGCCCCTAACTTGGCCGCATCGCGCGCTGGGTCAATGCCATGCCAAGACATTCGTGAACTTGAATTTGAGCGGCGCCAATGCTACCTCGGCGGCAAGGCAAACCAACCCATTTCGGAGACTTCCCATGTCGCTCGACCGTATCATGTTCGCTTTCGCCGGTGCGATGGTTCTGATCAGCGTTCTGCTGACCCAGTTCGTGTCGCCCTATTTCATGTGGTTCACCGTGTTCATCGGCGCCAACCTGCTGCAATCGGCGTTCACCGGCTTCTGCCCGGCGGCGAAAATCTTTGCGGCCCTGGGCTTCAAGACCGGCTGCGCCTTCGAAGGCAAGTAAGCCGGATTCAAGAAAAATTGCGGGGCGCGGGGGAACTCGCGCCCGCTTTGGCGGTTGAGTGGTGACAGGGCGTTTGCTAGCCTTGCAGCAACGTAACCCGGAGATCTGCATGAACCGCCGCGCTTTTGTCACCACGCTTGCCGCCCTGCCGGTCCTGGCCGCACCCTCGGTCGGCCTGACGCAGGCCGCAAAGGCGCCTGCGACGGCGCCCGAAGCGCCGAAATGGCCGATCGCGCCGCAGTTCTATCCCACCGAAGTGCGGGTTCGCAAAGATCTGGCGGTTGGGTCGCTCATCATCGTGTCGGACAAGTTTTTCCTCTACCACATCGTCGCGCCCGGTCGGGCGATGCGTTATGGCGTCGCGGTGGGCAAGGGCGAGCTGAAATTCCGTGGGCAGGCGGTGGTCGGGCGCAAGGTCGAATGGCCGAGCTGGAAACCCACGCCGGAAATGGTGCAGCGCAGCCCCGAACATTACGCGCGCTATGCCGAAACCGGCATGCCGGGCGGGCCGAAAAACCCGCTGGGGGCGCGGGCGATGTATCTGTATCAGAATGGCCACGACACCGCGATCCGCATTCACGGTACGACCGAGCCAAGCTCGATCGGGCATGCGGTTTCGAACGGGTGCCTGCGGATGGTCAATGACCATGTGATCGCGCTTTACGATCAGATCGAACTGGGCACGCCCGTCACGGTCTATTGATGCAGCTGACCGGGATCGCGCAGGTCGGCACGCTGGGCTTCGATACGATCATCGACGTGCGCAGCCCGTCGGAATTTGCCGAAGATCATATCCCCGGCGCGATCAACCTGCCCGTGCTGAACGATGTCGAGCGCGCCGAGGTCGGCACGATCTACAAGCAGGTTTCCCCCTTTGACGCGCGCAAGATCGGCGCGGCGCTTGTCGCGCGCAATGCGGCGGCGCATCTGCTGGGGCCGCTGGCCGACAAGCCCGGCGGCTGGCGCCCGCTGGTCTATTGCTGGCGCGGGGGGCAGCGCTCAGGCTCTTTCGCGACCATCCTGCGGCAGGTGGGCTGGCGGGCTGAACTGGTCGACGGCGGTTACAAGACCTGGCGGCGGCTGGTGGTCGAGGCAGTGGCCGCGTCGGTCCTGCCGCCTGTCGTGGTGCTGGACGGCAATACGGGGGCCGCAAAAACCGCGATCCTGCAGGCGGCAGCGGCGCAGGGCGCGCAGGTGATCGACCTGGAAGGATTGGCCAATCATCGCGGCTCCATCTTCGGGGGGATGCCGGGCGGGCAGCCCTCGCAGAAGGCGTTCGAGGGGCGTCTGGCGCAGGCGCTGGCGGCGCTCGATCCGGGCCGGGTGCTGCTGCTGGAGGCGGAAAGTTCAAGGATCGGCGATCTGAACTTGCCCAAGGGGATCTGGGCGGCGATCTGTGCCGCGCCCCGGGTGCAGTTGCAGGTGGCGGCGCCCGAACGCGCGGCCTATCTGGCGCGCGCCTATGCCGATGTGGCGGCGGACCCGGCGCAACTGGCCGCGCTGATCGACAAGCTGCGCCGCCTGCATGCGGCCGAGGTGATCGCGCAGTGGCAGGACTGGGCCGCGGCGGGCGATCTGGCCGCGCTGGCGCAGGATCTGATGATCCGGCACTACGACCCGCGCTATGAAAAGCACCGCGCGCGCCATGTGCAGCACGGGGTGACGCTGCCGGTGCAGAGCCTTGCGCCCGAGGCCTTGCCCGACCTTGCCGCCCGGGTGGTGGGCGCGGCCGAGGCGCTGGTTACCCGCTGACCCGCAACATCGGCGCCCCGGCGACAAGGGTGCCGATCCGGGCTGCCGGGGCGCCTGCGGCGCGCAGGGCCGACAGAACCGCATCGGCCTGACCCGCGGGCACGGCGGCCAGCAATCCGCCCGCCGTTTGCGGATCGTAAAGCAGTTCTGTCCGCGGGCCGGGCGGCGCGGTGATCCGCCCCGCGCAGGCCGCGATATTTGCGGGCAGAAGGCTCGACCCATGCCCCGCGGCGGCCAGATCCTCGGCCCCCGGCAGCAGCGGCAGATCGGCCAGCCGTAGCGTGGCACCACCCCCCGCAGCCGCGCAGATCCCCAGCAGATGCCCGGCCAGCCCGAACCCCGTCACATCGGTCATCGCATGGGCCACCGGCGCAAGGATCGCCGAGTCCGCCGCCAGCGGCCGCGCCATTGATGACAGCGCCTCCGCCACCGCATCGCCGGGCGCGGCTTTCTGCATCTCGGCCGCCAGAATCACACCGCTGCCCAGCGGTTTGGTCAGGATCAGCGCATCGCCGGGCTGCGCGCCCGCCTGTCCGATGGGTGCGCCCGCCAGCCCGGTGATCGCGAAGCCAAGGCTCAGTTCCGCGCCGATGCTGGTGTGGCCGCCGACCAGATCGGCCCCGGCGGCCCGGATCACCCCGCCCGCTGCCGCCAGCACCTCGGCCAGGGTGCGCGCGGCCAGTTCGTCGGACATCCGCGGCAAGGTGACCTGCGCCAGCGCGGCCTGTGGCTGCGCGCCCATCGCCCAGATGTCGCCCAGGGCATGCACGGCCGTGATCCGCGCAAACAGCCACGGATCTTCGGTGAAGGCGCGGACATGATCGGTGGTGAAGACCTGCGCCCCGGCGGGATGGTCCAGCACCGCCGCATCGTCGCCCGCGCCCGCCCGCACATCGGCGCGGGCGGGTGGCAGCAGGGTGCCCAGAACGCTGCGCAGCGCGCCTGCGCCCAGCTTGGCCCCGCAGCCCCCGCACAGCGGCTTCGGCCCCAGTGCCTCGGCCATGCCCTGCGCATGGACGCGCGGCAGGGCGGGGCTGGGCATCGCGGGCAGGTCGTGAACCTTTTCCATGAACCGCAGGTCGATCCGGTTCTTCCAGCGCCACAGCCAGGCGCCATCCAGCGGCAGGCCCCATTTGTCGGCCACCGCGTGCTTGTCGCCTGTGGAAATCAGCTTGAGGTAATCGCGCTGCGGGCGATAGGCGCGCATCGCCCCGCCAGAGGCCGCCGCGCGCAGGTTGTCAAACAGCACCGGCGCCTCGCGCACCGCATAGACGCCCGCCTTGGGTCGGGGGGAAAAGCCAAGATGCGCGATGTCCCCGGCGGCAAAGATCGCGGGGTCCGAGCTTTGCAGGCTGGGGCTGACAGTCACGAACCCCTCGTGCAGCGCAAGGCCCGTGTCGGCCAGCCAAGGCGCGGGTTTGGTCGCCCCCGTGCCCAGAATGAAATCTGCCGGATCTTCGCGCCCGCCTTGCAAGACCACGGCGCCCGCCTTGGCCGCAACCATCCGCGCGCCGGTTTCGATCTGCACGCCCAACCGCGCGCAATGGGCGGCCATGCGCGCCCGTGCGCCGCGCCCCAGGGCGCTCAGCGCGACAGGGCCGGCCTCGTAGACCGTGACGCGGGCGTCGGGCAGCCGATGGGCGAAGGCAAGGGCCAGTTCGACCCCGGCCACGCCGCCGCCCACAACCGCGATTCGTGCGCCCGGCCGGGCCTGCGCGGCGAACCGCTCCCACGCATCAGCAAAGGCGTCAAGCGGCTTGGCCGGTGTGACATGTTCGGCAAAGCCCGGGATCTGCGGCATTTCCGCAGTGATCCCCGTGTCGATCGAGGCGATGTCATAGCCGACCGGCGCGCGGTTTTCCAAAAGCACCTGGCCCGCCGCGCGGTCGATGCCGCAGGCCCGATCCAGAATCAGCCGCGCGCCCGCGTGCCGCGCCAGCTTCACCAGATCCAGCTGCAGTGCCGCGCGCGGGTAATGCCCGGCGATATGGCCCGGCAGCATTCCCGAATAGGCCGCCGTGGGCAGCGGGTTGATCACCGTCAGCCGCACGCCGGGCAGCGGTGCCATGCCCCACATCCGCAACACCAGTGCATGCGCGTGGCCGCCGCCGATCAGAACGATGTCGCGCGTCAGCGGCAGGGCGGGGGTGGGATGCATCGGCGGGTCTCCTTCCGACCCAGACCTAACTTGCGCGCCACGCAAGGCCAACGGGCATGTTGCCCCACCGATCGCGCACGGGCGCAAAATTTCTCTGATTCTGCCCTTGACGCCCCGCGCGCTCTGCCTTAGCTACCCGCACCAATGGCTAGGTAGCTCAGCTGGTTAGAGCACGTGACTCATAATCACGGGGTCGGGGGTTCAAGTCCCCCCCTCGCCACCACTTCCCCCTTTTTCGATGATTTTGCGTGCCCCTGGGGCTACAGCCCCATGGTGCGTCACCGGATCACAGCGCGTTGAGAAAGGCCACCAGCGCTTCTTGCTCGTCCCGGGTCAGCCCAAGCGGCCGAATGTGCGGCGAACTGGTCGCCGCCGCGTCGAACAGCGGGTCGGAACGTGTCTTTGCATCCCGGGCATGCGACGCGCCGCCGCCGCCGTTATACAGCCCCACCACCCCGGCAAGGCTGGGAAACAGGCCGTTGTGCATGTAGGGCGCCGATCGCGCCACATGGCGCAGGCTCGGGGTCAGGAAACGCCCCGCGTCCTCGGTCACGCCGGTCGCCTCGAACCGGCCCAGATCCTGAAAGCGACGCCCGAAATAGGACAGGCCGATATTGTGGAACCGCTGATCCGACAGGGTGGGGCCGAAATGGCAATTGGCACAGCGCGCCTTGGTGCGGAACAGATGCAAGCCGCGCAGTTCAGTGTCGCTGAGGGCGCCGGGGGTGCCCGCAAGGAAGCGATCGAGCCTGCTGGGCGTGTCGAGCTGTCGCTGAAAGGCCGCCAGGGCCGAGGTGATCGTGACAAGCGTGATCTCTTCGCTGCCGAAGGCCTGGCCGAAAAGCGCCGGGTAGGGCGGCTTGGCCGCGACCCGCGCCACCATCGCGGCCAGGTCCTGCACCGCCATTTCATCAGGTGCGGTCAGCGGGCCGATCGCCTGATCTTCCAGACTGGCGGCGCGGCCATCCCAGAACAGGGCCTGCCGGGTGCCCGCCGCAAACAGCGCGGGGGCGTTGCGCCGTCCCTCGGTGCGGCCATGTCCGAAGGACCGCGGCAGCCCGTCGGACCAGCCCAGACGGCGGTTGTGGCAGCTTTGGCAGGCGATGTGGCCCGAGTCCGACAGCACCGGGTCCTCGAACAGCCGTTGCCCCAAGGCGATGCGTGCCGCCTGCGGGCTGTCGGGGGCGGGGGGCGCGGGCAGCATCATCGGCGCCAGTTCGATATACGCCACGCCTGCGTCGATCCAGGGGGCGGGCCAGCGTGCCGGATCGCCAGAATACAGCGCGCGCAGGTCGTCGGGGTCGGTCAGGTCGGGGCGGCGGCCTTCTACCGCCCCGACCAGCAGCACCAGCGCCACCGCCCCCCAGACCGGCCAGAGCCAGCGCTGCGCCCGCAGTCCTCTGGCCACCGAGAAAAAGCGCGTCATCATCCGCTCACCACGTCATCGAGGTGCCAAGCCAGACCGAGCGCCCGGCGATCCAGGGATTGACCGAGCTCGCGGTCTTGTTGCCGCGCTGGTTGAACAGGTTGGCGACCTTCAGATCAAGCGACACCGGATTGCCCCGCACCTCGGCCACCCGGGCCTGCAGGTTCAGATCGACCGTCACCACGGGTTCATAGTGGAAGGGGACATACAGCAGATGCGGCTGGGTGCCGTAGATCGGATGGTCCCGATCCGACTCGGCGCAGTCGGAGGTCGACGAAGACTGGCATCGGGCACCGTCATAGGCAAAGGTCACCCCGGTCGAGACGCCGGCTTTCAGGCCGCCATCGTTCCAGCTGCCGGTCAGGTCCACAGCCGCCCGCACGGGGATGTCGAAGCTGCCGGTTGCCGCGGTGAACTCGTCGCGCGTGTAGGACTGGTCTTCATACCAGATGAATTCCATCGCCTCGCCATCTTCGGACCCGCCGAAATAGCTCTCGGCCGAGACCCTGCGCTTGGCGATGACACCCGAGAAGGTCAGCCCGACATAGTCGAGGCGGCCTTTCTTGCGCGGCTGCCAGCGCTTTTCATATTCTAGCGTGAAGGATTGATAGCGGCTGGTGCCATCATTGGTCAGCCGCTGCGTCAGCGAGCGGGTGTCGTCGGTCCGGCCCTCGTAGGTGCCGACGAATTGATCCTTGCCGTGCCTGTCGATGATGCGCGCGCGCCAGGTGCCATCGGTCAGCCCGTCGGTCCAGGTGGCGCCCAGCGACAACTCGTCCGTGTAGGGCGTTTTCAGATCGCCCTGCGAATAATAATAAAGCCCGTTGTCCAGCAGGGTCGTCCACTCACCCACGACGCCCCCGGTCGCGGTGCGCCGCTGCGTCAGCCCCCGGGGCACCCCGTCATGGATCGCATAGGTCATGTAATCGTCGCTGTAATAGCGATTGGCCCCGAACGTCAGGGTGAAGTCCGGCTTGGGCGTCCAGGTGGCGACAAGGCGGGGCGCGATATCCAGATTGTCCAGATAGTCGTTGTAATCGGCGCGCAGACCGGCGCGCAGGCCGAAATCGCCCGATGTCTGATCGAGTTCCAGGAACGCCTCGGCCTTGGTTGCATCGACCTTCACGTCATAGGCGGGCTGCACGACGCGGGTTGAAAAGAACTGAGTCGGCAGGCAGTCGTCCGACCCTTCGGGGCAGATGTAGCTGCCCGTTGTAGTGCGGGTGGTGGACGAGTTGTGGACATAGCCCTCGCCCTTGCGGCGCGCGTTCACACGCTCTAGCGCGCCGCCCAGCTTGAACGTCCCGCGCCAGATGTCGCCTTCCAGCTTGCCCGAGATCCGCGCGCGCTGGTCTTCATAGGCCCGGTCGCCGATGCCGCCGGTGCGGCACGGAACCCCGGTCGCGGTGCCATAATCAATCGAACTGTCGCACCAGGCATCGAAGGCATCGGTCTGGTATCCGCCACGATAGGCGCCATACCACGAATAATAGGTGTTCGCATTGGCCAGGTTCTGGACGGAATTGTCCTGATAGCTGGCGTCCAGCGAAAACCGCATGTTTTTCAGCGCCACGCCAGCCAGCGACCGGTCCCCGAGCCCGCCTTCCCATTTCGCCGTCACGGCCCGCGAATCGTTCGTCTGGTGGATCTGCTGCCCGTCGACGTAGTGCGATTCCCATTCCCGATCGTAATCGTTCCAGGTCGCGGTCAGGTTGAGCGTGTTGTCGCTGCTGAACTCATGCTCGAAGCCAAGCAGCCAGAAGCGGGAATCGCTCTCGCTCGTGACGCTGCCGCGGCGGTATTGCGGCAAGACTTCCTTGGTCGCTTCCGCATGTTCCGTCGAATGGCCGAAAACCAGCGCGGAAGACGTGCCCACCGGCAGCGTCTGTTCGAACGCATAGCTTTGCTTCGTCCATTCGGGCTTGGGCTTGTCATCGGGATTGGTGCGGTCGTCGGTGCCCAGCTCATAGCTGGTCATGCTGTCGTTCTGGAACGAGAAGCTGGCCTTGCCCGAAACCTCGCGCGAGGGTTTGACCAGCTCATACTGCACCACTCCGCCCTGAAATCCGCCGAATTCCGCCGAGGCGTTGGAATCGGTCAGTGTGGCGGTGTCCAGCAGGCTGGACGGGATGAACTGGGTTTGCGAGTGCAGCCCGTAGATCGAATTGAAGTTGACGTTCCCCGTCTCTTCGTCAAGGGGTGTGGCCCCGAACGGATCTTCGTTGCCGGTCAGCGAGTTGACCGACATGCCATTGACGATGATCGTGTTCTGATCGGTCCGCGCGCCCGAAATCGACATCTCGCGCGGGCGCAGATCCAGCACGCTGTCGCCGTTCTCGCCCGCGGCATTGTCCGCATCGCCCGCGATCTGCACCGTCGGCATCTTGGTCAGGGCCTCGTTGGCATCGCTCGATCCGTCGCCGCGGGTGCGCAGTGCGTCGGCGCCCATCACCGTGGTGCCGGTGTCGGCCTTGTCGTCGGTCAGCAGGGAACTCAGCCATTCCGCAAAGCTGGTCCGCACCGTGATCGGGTCCAGCATGACGCTTTCCTGCGCATGGGCAGTGGGCGCAGCCAGCATGATCGCGCTCAGGGCGCAGCCACCGAGCAACAGGACGCGTCGCGCACGCGTCGGGGTTCCATAAGACATGATGCCATTTCCGTTTGTTATGGTTGGCGGAACTGGCGTGCGGCGGTGCTGGCTATCCCCTTCAAGCGCATGCCCAAACCATATCCGATAGTTTTAATCAACAAAAGGTGAGGCGCCGCCCGCCGTGTGCTCCGGGCCTGTTGTCAACGTGTCACACTTGCTCGGCCCCGGGGCACTGTGCAGTGCCGTCCTGCTACCGCAGCGGTTGCCGGGCCGTTCCTTTTGGCGGGCTGAGCGGCTAAGCTGGCGGACGAGGCAGAAAACAGGAGAGAGCGATGGGCAGAGCCCTTTTTGTTGCGCTGGCGGCAGGCATTTTGGCAGCAATCCTGAGTGCGGAACCGGCCGCGGCCGCCTGGCGCGAGCGCTACGAGGTGCATGGCGTCGAGGGCGATGACATGCTGAAGATGCGCGCGGGGCCGGGCACCGGATACGTCGTGATCCTAGGTTTGCCGAACGGCACCGTGCTGCGTGTCCACAGTTGCCAGCAGACCGGCGGCACCCGCTGGTGCAAGGTCTCGCTGGAACGGGCGCCGGGCCTGAAGGGGTATGTCTCCTGGGCGTATCTGCGGGAAATGTAAGCGGCTGGGGGGGCGGCCTGGCGCGTGTGATCTGATGGAAAATGGGGCGTTCGTGCCGGATTTTGTCGCAGATCGTCCGGGGGCGGGGATTTTACCCCGCAGGGCGGCAGAAATCCGCAGCCGCAGGGGCGAATGCGGGGCAGGATCAAGGCATGCGGATTTTAGCGATCTGAAATCAACGTGTTAAGATGCGCCTGCCGCTGCGGCGCGCCCGACACAGCAGGCCGCCCCTCGGTGGCGGGCCCCCGGAGATCCGATGCTCATACGCTATGGCTACGAAATCACCCTGACCTGCCCGCACCCCACACATATGGTCTGCCTGCTGGCGGTGCAGGACGACCGCGCGGCCGATCTGCGCACCTCCGAGACGTTCTTCACCACCCCCGCGGATCTGCCGAGTTCGAGCTATCGTGACATCTTCGGCAACCGTTGCCGCAGGCTGACCGCGCCTGCGGGGGATGTGACGATCTGGGGCGATGCGACCATCGCGGACAGCGGGCGGCCGGATGCCTGCTGCCCGGATGCCCGCGAAGTCCCGGTGGCAGAGCTGCCGGACGAGGTTTTGCTGTATCTGATCGGCAGCCGCTATTGCGAGACAGACCGGCTCAGCCAGATCGCCTGGGATCTGTTTGGCGGGCTTGCCCCGGGCTGGGGGCGGGTGCAGGCGGTGTGCGATTTCGTCAATCGGCACATCACCTTCGACTATATGCAGGCCCGTGCCACCCGCACCGCCTATGAGGCCTATCAGGAGCGTGTCGGCGTGTGCCGCGATTTCGCGCATCTGGCGGTGGCGCTGCTGCGTTGCCTCAATATCCCCGCGCGTTATGTGAACGGCTATCTGGGCGACATTGGCGTGCCCGAGGCGGGGCCGATGGATTTCAGCGCCTGGATCGAGGTCTGGCTCGACGGGGGCTGGCACACGTTCGATCCGCGCAACAATACGCGGCGGATCGGTCGGATCGTTGTGGCGCGGGGGCGCGATGCGACCGACGTGCCGCTGGTCAATTCCTTCGGCCCGCATGTGCTGAAATCGTTCCGGGTCTGGACCTATGAGGTGACACCGTAACCCGGAGCTGAACCGGGGTGGGCGGCCCTGCTCAGGCCTGCGCGCCGAACCCGGCAGGCCACGACGGCAGGACCCACGGCCCCCCCTGCGCGGGCGGCATCCCCACGCGCAGCGCGCAGCCATAGGTGCGCGAAAGCAGATCGTCGCGCATCACCTGTGCCGGTGTTCCGACGGCCTGAACCCGCCCCCCTGCCAGCAGCACCATCCGGTCGGCCACCATCGACGACAGGTTCAGATCGTGCATCACCGCCACCACGCCACCGCCCGCACGCGCGAAGCGGCGCATGATCGCCATCACCTCGAGCTGATGGCCGATGTCCAGGCTCGCCACCGGCTCGTCCAGCAAAAGCCAGCGGGGGCCGGCATGGCCGGTGGCCTGCCAGATCTGCGCACGGACACGGGCCAGATGGGCGCGCGCCTGCTGGCCGCCCGACAGCTGCTGGATCGGGCGGTGGGCCTCGGCGGACAGGCCGACCTCGGCCAGGGCGGCATCGACGATGGCGTCGTGATCGGCCTCGATCCCGGCCTGCAGGCCAAGCCGGACGACCTCGGCCACGGTGAAGGGGAAGGCGACCGAGGCGGATTGCTCCAGAACCCCGCGCAGCGCCGCCAGCCGCCAGCCTTCGGTCCGGGCGACCTCGTGGCCCTGCAAACGGATCGAGCCCTGATAGGGCAACTCGCCGCTGACCGCGCGCAAGAGCGTGGACTTGCCCGATCCGTTGGGCCCCAGAATGGCGGTGATTTCGCCGGGGTGGGCATCCAGGTCGATCCCGTGCAGCACGGCGTTGCGCCCGAGCGTGACGTGAAGATCGGCGATCTGCAGCATCCCTATAACCCCCCAAAGCCGCGACGGCGCAGCAAGATCCACAGGAAGACCGGCGCACCGATCACTGCGGTGACGATGCCGATCGGCAGCTCGGCCGGGGCGACGACCAGCCGCGCGATCAGGTCGGCCAGAACCAGCAGCGTCGCCCCCATCAGCGCGGCATTGGGCAGCAGTGCGCGGTGGTCGGGCCCCGCGGCCAGCCGCAGCAGATGCGGCACCACGATGCCGACAAAGCCGATCCCCCCCGCCAGCGCGACCGACGCCCCCGCCAGCGCCGCCACCACCAGCACCGCGTGGCGTTTCAGCCGTTCGACATCCGTGCCCATATGTGCCGCCGCCGCCTCGCCGAGCGCCAGCGCGTTCAGCCCCCGTGCCAGCCGCGGGGCCAGCGCCAGCGCGGGCACGATCAGCGCGGCGCCCGTGGCCAGCTTGGGCCAGCTCGCCCCGGCAAGCGACCCCATCCCCCAGAAGGTTAGGTCGCGCAGCTGCCGGTCGTCGGCAAGATAGGTCAGCACCCCGGTCAGCGCCCCCGCCATCGCCGCCAGCGCGATCCCGGCCAGCAGGAGCGTTGCGACCGAGGTGCGCCCCCCGCGGCTGGCCACGCGATAGAGCAGCAGCGTCGCGGCCCAGGCGCCCAGGAAGGCCGCGACCGGCACCAGATGCTGCCCCAGCAGAACGGTCAGCGCGCCGGGCAGCATCCCGCCCAGTACGATCGCCGCAACCGCGCCCAGCCCCGCGCCAGCCCCCACGCCGATGATCCCGGGATCGGCCAGCGGGTTGCGAAACAGCCCCTGCATCACCGCGCCCGCAACCGCGAGCCCGGCGCCCACCATCACCCCCATCACCAGCCGTGGCAGCCGGATGTCGAGCAACACGACCTTGTCGCGCGCGCTGATCCCGTTCCCCGACAGCGCGTCGCCCAGCACCTGCAACAGCGACACGCCCGCAGCGCCCGTCGCCACGGACAGCACGCCCGCCACCAGCAGCAGCGCCACCAAAGCCGCCCGCAGTCGCAGGGGCCCCGGGCGTGGCGTGCCTGTGGTGGCAAGATGCGTCATGGCCATCTCAGCCGTTCTCTGCCGTGCGGGGATAGAGTGCGCGATGCAGTTGGGCCGCGGCCTGCGGTGTGCGCGGGCCAAAGCCCAGCAGCAGCATGCCGTCCATGCGGATCACCGCGCCTGCCTGTGCGGCGGGGGTGGCCCCCAGTGCGGGATGGGCCAGAATATCGGCATTGCTGATCGCCAGATCGCCCTCGCGGTCCATCATCAGGATGACATCGGGGGCGGCGGCCAGCACGGCCTCGTCGGTCATCTGCTTGTAGCCTTCGAAACCTTCGGCCGCATTGACCGCGCCCGCAAGCCGGGTGATCGCATCCGCTGACGAGTTCGCCCCGCCTGCCATCACCCGCCCGCCCTGGATCGCCAGAACGAACAGCACCCGTTTGGGTGTTTCAATGGCCGCCGCCTCGGCGCGGACCTGCGCCATCGCCGCGCTGAAGGCATCGGCCAGCGCCTGTGCTTCGGCCGGGCGTTCCAGTGCCGCGCCGACGGTGGTGATCTTGGCCAGCACGCCCTCGGGTGACGCCTCGCCGGGCAGGGCGACATAGTCCACACCCGCGGCTTTCAGCACCTCGACCGCCTCGACCGGCCCGGCGGTGGCCTCGGCCAGGATCAGTTGCGGATCGAGTGCGAGCACCCCTTCGGGTGACAGCGCGCGGACATATCCGACATCGGGCAAGGCCTGCACCGAAGGCGGAAATTCCGACGTGGAATCGCGCCCGACGAGCAGGGATTCTGCCCCCAGGGCCGCGACGATCTCGGTCACCGCGCCGCCCAGGGCTATCACGCGCTGGGGCGGTTCGGCCTGCACTGGCGCGCCTGTGGCCAGACCCGTGCTGAGCGCGGCAATCAGGGCGAGGCGTTTCATGCGCCCGCCTCCAGCCGCGGCAGACCGGCCAGCATTGCATTGAACTCGGCGATGCCGCCATCCTTACGCGAGCCGAAGATCTGCAGGATCAGCCCGCCCTCGGCATCGAAGGCCTCAAGGCTCAGCGCGGGGCCGTTTTTCGTGGGCTTGTCGACCAGCCAGACCTCGGCGATGTGGTCGCCGCGCAGATGCAGGTTGAAGCGCGGGTCGAGCACGTTGATCCAGGGGCCCATCGGGGTGACGGTCTCGATCCGGCCGCCGTGGATTTCGATGCAGCCCATGTTGCCGACGAAGATCATCACCGGGATTGCCTGCGCGGCCGCCTGTTCCAGCAACAGCCGCACGGCGTCGGTGGCCATCGCGGTGGCCAGCGGGTCGCCCGCGATCCGATAGGCGCCCAGCCGGTTCATCTTGAGCTTCGACACCAGCCGCAGGAACTGATGCGTGTCGGTCATCTGTGCCCATTCGGCGCGCAGGATTTCGGCCTTGGCCGGGTCTGCCTTGGGGGCCTCGGTGGGCGCGCGCGGCGCCAGATCCAGCGTCTGGGACTGTTCGGGCAGGCGCAACTCGGCGACCAGGCGGTCAAAGGCCGCCACGTCGCTTTCGGGTTTCAGATGGATCTTGTGGATCGCATCGCCCGCCGCGTCGAAGATCTGGACCGAGCGTTTGCCCCCTTCGTCCAGCGCGAAGGCATGCACCCAGTGGCGGGCAAAGATCCGCAGGTCGATCTCGGAACCCAGCACCATCTGTGCATGCCCGCCCGAGTGATAGGCCTCATAGGTGCCGCGCCGTTCGATCACGCAGCTTTCATTGCGCGTCAGCGCCATCACGTCGCCCAATGCCGTGACCAGCGGCATCAGCGCGTCTGGGTGCGGCGCGATCCGGGTCGCGCCAGCGCCCACCTGCGCGGCCACAAGATCGGCCTCGCGCAGCCCGTGCTGGGCGGCGAAATCGCGGGCGCGCAGCTTGGGCGCCTCCGCGCGCAGGGCACGGATATGGGCGGGGGACATGAGGTCGGAAGTGGAGCCATCGGCAGCCATGCAAGATCCTTTCGCGGTCTTTTGGAAGGCGCGGATCTGGCGGGAGGCGGGGCCTCGGGCTGGGCGCAGGGGCGAACATATCGCCAAGATATACTTGACTAGTTTTGTCGGATTCCCTAATCGACATTCACGGGAAGTTCAAGACAGATTCTGCTGCCAGCCTCGTGCCAGCCCCTCGCAGACAAAAAGGGGATATCATGGCACGCATGCCGTCAGCCCGACGCGGGCATCTTTTCACATCCGTCACCACGGCCGCGCTGATCGCCGCCGCACCCATGCCGGCGCTGGCACAAGAAGGCGAGGACGTCATCACCCTGTTGGGGCGGATCGTTTTCGGCTGGGGGCAGCCCAAGGTGGCGATCGACACGCCGCAGGCGGTCAGTGTGCTCGATCAGCAGGATCTGGACCGTGAGCAGCCGCGCACCCTGGGCGATCTGTTCGCCAATGTGCCGGGCGTGCAGGCCGCGGGCGCCTCGGCGCGGGCCCTGGGGCAGGCGTTCAACATCCGCGGTATCGGCAATGCCGAACAGGCGGGCAGCCAGAACCGGATCATCGTCACTGTCGACGGCGCGGTGAAGTTCTTCGAGCAATACCGCACCGGCTCGTTCTTCGGTGACCCCGAGCTTTACAAGCGTGTCGAGGTGCTGCGGGGGCCTGCATCCTCTACGCTTTACGGGTCCGGGGCGATTGGCGGTGTGGTGAATTTCACCACCAAGGATGCGGCCGATTTCATCCCCGAGGGAAAGACCGGCGCGGTCCGCTTCAAGGGCAGCTATGACAGCAACGGCGACGGGCGGATCGGCACGGTGACGCTGGCGCAGACTCTGGGCGAGAATGCCGATTTGCTGGCCAGTTTCTCGCTGGGTAGTTCGGGCGACATGAAAGACGGCGGCGGCGATACGATCCCGGCGACGGCGGGCGATCGCTGGTCGGGGCTGATCAAGGGCAACTATTACTTTGGCGAGAATGACGACCAGCGCCTGACGCTGAGCCTGTCGCGCACCGACAGCGATCTGGACGACGCCGCCGTGGCACAGACCGGGGGGGCGGTTGCGACCTATTTCGGCACCTCGGATCTGCATGCCATCGACGACACGGTGACACTGACCTATGCGCATGAAGGGGCGGACAATCCCTGGCTCGATTTCGAGGCGTCGCTGAGCTATTCCGACACCTCGACCGAGCGCGACAACTTCTCGCTGGGGTTCATGTGTGGCGCCGGCACGATGCAGGTGCTGTGCCCGAACACCGCCAGTTATGAAACCACGGCGCTCAGGCTGGAAAATACCGTCGAGATGAGCAAGGGCGCCTGGCAGAATTATCTGACCTTCGGCACGCAACTGTCGCATCAGGATCGCTTCGCGCGATCCAGCGTCGGGGCGCCTGCGTTCCACCCGGGGGGCACCGAAGACAAGCTGGGCGTCTATGCGCAGGGCGAGCTGATCTGGAACGAACGGCTGACGATCACCCCGGGGCTGCGGATCGACCGTGCGTGGCTTTCGCCCGATGCCTCGGCGGCTGCGGCGGGGGGCACCGATCAATCGGATACGGCCATTTCGCCCAAGATCGCCGCGCTTTACAAGCTTGACGAAAGCTGGGGTGTCTTCGGTTCGCTCGCGCGCACCGAACGGATGCCGACGCTGGACGAGCTGTATTCGAGCGACGGCATCGGTGCGGCGGGCCGGATGCCGAGCCTCAATCTGGACAAGGAAAAGGCCACCACCGTCGAGCTGGGCGTGACCTATCAGGCGCAGGGCGTTTTCAGCGCGGAGGACAGCCTGACCGCGAAGGCTACGCTGTTTCACAACGACCTGACCGACCTGATTGCGGCAAACCCTTCGGGCTCGGCCGGGCTGCCGTATTTCCGCAACATCAATGCCGCCAAGATCTGGGGGGCTGAACTGGAAGCGGCCTATGATGCCGAGCGCTGGTTCGGTCAGCTGGCCTGGTCCAAGGTGCGTTCGAAGGATGAATCGACCGGCCTGACGCTGACCGACACGCCGGCCGAGAATGTCGCGCTGACGCTGGGGGCGAAATTCCCCGATCGGGGGGTGCGGATGGGCTGGCGGGTGCAGGGTTTCGCGGCGATCGCCACCGCGTCGGCCACGACCTCGGCCGGGGGCTATGCAGTGCATGACGCCTTCGTCAGCTGGCAGCCGCAGAGCGAGGCGCTGGCCGGGCTGTCGGTCAACCTGACGGTCGAGAACGTGTTCGACCGCGATTATCGCAACAACCTGTCGCTGGATGATGCGCCCGGGCGCAACGTCAAGATCGCGCTGGCAAAGGCGGTGACCTGGTAAGACCGCCGGTCCGTTTCGCATGGATCGTCCACGCCGCCCCGAAAGGGGCGGCGTTATTTCATTGCCCGGCCGCCTGCGACCGGGCGCGTTCCCGTGCGAGCGTGGCGGCCTCGGCCGCGGCCAGCCGTGCCACGGCGGCGGCTTCGCTGCCGGTCTCGCGCAGGGCCCGCGTCCAGATCCGCCCGACCGAGGCGGCCGACCACGGCAGCACCGCTTGCGCCACCCAGGCGCGGGCCGGGGCGGGCAGACGGTCGAAGGCGGCCATTGGCGCGGCCCGGGTGCGCGTGGGCAGCCGGGTGGCCAGATTGCGCCTCATGCGTCGGCCTGCGCCGCTGCACCCCACCGCGGGAACGGGTCGGGCAGGGTGGCCCAGACTTCGGGGATGAAGCGGGTCTCGGGCACCAGGCAGCGGTCGAGCATGGCCTCGATCCGGGCGCGGTTCATGGTCCCAAGCATGCCGATGAAGACCATCTCTTGCCGCCGGTCGCCGAATTCCTGCGCCACGGCGGCGGCCATCCGGGCGCGCGCCTCGGCGGGCCAGCGGCTTTCGGGTACCGCCGCCCACCACAGCCCGAGCCCGCGCACCTCGAGCATCGGCCCCGCCACCGAAAATTCGCCCGCCCAGTCGGGCCGCGTCGCCAGCCAGAAGTGCCCCTTGGCGCGGATCACCCCCGGCAGCGGCGTTTCAAAGAATTCGGCCAGTTTCGCGGGGTCGAACGGGCGTTCGGCGCGATAGACGAAAGAGGTGATGCCATATTCGGCATCTTCGGGCACATGATCGGCAAAGCCATACAGCTCTTGCGCCCAGGTCGGGTGACGGTGCGCGGCCTCGAAACTGAAGCGCCCGGTGCCCAGGATCTCGGACGGATCGACACGGCCGAAATCGGTTTCGATGATCTTTGCATCGGCATTCAGGGCCCGCAGGATCGCGCGGGCGGTCGTGCGCTGCGCTTCGGTCGCGGCGCCGATCTTGTTCAGCACGATCACGTCGGCAAATTCGATCTGCTCGGTCAGCAGCTGCACCAGACTGCGTTCGTCCTCGGGGCCCAGCTCGGCGCCGCGGTCGGCCAGAAAATCCTGCGTGCTGAAATCGCGCGTCAGGTTGGCGGCATCGACCACGGTCACCATCGTGTCGAGCCGGGCCACATCATCCAGCGCCAGCCCGTTTTCGTCGCGGAATTCGAAGGTCGCGGCCACCGGCAGGGGTTCGGACACGCCGGTCGATTCGATCAGCAGATAGTCGAAGCGGTTCTCGGCGGCGAGCCTGCGCACCTCGGTCAGCAGGTCGTCGCGCAGCGTGCAGCAGATGCAGCCGTTGGTCAGTTCGACCAGCTTTTCCTCGCCGCGCGTCAGGCTGCCCCCGGCGCGGATCAGATCGGCGTCGATGTTCACCTCGGACATGTCGTTGACGATGACGGCCACGCGCTGACCGGCGCGATTGGCCAGAATGTGATTGAGAAGCGTGGTCTTGCCGGCCCCGAGGAAGCCGGAAAGCACGGTGACGGGAAGACGGTTGGTCATGGCGATTCCTGTTATAGTGTAACGAGTGTTATACAGTAACATTTGGGCGGGGCAAGACCCGCCCCCCCCCCGGGCGCCGCAAATCCGGGCTGGCCGCGCGGGGCTGGCGCGGCTAAAACGCGATCAAAGGAGAATGCGATGCAGCTTTGGGTCGGTCTGGGCAATCCCGGTGCGAAATATGCGGGCAACCGGCACAATATCGGGTTCATGGCGCTGGACCGGATCGCGGCGGATCACGGCTTCGCGCCGTGGCGGGCGAAGTTTCAGGGCCAGCTGAGCGAGGGGCGGCTCGGGTCAGAGCGGATTGTCCTGCTCAAGCCCGAAACCTTCATGAACCTGTCGGGGCAGTCGGTGCGCGCGGCGGCGGATTTTTACAAGATCGCGCCGTCCGAGATCGTCGTGTTCCATGACGAACTGGATCTGGCGCCGGGCAAATGCCGGGTGAAATCGGGGGGCGGGCATGCGGGCCACAACGGCTTGCGCTCTATCCATGCGCATATCGGCGATGCTTACGACCGTGTGCGGCTGGGCATCGGGCATCCCGGTCACAAGGATCGCGTGGCCGATTATGTGCTGAGCGATTTTGCCAAGGCCGATCAGGACTGGCTTGACGACCTGCTGCGCGGCATTTCGGATGGTGCGCCCGCGCTGGCGGCGGGCGAGGGCGGCAAGTTCCTGAATGCGGTCAGCCTGCGCACCGCGCCGCCGCGCAGTTCGGGCGGGGCCGGGGCTGCGCCGCAGGCAAAGCAGGCGCCCACCCCGAAACCCACACCACCCGCAGCTGCGCCCGCCGATCCCCGCTCGGCCCTGGAAAAACTGGCCGACAAGTTCAAACGCTAAGCCCGGCGCAGGGGGCGCGTCTTACCAGTGGCCGGTGTTGGGCATGCTGGCCCAGGGCTCTGCCGGGGGTAGGGCGGCGCCATTCTGCAGCAGCTCGATCGAGATATTGTCGGGGCTGCGCACGAAGGCCATGTGCCCGTCGCGCGGGGGGCGGTTGATGGTGACGCCATTGTCCATCAGGTGCTGACAGGTGGCATAGATGTCATCGACCCCATAGGCGAGGTGGCCGAAATGGCGGCTGTCCGAGGGCAGGCCCGTATCGCCGTCCCAGTTGAAGGTCAGCTCGACGGGGCATTCCTCTTGCCCCTCGGGGGCCATGAAGACCAGCGAGAAACGCCCGGCCTCGTTGTCGTAGCGGCGGGTCTCGCGCAGGCCCAGCAGCTTGTAGAACGCCATGCTTTTTTCCAGGTCCAGAACGCGGACCATCGTGTGCAGATATTTCAGGCTCATCTCGGCTCTCCTTTGCCTTGCCCAACCTAAAGCGCGCGGGCGCGGTGGCAAGGCTCAGAAGGTCGAGCGCAGGCCCACCGCGACGGCCAGTTCGCTGCTTTCGAAACGGCTGATGTTGCTGTCGGTGACAATGCTTTGCAGCTTCACCTCGGGGGCGAACCCGGCATAGCTGACCGCGGGGGCCCACAGGCCCAGTTCGGCAAAGACGCTGTTGTCCTGACGCCCGCCTTCGGGGTGAAAGAACAGCACCGTATAATCGGGATAGACCGTGCGGCTGAGCCCGGCGCCCAGGCTGATCGCCAGCGGACCGAGCCGCAGGTCGGGTTCGTAATGCACCGATCCCGAAACCGACCAGTAGCGCGCATTGTCCAACCGCGATTGCAGCGCGCTGAGCGACACCCCCGCCGAAAATTGCCCCTGTGCCAAGGGTTGCGCATAGCTCAGGTTCAGCCTGCGGCGAATGTCGGTGCGGGTATCGTCGTCGCGGGCGCGGGCCTCGGCGCTGGCACCAAAACTCAGCTGCGGGGTCGCGGGGCCGGTGCCGATCCGCCGGGTGCCATTCAGGTCCAGCCCGGCGTAGTGATAGGCCGCATCGCCGCCTTCCCAGACCTGACCGGCCGTCGCCTTGAGGCCAAGCCCGTAGCTGCCCAGAACCCGGGTATGACCCAGGCTGACACCCACCGCCGCGCCGGAATAATCCGAATTCGGAATTTCCGCGGGCAGGGTGCCGGGCGGGCTGCCGGGGGGCGGCAGGGCGATCGGGTGGCCTTCCAGATCGACCGCGCGCACATAGGTGTCCAGCCCGATCCGGGTTTCGCTGGTCTCGCCGCGCGCCAGCCGATAGCTGATGTCGAAACTGGCGGTGCCGACAAGCCCGGGCAGGGCCATCGCGTCGTCGCTCAGGTAGCCCACCGCATCATAGCCGTCGATGATGTTCAGCCGTTCGTCCGCACCGCCATTCGCGTTGTTCGAGGGGCGAAGCCCTAGCTTCACGCTCCACGCAAGCGGGCTGATGGCGCGCAGACGCTTGAAATCCCGCACGGCAACGGCGCGATAGCGCGGATCGGGTGCGTATTGGATCGTCTGGCGCGCCCAGTATTGCGCGGGGATCCAGCGTTGATCGGCCACCGCGACCTTGGCCGCCAGCCGGGCGGCTTCGTAATGCTGGCGTTCGGTTCCCGCTTCGGCGAAACTGCGTTTTGCGGCGGTGCGTGCGACCTGGGTCTGCCCCGCGCGCAGCATCACCAAGCCTACGACATAATGCCCCAGCGGATCGTCGGGGGCGCGCAACAACAGCGCCTCGGCGACGCGCAAGGCCTCGGCCTCGTGCCCCGTGGTGGTCAACGCCGTCGCCAGCCGCTGCAATTGCGGCACGCTCAGATCGGCAAGCTGCACCTCTTCGGCCCGGGCAGGCAGAGCCCAGATCGCCAGAGCGGCCAGAGCCGACCACGCGGCCCGCCGCAGCGGGCCGCGCAGCTGTCGCTCAGGGCGCGACATGGTTGCAGGGGGCAGAGGTGTTGTCCGGGCCGCATTTGGTCAGTACGAAGGTGCCGTGTTCCACTGCATTGGGCAGGGAAGTCACGTTATCTATATAGACGACGCCCGCGACCGAATTCGCATCGGTGCCGCCAAAGATCCCGCCGTAATCGCCAATTTCTTGCAGGCTGGGGTTTTCCACCTTGCCTACAAATGTGCCATCGGTGCCGATGCTGCTGGGAACCAGGATCACATCTTCCAGATTGAAGTTTTCATCAATCATCACCCGGTCATAGATCGCGCCATTGACCAGATTGTCGCTGAAGTTGGCGTTGAGGAAAATCGTGCCGCTGACCCGCGAGGATTGCCGCGGCAGGGTAGCGGGATCGGCATCGCCGGGGTCCAGCAATTCGCTGGTCGGGTCGCCGTATTGCACGCGGCCGTTCATCACCGCCGCATAATCGCCCGCGTAGGAAACCTGCCCTTCGGCCGGTCCGTCGCCGATTTCGGGACGGTCGAAGCTGCCGTTTCGGCTGTAGATCCCGCCGCCGAAATGGCGGTTGAACTGGCCGCCGTCGGACACCGTCGCCGCCGTGACCGCGCCATCGTCCGAGGTCTTGGCCAGCGCCACGAACATCCGGTCCAGCGCGTCTTCCTGCATCTTGTAAGCCTTGTAACCCGCCACATCCAGCGAGGCGACGCGGTCGAACTCGACCAGCGTCGGGGTCGAATCGAGACCTGCGATCTGCACCTGCAACGTCGTACCGTCATAGGCGATGGCCTGCAGGTCGCCCTTCAGCACCGTGGGAATCGTCGTCGTCTCGGTGCCGCCATCGGTCGTGCCACCGGTTCCGTCCGGGCTCGATATGACGGCGGGGCCATTTCCGCTGCAGCCTGCAATCGCCAGCAGGGCCGCCAGCGGCCAAATAACTCTCGACATTATGGTTCTTTCTTTAAATCCTGCCTGCTGTGAGGGTGCCGAAAATGTCGAAAAAAGTCAATTTCTGTAACGCCTTCGCGAGGTCGGTGTGGCGGGCTGTGCCCCTGTGGCGACACCCCGCGATGCAGGGCACAGCATCTCGCGGCCAGCCGTGGGCGGGGTGGCAAATCTGGTGTGGGGCCGGTCCGGGCGGCAGGATCGGCTTTGCCCTGCCGCGTTGAAGTCGTTATACCCCGAGACAGGCGCAAACGACGGCGGAGGACACAGGCGTGCGGCAGTATTTGGACGCTCTGCAAACGGTTCTGGATCATGGCGAGGTCTCGACCGACCGCACCGGCACCGGCACGATTTCCTATTTCGGCCTGCAGTGCCGCTATTCGCTGGCCGATGGCTTCCCGCTGGTGACGACCAAGAAGCTGCACCTGAAGTCGATCATCCACGAATTGTTGTGGTTTCTGGCGGGCGATACCAACATTCGCTATCTGAAGGAAAACGGGGTTTCGATCTGGGACGAATGGGCCGATGAAAACGGCGATCTGGGGCCGGTTTACGGGCACCAGTGGCGCCGCTTTCCCAAGCTTGTTGACAGTGGCCAGGCGGTGAATGGCCGGACGCTCTATTTCGCGGAAAGCGTCGATCAGATCGCCGATCTGGTGGCCGCGATCAAGGCCACGCCCGATAGCCGGCGGCTGATCGTCTCGGCCTGGAACCCGGGCGAGGTGGGGCAGATGGCGCTGCCGCCGTGCCATACGCTTTGGCAGGTGCGCATCATCGGCCGCAAGATGCATCTGCAGCTGTATCAACGTTCGGCCGACATGTTCCTGGGCGTGCCGTTCAACATCGCGTCCTATGCGTTGCTGCTGGCGATGCTGGCGCATGTGACGGGCTATGAGCCGGGCGATTTCGTGCATTCGATCGGCGATGCGCATATCTATTCCAACCATCTGGAGCAGGTGAAAACCCAGCTCGCGCGCAGGCCCAAACCGCTGTCGCAGTTGCGGTTGACCCGGGATGTGGACTCGATCTTCGATTTCAAATTCGAGGATTTCGCCTTCGACAATTACACCCCCGATCCGGCGATCAAAGCGCCCGTGGCGGTCTGAGCCATGCTGTCGCTGATCGTCGCCCGCGCCCGCAACGGGGCCATCGGAAAAGACAACACGATCCCTTGGCACGCGCCCGAGGATCTGGCCTTCTTTCAGCGTGAAACCACGGGCGGTGCAATCGTCATGGGCCGCAAGACCTGGGAAAGCCTGCCGTTCAAGCCGTTGAAAGGGCGTCTGAATATCGTCGTGTCATCGGATGCCACCCTGACCGAGCACGTTTTCCCCGATGTGCGGCAGGCCGTCGATTTCGCCCATGCGCAGGGCTATCGGCGGGTCTATGGCATCGGTGGGCAGGGGATCTATCGCGCACTGATGGATCTGGCCGACCGTCTGCTGATTACCGAGGTCGACCTGGAGATCGAGGGCGCGGATGCCTTCTTTCCCGATCTCGACCCCGGTCAATGGGACCATGTCGGGGCAACGCCCCTGCGCGCGGCGGGGCCGGCCTGCGTGGCGCATGAATATCTGCGGCGGCGCTGAGCGATGGCGGCCCGGATCGGCATCGAGGCGGTGCGCCTGACCCGTGAGGGTCGGCCGGTGTTCGACGGTCTGGATCTGCGGATTTCCGAACGGCGGGTGGGGATTGTCGGGCGCAATGGCTCGGGCAAATCCTCGCTGATCCGGCTGATCGCGGGGCTGGTTGCGCCACAGGCGGGGCAGGTGCGGGTCGATGGCGTGGACGTCTTGCGCGATCGGGCCGGGGCCCTGGCGACGGTCGGCATTCTGTTTCAGAACCCCGACCACCAGATCATCTTTCCCACCGTGATCGAGGAACTGGCGTTCGGGCTGGAGCAGCAGGGCCAGAGCCGGGCGCAGGCGCGGGCGGGGGCGCAGGCGGTATTGGCGCGCTTCGGGCATGCGGACTGGGCGGACCGGCTGTGTCATACCCTGTCGCAGGGCCAGCGCCAGCTGGTGTGCCTGATGGCGGTGCTGGCGATGGAACCGGCCTGGGTGCTGTTTGACGAGCCGTTCAACAGCCTTGATATTCCCGCTGCGTTGCGGATCGAGGCGCAGATCGCGGCGCTGGCGCAAAGCGTTGTGCTGATAACCCACGATCCGGCCCGGGTGGCGGGGTTCGACCGCGTCATCTGGCTTGAAGCCGGGCGGGTGGCTGCGGATGGCCCGCCCGACAGGGTGCTGCCCGCCTATAGCGCCGAGATGGCCCGCATCGCCCGGGCCGAGCCATGCTGAGCCTTGCGCTGCCGGGGGTCAGTTGGGCACATCGGCTGCCTGCGGGGGTGAAATTCGGATTGCTGGCGCTGGCGATGGTGGCGGCGATGCGGGTTACCGCGCTGCCCGTGCTGGGTGCCGGGCTGGCGGTCACGCTCGGGCTTTATCTCAGCCTTGGGCGCGCGGCGCTGGCGGCGGGGCTGCGGGCGCTGCGCCCGATCGTCTGGGTCGTGGCGGTGATTTTCCTGTGGCACCTGTGGCAGGACGAAACCCGGCAGGGCGTGGCCTTCGGACTGCGGGTCATTGTGATGATGGCGCTGGCCAATTTCGTCACGCTGACCACACCGCTGCATGAGCTGATCGCGCTGATCGAGCGGCTGGCGCAGCCCCTGGCGCGGTTCGGTCTGTCGCCGCGGATGCCCGCGCTGGCGGTGGCGCTGGTGCTGCGCTTCATCCCCGTGTTGCAGGGGCGGCTGGGGGCGCTGTCGCTGGCGTGGCGCGCGCGCTCGCCGCGCCGGGCGGGGCCCCGGCTGATCGCGCCCCTGTCCTTTTCGCTACTTGACGATGCGGATCATTTGGCCGACTCCCTGCGCGCGCGTGGGGGGCTGGCCCCGCGCCCTACAGGGAGAGACTGAGTTGGAACAGAATTTCACGCGGATCGTGTTGTTTGCCGCGCTGATCGCGGTGCTGGGGCTGGTGCCGCCGATCCCGCTGGCCTTCGGGGTGCCGATCTCGGCGCAGTCGCTGGGCGTCATGCTGGCGGGTGCGGTGCTGGGCAGCTGGCGCGGTGCGGCGGCGGTGCTGGTGGTGCAGCTGATCGTGGCGCTGGGGTTGCCGGTGCTGGCGGGCGGGCGTGGGGGCCTGGGCGTTTTCGTCGGCCCGACGGCGGGCTTCCTGATCGGCTGGCTGCCTGCGGCCTTCGTCACCGGGCTGGTGGTCGAGCGCATGCGCGCGCTGCCGGTCGGCGTAGCAGCGGGGCTGGGGGCCGTGTTGGGCGGCATCGTGGTGATGTATGCTTTCGGGATCGTCGGCTTCTATCTGGTCAAGAACGCGGGGCTTGGGCCGGATGATGCACGCATGAGCCTGGGCAAGGCCACGCTGATCATGGCGCCCTTCATTCCGGGTGACCTGATCAAAGCGGTGCTGGCCGGTATCCTGACGCGCACCATCGCGCGCTACCGCCCGGCGGCGCTGACCTCGCGCGCCTGAGGCTGGCTGCACGAAAATCACGCCCGGCCGGTTTCGACCTGGCCGGGCTTTTTCATGTGCGTTCGGCGGCCCCGGGCATGAAAAAGGCGGGCCAATGGCCCGCCTTCGCCCGCCTCAGCAGGCCATGCCGACGCAGGCCCCGAAGGGCCGGCTCCTCCCGGCATGTCAGCCCTTTTTCACCGCCTTCAGCTTGTCGATCCCCAGGGCCTTCATCGCGAATTTCTCGTAGAAGGTTTCCGAGGTGCCCTTGCGCAGCTTGTGCATGAAGTACTTCTCGAAGCCGATCTTGGCCATATGCACCCACTTGCCCGAGCTGGACCAGTTCACGTTGCGCGGCGGGATCTGCGGCTGCGCGACGAAGGCGATGCCGCTGTCGCCGAAATCGGCCAGACAGACCGCGTTCCAGGTGCCGGTGTGGCTGGGTTCTTCGCCACGCACGATCTGACCCAGGTTTTCCGCCGTGGCGGTGACCATGGATTCGATCATAAAGCCGGTCTTCGGCACACCGCAGGGCACCGGGGTCGGACCCATCGGCGGAATTGCAACGCAGACACCCACGGCAAAGACGTTGGGGTATTTCGGGTTGCGCTGATGCTTGTCGACGATGGTGAAACCGCGCGGGTTCGACAGGCCCTCGATCCCCGACACCGCCTTGATGCCACGGAAGGCGGGCAGCATCATCGCATAACCGAAGGGCATTTCCTTTTCGGATTTGACCGAGCCGTCATCGGCGATTTCCTCGACGATCATCTTGCCGTCTTCGACCTTTTTCACCCGCGACGAGGTCATCCACTTGATGTGCTTGTTGCGCATCTCGGATTCCAGCAACCCCTTGGTGTCGCCCACGCCATCCAGCCCGAGGTGGCCGACATAGGGTTCCGAGGTGATGAAGGTCATCGGCACCTGATCGCGGATCTTGGCCTTGCGCAGCGCGGTGTCCAGGATGAAGGTGAATTCATAGGCCGGGCCATAGCAGGACGCGCCCTGCACCGCGCCGATGATGATCGGGCCGGGTTTCTCGCAGAACCGGTCAAAGGCCACACGGGCCTGTTCGGCATGGTCGATATGGCAGATCGACTGGGTGTGACCTTCGGGGCCGAACCCCTCGATCTCGTCAAAGGCCAGTTCCGGGCCGGTCGCGATGACGATGTAATCGTAGCTGACCGACTGGCCATCGACCAGTTCGACGCGGTTTTCCTCGGGGTGCAGCTTCTCGGCCGCGACCGGGATGAACTCGATCCCCTTCTTCTTCATCGTGGGCGCCAGATCGACGGTGATGTCCTTGCGGTCGCGCCAGCCGACGGCGATCCAGGGGTTCGAGGGCACGAAGTGATACTTGGGGTCCTTGGTGATGACGGTGATCTTGTCTTCCTTGCGCACGGCCTCGCGCAATTCATACGCCATGATGGCGCCCCCAAGGCCCGCGCCCAGAACCACGATATGTGCCATGTCTCTCCCCTTTCCCGGTCGTTCTGCCAGGGTCTCAAAAAATATGCGTAAACGTGAATTTGGGCGCAGGTTCTGTCAAGCGCCATGATTCAGGTCAATACTGCGGCAAAGCCGGAAAGCATGCACGCGCCATCGCCGCAAGCCATGAAAAAAAGGGGCGCCGGAGCGCCCCTTTCAGGTGGGAGGGAAGGAAGGGGTCGATCAGTTCGCGCTGGCGACCTGCAGCAGGTCGGTGATCCGGCGCACGCTCACGCGGCGGTTGGCCTCTTCGCCGCGCTGCGTGTCGACCTTGAGGAATTCTTCGCCATAGCCCTGAACCACCAGGTTTTCGGGCGGCACGCCGAAATATTCGGTCAGTGCAAGGGCCAGCGATTCCGCGCGGCGGTCCGACAGGGCCAGGTTATAGGCTGCATCCCCCACGGCGTCGGTGTGACCTTCGATCAGGAAGATCTCGCGCGGGTTCTCGGCAATGCGGGCGCGGATCGTGTCACCCAGCTTGGCCAGCGCGCGGGCCTGTTCGGGCCGGATCGCGGCAGAGCCGGTGGCAAAGGTGATGTTCTCGACCGCGACCGCCGGGGCCAGCGCACGCACCTGGGCGATCTGGCGCACCTGCGCCAGCGAGAAGCGCCGGTCGATTGCGGTTTCGCGGGCCAGCGCGGCACGCAGCGCCTCGGTATCGGTGGTTTCCGCCGTCACCTGCGCGCGCGGCAGGGTGGTGATTTCGACCGGATCGGCTCCGATCGAGTCATCCACCAGCACATAGCGCTGACCGTCCGGGTCGATCCGCGTGCGCTGAATGATCCGGCGCTGCGCATCGTAGACGGTGATGATCTGCGTGCCATCGGCCTTGGTGCTGATGGTGCGGGTCGAGCCGTCGGCGTAGTTCTGCGTGCTGAGCGTGGTGCCGGGCTGGCGCAGCAGGGCGTTGTCGTCCTTGATGACGCGATAGCTGCCATCGGGGTTCTGCACCACGACGCGATCCCCCGAATTCACGGCGACCTCGCTGCCGTTTTTCAGGATCGCGCCAACCGCCAGGGCGCCAAGCCCCAGAACGGCGGCCTTTTCCAGCGTGGTCAGGCCCTTGCCGTCCTTCTTGTCCTTGGTTGCGGTTACCGCCTGCGTGGTGGCGTTGATCGCGGATTGGAAATCCTCGGCCGAAGAACGTGCGGTCTCTTCGGTGATGACCTCTTCGGTGACCGGCGCGTCGGCTTCGGCTGCGGCATCGGTTTCGGCCGCCAGCGCGGCGTTGCTGACCGGGGCACCGCTGTCCGCGGTTTCCGAGGCGGCAATCGCCTCTTCCAGTTGCTGCACGGCTTCGGTTTCTTCTGCACTGGCCGCCGGGGTTTCCGCCGTGGCGGTGGTCTCGGCGGTCGCACTCGCCTCCGCTTCCACCTCGGCCGGGGCAGGGGCCTCGGTCGTGGTGGTCACGGTGGGATCGGGCTCGGTCGTCGGCGCCGGTTCTGCGGGCGTCGGCGCTGTCTGTTCCGTCAGCATTTTCTGCAACGCGTCAGGATCGGTCGGCGCAGGGGTGCCCGCCTCGGTTTCGGCGGCGGTTTCGCCCGTGGCCTGAACTTCGGTGTCGGCGGCCGGGTCCTGTTCGGGGGCCGCGGTTTCCGTGGGGGCCTCAGGGGCGACTTCGGCGGTCGGGGCCTCCGCTGCGGGGGCTTCCTCGGCCTCGGGGGCAGCATCGGTCGTGGGCGAGATGGTCAGGGGGTCTTGGGGCATGGTGATCGACGTTGCGCCATCCACTTGCGCCTCGGCTTCGGGGGCGATCACCGGCGCCTCGGCGGTCGGTTCTGGCGCGGTGGCCTCGGCCTCGGTCGTGACCCCGGTTTCCGTCTGCTCCGGGGCTGCGGCGGCGGGGGTGTTGCCCCCTTCACAGGCCGCGCGGGCCGCGTCTTCGCTGCTGCCGCCGTCGATTTGGGTCTGGATGCAGGCGTCAAGATCTGCGCCCACAAGCGATTGGGCGGGCGCCAGGCTGGGCACCAGCGCGGTCAGGCCGGCAACAAGCGCAGTGGTGGTTTTCAGGCGTTTCATCACTTTTCCTCCGGCGGCAAGAGGCCGCGTTACGCCGTTTCAACGCGCGGGCGTGGCGCAGGTTCCATCATGGCCCCCGGGGTCATGGCCTTGCCAGTCACGTCTGCGCCAGCCTTGCGTGAGCGTGAAACGCAAAAGGGCGGGCCCGCAGGCCCGCCCCCAAAGCCGATGAAGCCTTGCTTACTTCGGCAGTTCGGCAGTGATGCCTTCGACGAAGAAGTTCATCCCCGCCAGTTCGCCATCCTCGGCCATCACGCCCTCGGCCAGCCAGGCGCTGCCGTCCTGCTTGTTCAGCGGGCCGGTGAAGGGGTGGTATTCACCCGCGACGATCTTGTCCTTCAGCGCCAGCGCCTCGGCTTTCACCTCTTCGGGCACGGCCGAGCTGATCTCGCCGATTTCGACCATGCCGGTGTCGATGCCGCCCCAGGTCGCTTCGGATTTCCAGCTGCCGTCCAGCATCGCGCCGACGCGCTTGATGTAATAGGGCGCCCAGTTGTCGATGGTCGAGCTGACGCGCGGCATCGGCGCGAAGGCCGACATGTCCGACGCCTGACCGAAGGTGATGACGTTGCCGGCCTCTTGCGCCTTGGCTTGCGGCGCGGTGGAGTCGGTGTGCTGCAGCAGAACGTCCACGCCCTCGGCGATCAGGGCGGCGGCGGCGTCGGCCTCTTTCGCGGGATCGAACCAGGTGTAGGCCCAGACGACCTTCATCTCGACATCGGGGTTGACCTTCTTGGCGTGGATATAGGCCGCGTTGATGCCCTGGATCACCTCGGGGATCGGGAAGGACCCGATGTAGCCGATCTTGTTGGTCTTGGTCATGCGCCCGCCGATGGTGCCCTGGATGGCGCGGCCCTGGAAGAATTTCGCGTCATAGGTGGCGACGTTGTCGGCCGATTTGTAGCCGGTGGCGTGCTCGAACTTCACGTTCGGGAACTTGGCGGCGACGTTCATCACCGCGTCCATGTAGCCAAACGAGGTCGCGAAGATCAGCGTGTTGCCTTCCAGCGCCAGCTGGGTCAGCGCGCGTTCGGCATCGGGGCCTTCGGGGACCGATTCCATGAAGGTGGTGACGACCTTGTCGCCATATTCGGCCTCGATCGCGCGGCGGCCCAGATCGTGCTGATAGGACCAGCCCATGTCGCCCACCGGGCCGACATAGATGAAGCCGACCTTCAGCGGATCGGCGGCCAGCGCGGGCAGGCCCGCGGCGCTGGCAAGGGCGGCAATCGCGGTGGTGGCAAGGAAGGATCTGCGGTTCATGGGAACTCCCCGTTGGTTGCGGGCCATCGGCCCGGGATTATGGCCCCCGACGGGGGCGCGTTGGATGCCTCAGTTCGAGGCGTGGAACGACCGGCCAAGCGCGGCGGGGGCGGCCGCCACGCCGTGCCGGTGAGCCGCGGACAGGATCACCAAAACGATGATCGTGATCACATAGGGTGCCATCGACAGCAGATGCACCGGAATGGCGTAACCTGCGGCCTGCAGCTGCAATTGCAGGGCGGTGATGCCGCCGAACAGATAGGCGCCGATCAGCACCCGCTCGGCGCGCCAGCTGGCGAAGACGACGATCGCCAGCGCGATCCAGCCCGCGCCCGCGGTCATGCCTTCGGTCCATTGCGGCACCCGCACAAGGCTGAGGTAGGCGCCGCCCATCCCCGCCAGCGCCCCGCCATAGGCCAGCGCGGCGAAGCGCACCGCCACCACGCGATAGCCCAGGGCATGGGCCGCGTCATGGCTTTCGCCGACCGCGCGCAGGATCAGCCCGGCGCGGGTATATTTCAGCACGGCCCAGGTCAGGGCGACCAGCACCAGCGAGGCATAGACCACCCAGTCGTGCGAGAACAGGATCGGACCCAGCACCGGAATGTCGGCCAGCGGGCCGAACTCGAGCTTGGCCGTCGGCGGCGGACGCACACCTTCGTAGCCTTTGCCGATCAGCGCCGACAGGCCCAGCCCGAACAGCGTCAGCGCCAACCCGGTTGCGACCTGATTGGACAGGAAGATCTGCGTCAGAACGGCAAACAGCAACGCCAGCAGGGCGCCCGCAACGGCCCCCGCGGCAAAGCCCAGAACCGGGCTGCCGGTGGCGGTGGCCACGGCAAAGCCGCCGACCGCGCCCATGATCATCATGCCCTCGACACCCAGGTTCAGAACGCCTGATTTCTCGGCCACCAGCTCGCCCGTCGCGGCCAGCAGAACCGGCGTCGAGGCCGCCATCAGCGTGGCGATCAGCACGATAATGTCGATGCCGCCCATCATGCGCGTGCCCCCCCGATGCGGATACGGTAATTCGTCAGCACGTCGAAGCCCAAGAGGAAAAACAAAAGCATCCCCTGAAACACCTGAATCGCCGCCGCCGGCAGTTGCAGTATCAGTTGCGCCATGTCGCCGCCGATGTAGGTCAGCGCCATCAGCAGACCGGCCAGCAGGATGCCCAGCGGATGCAACCGGCCCAGAAAGGCCACGATGATCGCGGTGAAGCCATAGCCTGCGTTGAAACTGTCGGTGATCTGCCCCGAGGGGCCTGAAACCTCGAACAGCCCGGCCAGCCCGGCCAGCGCCCCCGACAGGCCAAGGCAAAACACCACCAGCCGCGCCGGGACCACGCCTGCGAACCGCGCCGCACGCGGTGCCTCGCCCGCCACGCGGATGCGGAAGCCCGCGATATGGCGGTGCATCAGGATATAGAGCGCGATCACGGCAACAATCGCGGCCATCACCCCCCAATGCGCGCCGGTCCCTGCGATCAGTTCGGGGTTATGCGCCGAAGGGTATTGCTGCAAATTGCGCGAGCCCGGGAAGCCATAGCCCTGCGGGTTCTTCAGCGGCCCGAAGGCGACATAGGCCAGCAGGTTCTGCGCCACATAGACCAGCATCAGCGACACCAGGATTTCAGAGGTGCCGAACAGCGTTTTCAGCAGCGCGGGGATCATCCCCCAAAGCAAACCGCCCAATGCGCCGGCAATCACCATCGCCGGAAAAAGCCACGCACTTTCCGCAGGATAGACCGACAGCGCCACGGCGGCGCCACAGATCGCGCCGATGATATACTGCCCCTCGGCGCCGATGTTCCAGATGCCCGCGCGAAAGCCCACCGCCAGACCCGAGGCGATCAGGATCAGCGGCGCCGCCTTGACCAGCAACTGACTGCGGAAATAGGCGGCATTGGCGCCGAACAAAGGGTCCCAGAAGATCACGCGGATCGCCTCGACCGGGTTCTTGCCAAGCGCCGCGAACAACAGACCGCCCGCAACCATCGTTGCCAGAACGGCAACAATCGGCGTTGCATAGCTCCAGCCTTTCGAAGGCGTCGGTCGCTTGATGAGCGTGATCATACCGCCACCTCCTGCATGCCATGGGCGCCGCCCAGCATCAGCCCGATCTCGTCGATGCTCAGCCCCTCGGTCGGGCGCGGGGCGCTCAGCCGGCCTTCGTTCAGCGCGCAGAACTGATCGGCGATTTCCATCAGCTCGTCCAGATCCTGCGAAATCACGATCACCGCCGCGCCCTTGCCCGCCAGATCCAGCAGCGCCTGCCGGATCGCCGCCGCCGCCGCCGCATCGACGCCCCAGGTCGGCTGGTTCACGATCAGCACCTCGGGATATTGCAGCACCTCGCGGCCGATGACGTATTTCTGCAAGTTGCCGCCCGACAGCGCGCGCGCGGCCACATGCGGGCCCGGCGTGCGCACGTCGAAGACGCGGATGATTTCCTCGGCGAACAGCTTCGCGGCCTTCATGTCCAGAAAACCCTTGCGGGTCAGCGGGCGGCGCACCGTGCCGGTCAGCAGCGTGTTTTCGGTCAGGCTCATGTCCGGCACCGCGGCATGACCCAGCCGTTCCTCTGGCGCGGCCTGCAGGCCAAGGCGGCGGCGTTCATTGGGCCCCAGCGTCGCGATGTCCTGCCCGTGCAGCAGCACCGTGCCGGGGGCCGAGACGCGTTCGCCCGACAGCGTCGCCAGCAATTCTTCCTGCCCGTTGCCCGCGACCCCGCCGATGCCCAGCACCTCGCCCGCGCGCAACTGCAGCGAGACCTGTTTCAGCGCCGGGCCGAATTGCGACATTGGCGGCAGATCCAGGCCTTTGACCTCGAAAATGGTGTGGCCAAGGGTCCGCCCGGCGCGGTCGGTCGCGGTGAATTCGCCGCCGACCATCAGTTCCGCCAGCTCACGCGCCGATTTCTCGCGCGGGGTGCAGGTGGCCACGACCTTGCCGCCGCGCAGGATCGTGGCGCGGTCGCACAGGCTGCGGATTTCTTCAAGCTTGTGCGAGATATACAGGATCGCCGTGCCTTCCGAGGACAGCTTGCGCAGGGTGTTGAACAGGATGTCGACCTCTTGCGGGGTCAGAACCGAGGTCGGTTCATCCATGATCAGCAGCTTCGGGTCCTGCAGCAGGCAGCGGATGATCTCGACCCGCTGCCGCTCGCCCGCGGACAGATCGCCAACCAGACGCGCGGGGTCCAGCGGCAGGCCGTAGGCCGTGGAAATCTCGCGGATGCGGGCTGACAGTTGCCCCATCGGCGGCGGGTTCTCCATCCCGAGCGCCACGTTCTCGGCCACATTCAGCGCCTCGAATAGCGAGAAATGCTGAAACACCATCGCCACGCCCGAAGCGCGTGCGGCGCGCGGTTCGGCGGGTGTGTAGGGCGCGCCCATCAGATGCATCGTGCCGGAATCTGGTTTGACCAGCCCGTAGATCATCTTGACCAGCGTCGATTTTCCGGCGCCGTTTTCGCCCAGCAGGGCATGCACTTCGCCCGGGCCGACACTGAAGCCGACGCCATCATTGGCCACAACCCCGGGATAGGCCTTGGTCAGGCCCGCGATTTCCAGCAGCATGTTCCCCGTCACCCGGCGCGTCCCTCTTGATTATGGGCCTTTTCGGCTCTTGTAGCGCTCGTTTCTTTCAGTAGCGCGGCAGCGACCGAAATCGCAATGGCCTGCGGATGCTTCCCCAGCGTTGGATCGCCTATCGGGCAGGCAATGCGCGAAATTTGGGCGTCCGCATGGCCAAGGTCGCGCAGTCGATTGCGAAACCGCCCCCATTTCGACGCCGACCCGATCAGGCCGCAGGCGCCGAACCCGTGGCCGAGCAGCCGGTGGCACAGTTCCAGATCCAGCGCATGACTGTAGGTCAGGATCAGGTGATGCGCGTCGGGCGGCGCCAGCGTGACCAGATCGGCGGGGTTTTCGGCGATCAGCGGCGTGACCCCCGCCGGGATGTCGGGGAACCGATCGGCCGCAGTATCGGCCCAAGACAGCGCCAGCCCCGGCAGCGGCGAAAGCGTGGCGACAATCGCGCGCCCGACATGCCCCGCGCCCCAGATCCAAAGCGGCAGGGCAGGGGGCGCCACCGGCTCTACCAGCCATTCACCAATCAGAAGGGGCGGCGCCTCGCCCCGGTCGCGTGCCCGCGCCAGGGCCCGGCGCAGGGCCAGCGGGGCGGTCGGATCACCCATCGGACGGGCGTGGTAATCGCCTGAAATCGTGGCCACTTTCCGACTGTTCAGCGGCTCGTAGGCCAGCGTCACGGCGCCCCCGCAGCACTGCCCCATGGCAGGCCCAAGCGCGATCCGTTCCAGTCGCGGGGCGGTGCAGGAGCGGGCCCGGGCGATCGCATCGAACTCCAGTTGGCCGCCACCGATCGTGCCTTCGGTCCGGTCCGGCCAGACCAGCATTTCGGCGCCCGCCTCACGCGGGGTCGAGCCGCGGACCTCAGCCACCAGCACCCGCACGAACGGTCCCCGTGAAGCGGCCTGCGCCAGTTTCTGCGGATCAAGGCTCATGCCGCACCACGCGCGCGTTTGACTGCGGCCAGCACCGCTTCGGGCGTGGCCGGGGCACGCAGGTCCGGCCAGTGCGGTCCACAGGCGGCGCAGGCTTGGCTCAGTGCCAGATAGGCCGAAATTCCCAGCATGAAGGGCGGCTCGCCCACCGCTTTCGACCGGAAAATCGTATCTTCGCGGTTCGGCGCATCCCACAGCGCGACGTTGAAGATGCGCGGGCGGTCCGAACACGCCGGGATCTTGTAGGTCGAGGGTGCGTGGGTGCGCAGGCGGCCCTTGTCGTCCCAGACCAGTTCTTCGGTGGTCAGCCAGCCCGCGCCTTGAACATAGCCGCCCTCGATCTGGCCGATGTCGAGCGCGGGGTTCAGGCTGGCGCCCGCGTCATGCAGGATGTCGGTGCGCAGGATCCGGTTTTCGCCGGTCAGCGTGTCGATCACCACTTCGGTCACCGCGGCGCCATAGGCGAAGTAGTAAAACGGCCGTCCGCGTCCGGCGACCCGATCCCAGCTGATCTTTGGTGTGGCATAAAACCCGGTCGACGACAGCGAGATCCGTGCCATATAGGCCGCATTCACAACTGCGGCAAAGGGCCATTGCGACCCACCTGCGCGCACCATTCCATCCGAAAAATCAATCTCTTGCGGGGCGTATCCTTCGCGCGTGGCGATGAAATCGGCCAGCCTTGCACGCAGCGTGTCGCAGGCGGCCTTCACCGCCATGCCGTTCAGATCCGCCCCCGACGACGCCGCCGTGGCCGAGGTGTTGGGCACCTTGGCCGTGTCGGTCGCGGTGATCCGCACGGCATCCGGCGCGATGCCAAAGACCCGGGCGGCCACCTGACAGACCTTGCGATGCAGGCCTTGCCCCATCTCGGTGCCGCCGTGGTTCAGCTGCACGGTGCCATCGGGATACAGATGCACCAAGGCGCCCGCCTGGTTCAGATGGGTCAGCGTGAATGAGATGCCAAACTTCACCGGGCTTAGCGCGATGCCCCGCTTCAATGTTCGATTATTGCTGTTCCAAGTGGTAATCTCGGCCTTGCGTACGTCAAAATCGCTGGATTTCTGCAAGGCCGGAACGAGGTCATTGAGGATGCAATCCTCCACGTCCTGGCCGTAATGCGTGGCTTGCACCGGGGCCGCGCCGGGGGGCGCGTAGAAGTTTTTCTGCCGCAAGGCCTCGGGCGCGCAGCCGATCTGGTGCGCCAGATGATCCAGCGCACGTTCGATCCCGAAAACGCCCTGCGGCCCGCCAAAGCCGCGATAGGCCGTGTTGCTTTGCGTGTTGGTGCGCAGACGGTGGCTTTCGACCCGCAGCGCGGGGATGAAATAGGCGTTGTCGGCATGCAGCATCGCGCGGTCGCAGACCGGCAGGCTCAGGTCCATCGACCAGCCGCAGCGCGCAAGCTGCACGAAATCGGCGCCCAGAATACGGCCTTCGGCATCCGCGCCGATCCGGTAATGGATGCGGAAATCGTGGCGCTTGCCGGTGATGACCATGTCGTCGTCGCGGTCGTAGCGCATCTTGCAGGGCCGCCCCGTGGCCATGGCCGCGACGGCGCAGGCGATGGCCAGATGGTTGCCCTGGCTTTCCTTGCCGCCGAACCCGCCGCCCATCCGCCGGATCTCGACGCGCACATCGTGCAGACCCAGATGCAGCGCCTCGGCGACCTTGTGCTGGATCTCGCTGGGGTGTTGGGTCGAGGCGTGAATCACCACGCCCTCGTCGCCGGGCAGGGCCAGCGCCGCCTGACCTTCCAGATAGAAATGTTCCTGCCCGCCCATTTCGAGCGTGCCTTCGACCAGATGCGCAGCACTTTCGAGTGCGCTGGCAACATCGCCGCGCGCCCAGATCACCGGCCCGTCCTCGAACCGGCTGTTGGCGGCAAGGGCCTGATCCAGCGTCAGAATTGCGGGTTTCGGGGCGTAAGAGATGCCCCCCTTGCGCGCGGCGACCCGCGCTGCGCGGTGGCTGGTCGCGACCACCAGAAAGATCGGCTGGCCGATGTAATGCACCGTGCCCTCGGCCAGAACCGGCTCGGGCCAGTTCGGATTGGGCGAGGCGTCGTTATGGCCCGGCAGGTCGGTGGCCGTCAGCACCGCGACCACGCCAGGTGCGGCACGCACGGCGTCCAGATCGCAGGCGGTGATGTCGGCATGCGCCTCGGTCGACAGTCCGAAGGCCAGGTGCAGCGTGCCTGCGGGCGTGGGAATGTCGTCCAGATAGCGCGCGCGGCCAGTCACATGCAGCGCGGCGGAATCGTGGGGCAGCGGCTGGCCGGTGCTCATGGCGCCACCTCCAGCACCGAGATGGCTTCGCCCGACGCCTCGCGCAGGTAGCGCAGCGCCATGTTTTGCGCCGCCTCCAGCCGATAGGCGGCCGAGGCGCGCATGTCGCTGAGCGGGGTGAAATCCTGCGCCAATGCGGGCAGGGCCGCGGTGAATGTGGCTTCGCTGAAGGGGCGGCCGATCAGCGCCGCCTCGAAAGCGGCTGCACGTTTCGGGGTGCCGGCCATGCCACCGAATGCCACACGCGCAGATTCAATTTTCGAACCATTCCGGGTGATGTTGAAGCATCCGCAGACCGCAGAAATATCCTGATCGAACCTTTTCGACAGTTTGTAGCACGCCAGATCCGGGGCGGATTTGGGCAGCCAGACCGCTTCGACGAATTCGCCGGGGGCGCGATCCTGTTTGCCGTAAGTGAGGAAGAAATCCTCGATCTGGATCTCGCGCCGTGCATCCCCCCGGCGCAGGATCAGCCGGGCCCCCATCGCAATCAGCGCGGGCGGGGTGTCGCCGATGGGCGACCCGTTCGCGATGTTCCCCCCGATCGTGGCGGCCTGCCGCACCTGTTCCGAGGCGAAGCGGCGCAGCAGATCGGCGAAGGCGGGATGCGGCTGCGCCATGGCCGCGCGCAGGGCCGCGATGGTGACGCCCGCGCCGATGCGAAACCCGTCTTCCGTTTCGGAAACATAGGACAAGTCCTTGCAATGGCTCAGAAAGGCCACTTGGGTCAGGGTGCGCAGCTGTTTCGTGACCCACAGCCCGACATCGGTGCCGCCCGCAATCAGCGTGGCCTCGGGATGGGCCAGATACCACTGGGCCAGATCGTCGGCGCTACCGGGCAGGTAGGCGGGGGCTGTCTGCCCCCGCACCCCCGAGGATATTTCCGCCAGCGAGAAGGTGCGATCGGTTTGCATCCAGTCGGGCACGGGGGCGGTTTCGGCCGCCTCGGCTGCGCGGATGATCGGGGCATAGCCGGTGCAGCGGCACAGGTTTCCTGCCAGCAGATCGTCATGGTCGCGCCGCCCGTTCAGATGCGCCGTCGCCATCGAGACGACGAAGCCGGGGGTGCAAAATCCGCACTGGCTGCCGTGATGGTCGATCATCGCCTGCTGCACCGGATGCAAGGTGCCGTCGGGGGCGGCGATCCCCTCGACCGTGCGCAGCGCCTTGCCCGCGATTTGCGGCAGCATCAGGATGCAGGCGTTGACCGCACGGCTGCCCTGCGCGTCGCTCAGCATCACGGTGCAGGCACCGCAATCGCCTTCGTTGCACCCTTCCTTTGTGCCGCGCAGGCCTTCGGCGCGCAGCCAGTCCAGCACGCTCTGCGTCGGGTCGGTGACCGACACATTCCGGGTTTCTCCGTTGAGAAGAAACGAGATTTTCATGCGTTTATCCGCCGCGGTACCGATGGCATACCTCGTCGCCCGATGCGGCGTAGAGCGGGAGGCCTTTGGCCCAGCAAAGCCGAAGGACGGCGGCTTGGCAAGGGTTTCGGAACGCGCGCGCGCGCCCGGGTTTTGACCGGATGCTTAAATTTCGGGCGCGGCAGATCGGCGTTTCGACCCTTTCGCGCGCCTGCCCGCGCCCTTATCGTGGCGCCATGACCAGCCCCCGATTCATTCACCTGCGCGTGCACACCGAATATTCGCTTCTGGAAGGCGCCGTGCCGCTGAAGAAGCTGATCAAGATGTGCGACGCGGCCAATATGCCCGCCGTGGCGGTGACCGACACCAACGCGATGTTTTGCGCGCTGGAATTTTCGGTGCTGGCGCAGGGCGCGGGGCTGCAGCCGATCGTGGGGTGTCAGGTCTCGGTCGCCTACGACCCCGCCGCGCCGGGCGAAAAGCCGCGGATGCCTGCGCCCGTCGTGCTGCTGGCGCAGAGCGAGGCGGGTTATGAGAACCTGATGAAGCTCAGCTCGTGCCTTTATGTCGACAAGGGCGGGCAGTTGCCGCAGGTGACGGTCGAGGAGCTGGAGGCGCATTCGGCGGGGCTGATCTGCCTGACCGGCGGGGCGGATGGCCCGGTCGGGCGGCTGGTGCAGGCCGGGCAGGCGGGACGCGCGCGGCTGCTGCTGGAGCGGTTGGCGGCGATCTACCCGGATCGGCTTTATGTGGAACTGCAGCGCCATCCGGGCGAGGGCGGCCAGTTGACCGAGCCGGAGCGGCAGACCGAACGTCCGTTTCTGGAAATGGCCTATGACATGGGCCTGCCGATTGTCGCGACCAATGACGTCTACTTTCCAAAAGCCGACATGTACGAGGCACATGACGCGCTGATCTGCATTGCCGAGGGTGCCTATGTTGACCAGATCGAACCTCGGCGCCGGTTGACGCCGCAGCATTATTTCAAATCCGAAGCCGAGATGGCCGCGTTGTTCGCCGACCTGCCCGAGGCTTTGGAAAATACCGTCGAGATCGCGAAGCGTTGCGCATTTGCCGCCTATAAACGCAAGCCGATCCTGCCGAAATTTGCCGATGACGAGGTCGAGGAACTGCGCCGTCAGGCTTGGGAGGGTCTGGCCGCGCGGTTGGCGGTGATCCCGCATGCCGCCCCGGTCGCGGAATACGAGGAACGGCTGCGCTTCGAGCTGGACATCATCGAGCAGATGGGTTTCCCCGGCTACTTCCTGATCGTGGCCGACTTCATCAAATGGTCCAAGGACAACGACATCCCGGTCGGGCCGGGCCGGGGTTCGGGGGCGGGCAGTCTGGTGGCCTATGCGCTGACCATCACTGACCTTGACCCCCTGCGCTACAGCCTTCTGTTCGAACGGTTCCTGAACCCCGAACGGGTGTCGATGCCGGACTTCGACATCGACTTCTGCATGGACCGGCGCGAGGAAACGATCCGCTACGTTCAGGGCAAATATGGCCGCGACAAGGTGGGGCAGATCATCACCTTCGGCGCGCTGCTGTCGAAGGCCGCCGTGCGCGACGTGGGCCGTGTGCTGCAGATGTCCTATGGGCAGGTCGATCGGCTGTCCAAGATGATCCCGGTCGAAGGGGTCAAGCCGGTCAGCATCGAGAAGGCGCTGGCCGACGAGCCGCGCCTGCGCGAGGCGGCCAAGGCCGAAGAGGTGGTCGAACGGCTGCTGAACTACGCCCAGCAGGTCGAGGGGCTGCTGCGCAACGCCTCGACCCACGCGGCGGGGGTGGTGATCGGCGACCGGCCGCTGGATGCGCTGGTCCCGCTGTATCAGGACCCGCGCTCGGACATGCCCGCGACGCAGTTCAACATGAAATGGGTCGAGCAGGCCGGTCTGGTCAAATTTGACTTTTTGGGACTTAAAACCCTGACCGTCATCCAGAATGCGGTCAATCTGATACAGAAATCGAACCGTCCGCTACATGTCGATGCGCAGGGCAATCAGTTGTATCAGCCCGCCGAAGGGGCGGAAAACCAGATCAACCTGATCCCGATCGACGACGCCAAGACCTATGAGTTGTACGCTGCGGCCAAGACGGTTGCGGTGTTCCAGGTGGAATCCACGGGCATGATGGACGCGCTGCGGCGGATGAAACCGACCTGCATCGAGGATATCGTGGCACTGGTCGCGCTGTATCGTCCGGGTCCGATGGAAAACATCCCGACCTATTGCGAGGTCAAGCACGGGCTGCGGCCGCTGGAAAGCCTGCATCCGACCATCGACCCGATCCTCAAGGAAACCCAGGGTATCATCGTCTATCAGGAACAGGTGATGCAGATCGCCCAGGTGATGGGCGGCTACAGCCTGGGCGGCGCCGACCTGCTGCGCCGCGCGATGGGTAAAAAGATCGCCGAGGAAATGGCCAAGGAGCGGCCGAAATTTCTGGAAGGCGCCAAGGCCACGCATGGCATCGACGCCAAGAAGGCGGGCGAAGTCTTTGACCTGCTTGAGAAATTCGCAAACTACGGTTTCAACAAATCGCACGCCGCCGCCTATGCGATCGTCAGCTATCAGACCGCCTGGCTAAAGGCCAACCACCCCGTCGAATTCATGGCGGGGGTGATGAACTGCGATATTCACCTGACCGACAAGCTCTCGATCTACATGACCGAGGTGCGCCGGGGGCTGGGGATCACGGTTGTGCCGCCCTGCGTGAACCGCTCGCTCGCGACCTTCGATGTGGTCGATCAGCAACTGGTCTATGCCCTGGGCGCGCTGAAAAACGTGGGCGTCGAGGCGATGAAACTGATCGTCGAGGCGCGCAAGACCGACGACGGCAGCGAACGCCCGTTCCGCGATCTGGTCGATTTCGCGCGGCGCTGCGATCTGAAACGGATCGGCAAACGCCCGCTGGAGATGCTGGCCCGCGCCGGGGCGTTCGACCAGTTGGACCCGAACCGCAAGCGGGTGTTCGAAAGCCTCGATCAACTGGCCGCCTGGTCGGCGGCGGTAGCCGAGGCGAAATCGTCGGCGCAGGTGTCGCTCTTTGGCGATGCGGGCGACGATCTGCCGCCGCCGCGGCTGGCCGATACCGACGACTGGCTGCCGGCCGAGCGTCTGGCCGAGGAGCACAAGGCGATCGGCTTCTACCTGTCGGGGCACCCGCTGGACGATTACGTCCCCGCGCTGCGCCGCAAGAACGTGATGACCCTGGCCGAGATCACCGAGAAAGGACAGGGCGGCCCCTTCATCGGCAAGATCGCGGGCACCGTCGCGGCGCGGTCCGAACGCAAATCGGCCAAGGGCAACCGCTTCGCCTTTGTCTCGCTGTCGGATTCGACCGGGCCCTACGAGGTCACGGTGTTTTCCGACACGCTCGAAGCCTGTCGGCAATATCTGGAACCGGGGCAGGCGGTGGTGCTGACCGTCAAGGTCGATGTCGAGGGCGAAACGGTCAAGATGCTGGCCCAGTCTGCGCAACCGATCGACACGGTCACGGCGGATGCGGGCGGCGCGGGGCTGATGATCCATGTCGAGACACCCGATGCCATCGCCTCCATCGCGGGCCTTTTGGAACGCGTCCTGGCCGAGGGCAAGGTGCGTGCGCGGGGGCCTGTTTCCTTTACGGTCTTCGATCCCGATCGCGGCTATCGCTATCAGATCGCGGCAGGGCGCGACTTTCCGGTCAATCCGCAGGTGAAGGGCGCGATCCGGTCCTTGCGTGGTGTGGCGCTGGTCGAAGAGATCTGAGCGATGAGGGGGCTCTAGCCCCCGCTGCGTGCCGCAGCCCCCCGGGATATTTAGACCAGAAAGAACAACATCCCTGTCCTTTCTTTCTGGCTCAAAGATCCCGGGGGTGAATTGGCCGCAGGCCAAGAGGGGGCAGCGCCCCCTCAGCGCGTCATGCGATTGGCAAATCCGCGCGCCACCGCGACCGCCAGAACGATACGCAACGCGTGATGGGCCGTGACGTAGACGATGCTCATCTGCAGCGACAGCGCGATCAGCGCCATTTCCGTCAGGCCGCCCGGGGCGAAGGCCAGAAACACCGCCGCCGGGGGTTCATGCACGAAATCGGCCAAGGCAAAGGCGCAGGCGGCGGCAAAGGTGATGGTCAGGGTGGTCGACAGCGCCGCAAGCCGCAGCGCCAGCCAGAACCGCCCGAGCGCCATGCCCGCGAACCGCACCCCCAGCGAGGTGCCGATCACCAGTTGTGTCATGTCGACCAGAAAGCGCGGCGGGCTGCCCTGGGCCAGCCCCGCCAGATGCACCGCCCCCGATAGCAGGATCGGCCCGGTGACCATCCCCGCAGGCAGCCGCAGCCGCCATCCGATCAGCGCGCCCAGAACGCCCGCGCCGATCAGCCAGGGCCAGTCGGCGGCCTGCATCGCGCTGCGTGTCAGCGTGGCGCCCCCGGCCGAGCCCACGGCATGGCCGGTCATCACCGTGAAGAACACCGGCACCGCGATGATCGTCACGATCAGCCGCAGGAATTGCAGCATGGTCAGCATTGCGACATCGGCGCCCCGCTCCTCGCCCATCTGCACGGTCTCGATCAGCCCGCCCGGCGCCGTGCCGAAGAACGCGGTGACCGGGTCGAGCCGCCCGGTCTTGCGCACGGCGCTGAAGCTCAGCAGATGCGCGGCGGGGATGAACAGCGCCAGCGCCAGAAGCGAGGGCCACCATTGCGCGGCTTCCTCGACGATGGCGGGGGTGAAGGTGGCGCCGATCGACACGCCGATGATCGGGATGAAGGCCATGCGGATCTGCATCGGAAACTGCACCGGGTGGCCCATCGGTCGCCCCCCCGCCAGGGCAACCCCGGCCACCGCCAGCAACGGCCCCAGCAGCATCGGCAGCGGCAGATGCAGGGCACGTCCAAGCAGCCCGCCGCCCAGGCCAAGCGCCAGCGTCAGCCCCAGCGTGGGGAAATGAAGACTGTCAGGAATGAAACGCATGATTTGCTGTTCGGGTTCGGCTGCGACACCCTGTCACCCTTGGCCCGCAGGGGCAAGGGGAGCGGTGCGCAGATACTCGGCCCGCCACGCCAGCCGCAGGATCAGCGCCCCCACCAGGGCCAGGGCAAATTCGGCCAGCCGCAGCAGTGTCAGAAACTGCAGCGCCGGAGGGGCCACGCCGCCTGCCTGCTGGCGCAATGTCGTCACCAGATGAACGTCTATCGCGGTCGTGAACACCAGCGCCGCCAAGAGCGCGAAACTCGATCCGATCAGCAGCCGCACCTGCCAGTTGGGCGCGCCCGACCCCAGCCAAAGCAACAGTGGGGCGCAGAAAAACAACTGGCCCGGGGCGACCTGCAGCCCCTGCCACAGCCGCAGGCGCAAGATTGCGGCAGGCAGATCTCCAGCCCCGGGCCAGAACAGGATTGTCAGAAAGAACCCGGTCTGCAGCGTGACGAACAGCGCAGCCAGAACCCAGAGCGTGCGGCGCATCACCAATGCGGCGGTTTCTGATCGGCCAGCGGGATTTGCCCGCCCGCCTCATATTCGCGCTCGGCCTCGCGTTCGAGCAACAGCCCCAGACGCCGCTCCAGCCGGGTGATTTCGCGCGCTTGCCGCGCCACGATCTCGGACAGGTCCTCGACGGTCTTGGTCAGATAGGCGATCTGTTCTTCGGATTTTTCCAGTCGATCCTGCATTCCGGCCCCCTCAGCCTTGGCTTGCCGTGCGGCACCCCTTCCGCTACACCCTCGCGCGAGACACGTTCAGGTGCAAGCCGGAGTAGACCATGGCCAAGGATAAAGCCCCCCGCCGCCCGCGCGCCGAAGCCCCCAAGGGGTTTCGCGATTACTTCGGCGCCGAGGTGACCGAGCGCAACGCGATGCTGGCGACGATCGCTGATGTCTACCGGGCGCATGGCTTCGATCCGCTGGAAACCAGTGCGGTGGAAACGGTCGAGGCGTTGGGCAAGTTCCTGCCCGACGTGGACCGCCCGAACGAGGGCGTTTTCGCCTGGCAGGACGAGGGCGGCGACTGGCTGGCGCTGCGCTATGACATGACGGCGCCGCTGGCGCGGGTGGCGGCGCAATTCCGCAACGATCTGCCCGCGCCTTACCGGCGCTATACGATGGGGCCCGTGTGGCGCAACGAAAAGCCGGGGCCGGGGCGGTTTCGGCAGTTCTATCAATGCGATGCCGATACCGTGGGCGCGCCTTCGGTGGCGGCGGATGCGGAAATCTGCGGCATGCTGGCCGATACGCTGGAAGCCGTGGGCATTCCGCGCGGCGATTACATCGTGCGGGTCAACAACCGCAAGGTGCTGAACGGCGTGATGGAAGTCGCGGGTGTTCTGGACCCGTCGGACCCCACAAAATTCGAGGCCGAGCGGGGCACCGTGCTGCGCGCCATCGACAAGTTCGACAAGTTCGGCGAGCCGGGCGTGCGTGCGCTGATGGGGGCGGGCCGGATGGACGAGTCGGGCGATTTCACCAAGGGCGCGGGTCTGACCGACGCACAGGCCGATGTGGTGATGGGCTTCATGTTCGCCAAGCGCGACACCGGCGCCGAAACCGTCGCGCGGCTGCGCGAGTTGGTGGCGGGCTCGGCATTGGGGCAGGAAGGCGTCGACGAACTGGAGCTGATCGCGAAACTGCTGGACGGGCAGGGCTATGGCCCGGATCGCATCGTCATCGACCCCTCGGTCGTGCGCGGCCTTGGCTATTACACCGGCCCGGTGTTCGAGGCGGAACTGACCTTCGAAATCCTCGATGAAAAGGGCCGCAAGCGCAGCTTCGGCTCGGTCGCGGGCGGCGGGCGCTATGACGATCTGGTCAAGCGCTTCACTGGCCAGACGGTGCCTGCGACGGGCGTGTCGATCGGGGTTGACCGGCTGCTGGCGGCGCTGCGCGCCAAGGGTCGGATCGGTGGAACCGCGCAGGGCCCGGTGGTGGTGACGGTGATGGACCGCGACCGGATGGGCGATTATCTGGCGATGGCGGCCACGCTGCGCCGGGCAGGGGTGCGCGCCGAGGTCTATCTGGGCAATCCCAAGAACTTCGGCAACCAGCTGAAATATGCCGACAAGCGCGAAAGCCCGGTGGCCGTGATCCAGGGCACCGACGAGGCACAGCGCGGCGTTGTGCAAATCAAGGATCTGGTTCTGGGCGCACAGATCGCAGCCGAGGCAACTGTTGAAGAATGGAAATCCCAACCGGCGCAATTCGAGGTGCGCTTGGATGAAATGGTTGAAAAAGTGAAACAGATCCTTGCACGGAACGAGGCCCGCTGATGGCTGGCAAGGCGCAGGCCCGCGGTGTAGGCGCGCGGATTCTGGCGGCGTTCCAAGCCGCGGGTGCGGTCGAGATCGCGCCCGACATCCTGCAACCGGCCGAGGCGCTGCTGGACCTTTACGGTGAAGATATCCGCGCGCGTGCCTATGTCACCGCCGATCCGATCCGCGGCGAGTTGATGCTGCGCCCCGATTTCACCGTGCCCGTCGTGCAGGAGCATATGGCCAACGGGGCCGAACCCGCGCGCTACTGTTATCTGGGCGAGGTGTTCCGCAAGCAGGATCATCGCGGCGCCGCGCGTGTCGCCGAATATATGCAGGCGGGCTACGAGGTCTTCGACCGGGTCGATCCCGAGGCTGCCGATGCCGAAGTGTTCGCGCTGATCCATGCCGCGCTGCAGGGGCTGGGGCTGACCGCAACGATCGGCGATATCGGTATCCTGCAGGCTGCGGTGGCGGGGCTCGATACGATCCCGGCGCGCAAGGTGGCGCTGATGCGGCACATCTGGCGCCCGCAACGGTTCCACAAGCTGCTGGAACGCTACGCGGGCATGGTGCCGGTGCCCGAAAGCCGCCGCGCGCTGCTGGAGGGCGTGCGCGCCGACGCGCCCTGGATCGGCCTGCGCGACCCGGCCGAGATGGAGGCGCGGATCGCCCGGTTGCGTCTGGATGCGGCGGCAGCGGCGATCCCGGCGGCGGATGTCGCGCGTCTGGACGCGCTGTTCGCCCTGCGTTGCGCCGCGCCCGAGGCCCCGGCGGCCCTGCGCGCGCTGGATCTGCCCGCGCTCGACCCGGCCGTGGCGCGGCTGGAACGGCGGCTGGCCGCACTGGACGCGCGCGGAATCGACCTGACCACCTTGCGCTTTGATGCGAGCCATGGGCGCAGCACGATGGAATATTACGACGGGTTCGTCTTTGCCTTCACCGCCGCAGATCCGGCCCTGCCGCCGGTGGCCTCGGGCGGGCGCTATGATGCGCTGACCCGGGTGCTGGGCGGTGGGCGCGAAATTCCGGCGGTGGGCGGCGTGATCCGGCCCGGGCTGCTGGCCGATCTGGAGGGCGCGCAATGAGCATCAAACTCGGGGTGCCGTCCAAGGGCCGGCTGATGGAACAGACCTTCGAGTGGTTCGCCGCGCGCGGCGTGGGGCTGCGCCGCACCGGATCGGATCGCGAATATGCGGGCGCCGTCGAAGGCGCGGCCGGGGTCGAACTGGTGCTGCTGTCGGCGGGCGAAATCCCGCGCGAACTGGCGGCAGGGCGCATCCATCTGGGGGTCACCGGATCGGATCTGGTGCGCGACAAGCTGGCCGACTGGTCGACCCAGGTGGCCGAACTGGCGCTGATGGGGTTTGGCCACGCCGATCTGATCATCGCGGTGCCCGCTTGCTGGTCCGATGTCGATACGCTGGAAGATCTGGATGCGGCGGCCCATGCCTTCCGCGCGGCGCATGGTCACCGGTTGCGGATCGCCACGAAATATCACCGGCTGGTGCGCGAATTCCTGACCCGCGAAGGTGTGGCCGATTATCAGCTGGTCGACAGCCAGGGCGCGACCGAGGGCACGGTGAAGAACCTGACTGCCGAGGCGATCGCCGACATCACCTCGAGTGGCGAGACGCTGCGCGCCAACCACCTGAAAATCCTGTCGGACGGGCTGATCCATCAGTCGCAGGCGACGCTGTTTGCCGCCCGCCATGCCGACTGGGCCGACGAGCGTGCCACCTTCGAGGCCTTTGCGCGGCAGTTGGGCGTTTCCGCGGATTTCTGAGGCCGGGGGTCAGCCCCCGGACCCCCGAGGTACTTCGGGCAAGATGACAAGGCCATTTCTTCTTGGCGCAAATACTCCGGGGGACGGCGAAGCCGGGGGGCAGCGCCCCCTGCGCGCTCAATATCCGCGGGTGCGGTCTACCAGATGCATCAACGGTTCGCCCGCCTGATCGCGGCGGATGTTTTCCGCGATCACCCGTGCGGCCGATGCGGGCCGGGTTTCGGCGGCGATATGCGGGGTGACGGTAACACGCGGATGGGCCCAATAGGGGTGATCGGCGGGCAGGGGCTCGATCCGGAACACATCGAGCGTGGCCTGCCCGACCTGCCCGCTGTCGAGCGCGGCCAGCAGCGCGTCATCGTCGATCAGCGTGCCGCGCCCGGGGTTCAGGATCGTGGCGCCCCGCGGCAGCAGCGCCAGCGTTTCGGCGTTCAGAAGATTGGTCGTTTCGGGGGTGTTGGGCAGGATCGTGACCAGGATTTCGGCCTGTTTCAGTGCGCGGCGCAGCCCGTCGGGCCCGCTTTCGCAGTGGATGCCGGGCAGGGATTTCGGGGTCCGGCTCCATCCCGTGACCTGAAATCCGAGCCCGGCCAGGGTCGTGGCACAGGCCGCGCCAAGTGCGCCAAGCCCCAGCACCGTCACCCCACGCTCGCGTGCCAGCGGCGGGGCGGTCTGGTCCCAGATCCGGTCGGGGTTCACGATATGGCGGTCCATCGCCAGATGGGCGCGCAGCACATGGCCGGTGACCCATTCGATCATGCCGCGCTCCAGCCCGTCATCGACCATCCGGCACAGCGGCTGGCTCAGCGTCGGGTTGCCGACCACGCGCTCGACCCCGGCCCAGAGGCTGAGCACGGCCCGGGCGTGGGTGAAGGGGGTGAAATCCTGCACCGGGCCGGTGGGGGCGTAGACGATGTAATCGACGGCATTGGGGGCCACTTCGTCGGGCAGCACCAGACGCGCGGGCAACCCGGCCTCGGCCAGGGCGGTGGTCAGGGCGGGCTGATAGGCGGGCCACATCTTGGGCGCGCCGGCATAGAGGATCGTCAGCATCTGTTACCTCGGGCGGTGGATATGAGCGCTTTGCACCAGCCCGAAGGCGGCCAGCAGGATCATCATCGCCGTGCCGCCGTAAGATACAAGCGGCAATGGCACGCCCACCACGGGCATCAGCCCCATCACCATCGCCATGTTGATCGCGAAGAAGAAGAAGAATGTCCCCGCGACCCCCAGTGTCAGCAGGCTCGAGAAACGGTCCTTGTTGCTAAGCGCGCTTTGCACCGAGACAGCGATGATCCCCGCATAGATCATCAGCAGGGAAAACGCGCCGACGAAGCCGAATTCCTCGGCCAGGGTGGTGAAGATGAAGTCGGTGTGCTTTTCGGGCAGGAAGTTCAGCCGGCTTTGCGTGCCCTGCATGAAGCCGCGCCCCGACCAGCCGCCCGACCCCAGTGCGATTTGCGCCTGGGTGATGTTGTAGCCCGCGCCCAGCGGGTCGGCGCCCGGATCGAGGAAGGTGTCGATCCGCGCATATTGGTAGTCATGCAGCAATTGCCAGTCGGTGCCGCGGCTTTCCAGCACGCCGAAGACCAGCGCCACCACCAGCGCGATCACCGTGCCGAAATACCAAAGGCTGACGCCCGCGGCGAACATCACCAGCCCGCCGCCCAGCACCAGCATCACCGCGGTGCCGAGGTCCGGCTGCGTCAGCACCAGAAAGGTCGGCAGCAGGATGATCGCCACCGGGATCAGCACCCAGAGCGGGCGCGAGACCTTGCTGATATCGAGCCAGTCGTAATAGGCGGCCAGAAACATCACCAGCGCGACCTTCATCAGCTCTGACGGCTGCACCCGGATCGGGCCCAGTTCCAGCCAGCGTTGCGCGCCCATGCCGATCGCGCCGAACAGATCCACCGCGACCAGCAGCAAGAGCGCGAAGATATAGGCCAGCGCCGAGACGTTGCGCCAGAACCAGATCGGGGTGAAGCCGACCGCCAGCATGGCGATCATGCCTGCGCCGAAGCGTTTCATCTGCGGCTCGGACCAGGTTTCCAGGTTTCCGCCCGCGACGGAATAGAGCATCAGGAACCCCGCGCAGGCCACTGCCGTCAGCAGCACGATCAGCGGCCAGTTCAGATACAGCACCTTGCGCAGGCCGGTCGGAACGGTCTTGAGGTTGCTTTCCAGATAACTCATGCGTCCCCCTCAGGCCCGGCTTTGGGCGGTGCCGACGGTGGCGGGATCGACCAGATCCATCTCTTCCTGCCGGGTGCGGATCGTGCCGCGCTGGTTTTCGGGATAGGCCGAAAGCGGCGGTAGCCCGTCGGCCAGTGCAAACAGCAGGATGTCGCGTGCGATCGGCGCTGCCGCGGCCGAGCCACCGCCGCCGTGTTCCACGATCAGGCTGATCGCATAGCGCGGGTTGTCATAGGGCGCATAGGCCACGAACAGCGCGTGGTCGCGTTGTTCCCAGGGCACGTCCTTGTTGTTCACCACCGCCGAGCGCACCTGCGAGGTGCCGGTCTTGCCCGCCATCTTCCATTCGCTGGCGGCGATACGCGACCCGCGGGCGGTGCCGTGGCTGCCGTTCATCACCGCATTCATGCCGCGGCGCACCTGATCGAGCATTCCGGGGGAAATATCCAGCGGCGGGGCCTCGGCGATGGGCGTCTCGACCCCGTCGCGTGACCGGATCAGCCGCGGCACCACGGCGCGGCCGCTGGCGATCCGCGCGGCCATCACCGCCAGATGCAGCGGCGAGGCCAGCACATAGCCCTGACCGATCGAGGCGTTGATCGTGTCGCCGATCCGCCAGTCCTTGCCATAGCGTTCCTGCTTCCAGGCCTTGGTCGGGGCCACGCCTTCGGCCACCGCCGACATCGGCAGATCGTGGCGCACGCCGACACCCAGCCGGTGCGCCATTTCGGCGATCTTGTCGATGCCGACCTTCTGCGCCACCTCGTAATAGAACACGTCACAGCTTTGCTCGAGGCTCTGGATCACATTGACCCGACCGTGCCCGGATCGTTTCCAGCAGTGGAATCTGCGCCCGCCCATCTCGATATGGCCCGGGCAATAAACGGTTTCCTCGGGGCCGATCACGCCGGCCTCCAGCGCGGCCAGGGCGGTCACCATCTTGAAGGTCGACCCGGGCGGATACAGGCCCTGCACCGATTTGTCGGCCAGCGGTCGGTGGTCGTCCTCGGTCAGGATCTTGTAATTGGCATTGGAAATCCCGCGCACGAACAGGTTGGGGTCGAACGAGGGCGCCGAGCTGATCGCCATGATGTCGCCGGTCTGAACATCGAGCACCACCGCCGCCGCCGATTCATCGCCCAGCCGTGCCAGTGCGTAATTCTGCAGGCGGTAGTCGATGGTCAGTTGCAGGTTACTGCCCGGCTCGCCTTCCTGACGGCCCAGTTCGCGCATCTCGCGCCCGGCGCTGTTCACCTCGACCCGGCGCTGCCCGGCACGACCGCGCAGATCGTCCTCCATCTTGGCTTCGACGCCAAGCTTGCCCAGCTGGAATTTCGGAATCCGCAACAGCGGGTCGGGATTGGCGATCTGGCTCAGGTCGTAATCCGACACCGGCCCGACATAGCCCAGGATATGCGCGAAATCGGGGCCGCGCGGATAGGCGCGCGACAGGCCGACCTCGGGGGTGACGCCGGGCAGGGCGGGGGCATTGACCGCCACGCGCGAGAATTCTTCCCAGCTCAGCCGGTCGGCCACCGTCACCGGCGCCGAGGGCGGGCGGCGCTTGATGTCGGCCAGCAGGTCTTCGGCATCGGCATCGGTCATCGGAATCAACCGGCGCAGATCGTCCAGAACCTTTTGCACATCGCCCGCATCCTCGCGGGTGATGGTGACGCGGTAATTCTGTTCATTGCCGGCCAGCAACACGCCGTTGCGGTCATGGATCAGCCCGCGCGCCGGCGGGATCAGCCGGATCTTGACCGAGTTGCCGTCAGCCAGCAGCCGGTATTCGTCGGCCTGTTCCAGCTGCATCTTGCGCATCCTGAGGCCCAGCACCGCGATGATGGCCGCCTGCGCCCCGCCCAGCATCAGCCCGCGGCGGGTCAGGGTCGAACGGCTTTCCAGCGCCTGTTTCTGCGAGCGTCTCATCGCCCCCCCCTCACAACCGATGCCCGAAGGCGTCCACTTCGCCGGGCGCGGCACGCCGCAGCCCGAAGGCCAGCTTCGACAGGGCCACCACGAAGGGATAGGCGGCCAGCGTCATCAGCAGGCGCAGCAATTCCAGCCCCAGCGGCGGCTGATCGACCATCACCAGCGCCAGCACCATCCGGTTGGCCAGCACCATCGCCACCATCAACCCGCCCATCAGGGCCAGTTCCAGCACAAAGGGCATGTCGCGCAAAGATACTTCGCGGGCGCGCAGGAATTCGGTGGCCGCCAGCACGATCAGTGTCCACAGCCCCGGTGCGCGCCAGAACATCAGGTCTTCCAGAAAGAACACCGCGACGATCAGCAGGGCAGGCACATAATCGGGGCGCCGCAACACCCAGGCCAACGTCATCGCCAGCGTCAGGTCGGGGCCCGGCACGCCATGCGACATCGGATTTACCGGCAGCAGCCGCAGAAACAGGATCACCGCCGCCAGCGCCACGAACAGCGCGCGATGCGCGATCCGGCGGGTGGTGAGCGGGTCAATCATTGGTGCCCCCTTCGGCGGCGGGCTGCACCGGGGCGGGCGGGATCAGCGGGCCTGCATCATGCAGCTGCTCGGCCGGGTGGCTGCGCAGGACCCGCAGGAAATTCAGCCGCTCGTAATCGGCAGACAGGCGCACCCGCAGCCGCCGGTCCTGCCCTTGCAGGATTTGTCCGACCAGCAGGCCGGCCGGAAACACCCCGCCATCACCCGACGAAATCACCCGGTCGCCCGGGCGCACCTGTTCAGGGCTTTCCAGAAAGTCGACCAGCGGGAAGGGGGCGTTGTCCCCGGTCAGGATCGCACGCTGCCCCGAGGGCTGAATGATGACCGGTATCCGCGAGGAACTGTCGGTCAGCAGCACGACGCGGCTGGTGGATCGGCCCACCCCGGATATCCGCCCGACCAGCCCGAGCCCGTCCATCGTGGCCCAGCCATCGACGATGCCATCGCGCGAGCCCACGTTCAGCAACACCGATTGCCGGAAGGGCGAGCCGCTGTCGGCCAGCACCACGCCCGAAACCGAGGTCAGTTTCGGGTCCAGCCGCACGTTGTTTTGCGACAACAGCTTCGCGTTTTGCTGCTCCAACTGAACGGCGGCTTCCTTCCAGGCCTTCATCTGCTGCAATTCGCGGCGAAGTTCCTGATTTTGTTCGTAGATCCGCGCGTAGGACTGAAAGCCGCCGACCATGTCCAGAACCTTGGTCACGGGCACCATCGCCCAGTCGAAGGTCGGCACGAAGCGGTCGACGAAGCCCGCGCGGAAGCGTTCAACCCGCGGGCTGTCGATGCGCCAGATCAGAAAGGTCAGCGCCAGCACAATCGCCAGCGCCGCAATCGCGATGCGGCGCAGCGGTCCTGCATAATCCTGATCGTCGCGGTCCCGGGCCAACGGCATCTCCCAAGGCGGGCCTCGGCGCCGAAAGGGCGCCTCAGCTGTCGTAGTCGATCACATGACGCAGTTGTTTTTCATATTCCAGCGCCTTGCCGGTGCCCAAAGCCACACAATTGAGTGACTGGTCGGCAATCGAAATCGACAGGCCGGTCTGTTCGCGCAAGGACAGGTCCAGCTCGCCCAGAAGGGCGCCGCCGCCGGTCAGCATCACGCCGCGGTCGACGATATCGGCGGCCAGATCGGGGGGCGTCGCCTCCAGCGCCTGCATCACCGCATCGCAGATCTGCTGCACGGGCTCGGCCAGCGCCTCGGCGACCTGAGCCTGGGTGATTTCGACTTCCTTGGGCACGCCGTTCAGCAGGTCGCGCCCGCGCACCAGCAGGCTTGCGCCGCGGCCATCGTCGGGCATGCGGGCGGTGCCGATGGTCGTCTTGATCCGTTCAGCCGTGCTTTCGCCGATCAGCAGGTTCATGTTGCGGCGAAGATAAGAGATGATCGCCTCGTCCATTCGGTCACCGCCGACGCGGACCGAGCGGGCATAGACAATGTCGCCCAGCGACAGAACGGCCACCTCGGTGGTGCCGCCGCCGATGTCAACGACCATCGACCCCGTGGGATCGGTGATGGGCATGCCCGCGCCGATCGCCGCGGCGATCGGTTCGGCAATCAGGCCTGCGCGACGGGCACCCGCCGACAGCACGGATTGACGGATCGCGCGTTTCTCGACCGGGGTTGCGCCATGGGGGACGCAGACGATGACCTTGGGCTTGGACAGGGTAGAGCGTTTGTGGACCTTGCGGATGAAGTGCTTGATCATTTCTTCCGCGCTGTCGAAATCGGCGATGACACCGTCGCGCATCGGGCGGATCGCCTCGATCGAGCCGGGCGTGCGGCCGAGCATCAGCTTGGCGTCCTCGCCCACGGCCAGAACCTGTTTCTTGCCGTCCTTGACGTGATAGGCGACCACCGACGGCTCGTTCAGCACGATGCCCTTGCCCTTCACATAGACCAGCGTGTTTGCCGTGCCGAGGTCGATCGCCATGTCGGAAGAAAAGATTCCGCCAAAAGTCGCCATCTGATGTCCCATCCCAATAAGCCGCCCCCGCGACTCGGAAACCGAGTCCGGTTTCCGCTCGTATAGGCAATGGGCCCCAAATGCGGAAGCCGATTCCCGAATCCTGGCCGGGCAAGGCGCGGCATTCCGCGCATGCGGCCCACATGACTTGACCTTTGACGATTTTGGGTGGGCGGAACTGGCGGCAGATCGTGGTCTGCCTTTCACTTTTTCAACAATTCACGAATCCGTGCAATTTTTCAGCACGATGCGGGGCAGACGCTGCTTCGTGGCAGGACAGCGCATGAAAAAGGGCCGCCCCGATGCGGGACGGCCCGGATTTCGCACCTGCAGATGCGGTCAGAGCTTGTAGCTGACCGATTTCAGATCGGCGTCGGGGGCGGTTTTCTGGCTGCGCACCCGCAGCCGGTTGAGCGCACCGACATAGGCCTTGACGCTCGCCAGGATCGTATCGGTGTCCGAGGCAGAGCCGGTCACGATGCGGCCGGCTTCTTCCATCCGCACGCTGACGGTCGCCTGCGCATCGGTGCCTTCGGTGACCGCATGCACCTGATACAGCTTCAGCTTGGCCTCGGTCGGGTAGATCTGCTTGACCGCCTTGAAACAGGCGTCAACCGGACCATCGCCGCTGCACTTGGCCGATTTCTCGACCCCGTCCACCACCATCTTCAGCTCGGCTTCCTGCCCGTCGCTGCCGCAGACCACGCGCAGCCATTTCACCTGCAGATAGTCGGTGTCGGTATTGGCGGCGCTGTCGGCCATCAGCGCGATCAGATCCTCGTCATAGATTTCCTTCTTGCGGTCGGCCAGCGCCTTGAAACGCACGAAAACATCGTTCAGCTGGTTGTCGGCCATCTCGAAGCCCAGATCAGCCAGCTTGCTGCGCAGTGCCGCGCGGCCCGAATGCTTGCCCATCGCGATATTGGTTTCGGTGATGCCGATGTCGGCGGGGCGCATGATTTCAAACGTCTCGACGTTTTTCAGCACGCCATCCTGGTGGATGCCGCTTTCGTGCAGGAAGGCGTTCTTGCCGACGATCGCCTTGTTGAACTGCACCGGGAAGCCTGAGACCTGGGCGACGCGGCGGCTCAGGTTCATGATCTTCGTCGTGTCGATGCGGGTTTCAAAGGGCATCAGGTCGCGGCGCACCTTGATGGCCATCACCACCTCTTCCAGGGCGGTGTTGCCCGCGCGTTCGCCCAGCCCGTTGATCGTGCATTCGATCTGGCGCGCACCCGCGCTGACCGCGGCCAGGGCGTTGGCCGTGGCCATGCCCAGGTCGTTGTGGCAATGCGTGGCAAAGATCACCTCGTCCGCGCCCGGCACCTTTTCCAGCAGCATGCGGATGATGTCGGCGCTTTCCTCGGGCAGGGTGTAGCCCACGGTGTCGGGAATGTTGATCGTGGTGGCGCCCGCCTTGATCGCGGTTTCGACCACACGGCACAGATAGTCGCGCTCGGTGCGGATGGCATCCATCGCCGACCACTGCACGTCTTCGCACAGGTTGCGCGCATGGGTCACGGTGTCGGCGATGCGCTCGATCATCTCGTCCTGGCCGAGGTTGGTGATCCCGCGGTGCAGCGGCGAGGTGCCGATGAAGGTGTGAATCCGCGGGCGGGCGGCGAGTTTCACCGCCTCCCAGCAGCGGTCGATGTCCTTGTAATTGGCGCGCGACAGCCCGCAGATCACCGAGTTTTTCGAGCGTTTCGCGATGTCCGACACCGCCTCGAAATCGCCTTCCGAGGCAATCGGGAAGCCTGCCTCGATGATGTCGACGCCCATTTCGTCCAGCAGCTGGGCGATTTCCAGCTTCTCGTCATGGGTCATCGTGGCGCCGGGCGATTGTTCGCCGTCGCGCAGGGTGGTGTCGAAAATCAATACGCGTTGGGGGTCGGTCATGTTCTGTGCCATGGTCTGTCTCTTTGAAATGTGTCTTAGCGTCATCAGCCCCCGAAGGCCAGCATCGCGTGGGTGTCGGGGTTGGGTTGGGCGCTGGTCACCTCCGAGCGGTCGCGCCCGCAGGCACGCTCAGAGGCAGCTAAGAAGCAGCAGACCACGGATGGACAGACCGCGGGCCAAAGCCCCGGTGCGCATGGTCGAAATGTTCATCATCCGTGTCATGGCGCCGATCATATCGGTCACGCGCAAAAAGAAAAGTGCAAATCCGGCGCGCCGTGCGAAAGCCTGCGGGCGGATGCTGCCCCAGCGGCATTCGCGGAAGCCCGCCGTTCGACCTATGTTTCCCTAGGCAGCGCGGGGAGTTTGGGCTAGACTCAGCCTCAGACCCGGAAAACGGGCGTTTCGAGGCAGTAACGGCGGTATAGCCCATGACAGAAATGGTGTTTGGCACCGCACCCGTGCGGGTCGGCGAACCGATTCTTCCGCGCTGGTGGCGGACGATCGACAAATGGGCGCTTTCGTCCATTCTGATGCTTTTCGGCCTGGGCATGTTGCTTGGGCTTGCCGCCTCGGTGCCGCTGGCCGAAAAGAACGGGCTGGAGGCGTTCTATTACGTCAAGCGGCAGGCGTTCTTCGGTGTGCTGGCACTGGGGGTCGCGGGCGTGATCTCGATGATGACGCCGACGCAGGTGCGCCGCCTGGGCGTGATCGGCTTTGCCGGGGCCTTCGTGGCGATCCTGCTGCTGCCGCTGTTTGGCACCGATTTCGGCAAGGGCGCCGTGCGCTGGTTCAGCTTCGGCTTCGCCTCGGTGCAGCCGTCGGAATTCCTGAAGCCCGGGTTCGTCATCATGGCGGCCTGGATGATGGCCGCTGCGCACGAGGTGGCGGGCCCGCCCGGACGGCTTTATTCCTTCATCCTGACTGTCATCATCGTGCTGGCGCTGGCGTTGCAGCCCGACTTCGGTCAGGCCTCGCTGATCCTGTTTTCCTGGATGGTGATGTATTTCATCGCCGGGGCGCCGGTGTTCCTACTGTCGGGCATTGCCGGGCTGACCGCTGCGGGCGGTCTGCTGGCCTATAACACGTCCGAACACTTCGCGCGCCGGATCAACGGCTTCCTGTCGACCGACATCGACCCGCGCACACAGATCGGCTATGCCACCAACGCCATTCAGGAAGGCGGTTTCTTCGGGGTCGGCGTGGGCGAGGGCACGGTGAAATGGTCGCTGCCCGATGCGCATACCGATTTCATCATCGCCGTCGCGGCCGAGGAATACGGTCTGATCCTGGTTCTGGCGATCATCACGCTTTATGCGATCGTGGTCGTGCGGTCGCTGCTGCGGCTGATGCGCGAGCGTGACCCGTTCACCCGTCTGGCAGGCGCCGGGCTGGCCTGTTCGTTCGGCGTGCAGGCGCTGATCAACATGGGCGTCGCGGTGCGGCTGCTGCCCGCCAAGGGCATGACGCTGCCCTTCGTCAGCTATGGCGGCTCGTCGGTGATCGCCTCGGGTATTGCCGTCGGCATGTTGCTGGCGCTGACCCGGAGCCGTCCGCAGGGGCAGATTTCCGACATCCTGTCGCGCCGCTCTCACTAGGGAAACATCGCTATGGCCACTCTGAAATCACCGCTTCTGCTGATCGCCGCAGGCGGCACCGGCGGGCATATGTTCCCCGCACAGGCACTGGCCGAGGCGATGGTGCGTCGGGGCTGGCGGGTCAAGCTCAGCACCGATGCGCGGGGCGCGCGCTACACCGGCGGCTTTCCCCATGTGGTGAAGGTCGAGCAGGTGGCCTCGGCCACTTTTGCACGCGGCGGTGCGCTGGCCCGGCTGGCCGTGCCGTTCCGCATTGCGGGGGGCGTCTTGTCGGCGGTGATGGCGGGAATGAGCGATCGGCCCCGCGTTGTGGTGGGGTTCGGCGGTTACCCGACGATCCCGGCACTGGCCGCGGCGCAGGTGCTGCGCATTCCCTCGGCCATCCACGAACAGAACGGCATCATGGGCAAGGTCAACCGGGTCTTCGCCAAACATGTCAGCGCCTTTGCCTGCGGCACCTGGCCCACCGATCTGCCGCCCGGCGTCGAGGGCATCCATACCGGCAACCCGGTGCGCGGCGCGGTGCTGGAACGGGCGGGCGCGGCCTATATCACCCCGGGTGATTATCCGATGAGCGTGCTGGTGATCGGCGGCAGCCAGGGCGCGCGGATCCTGTCGGATGTCGTGCCTGCCGCGCTGGCGCAATTGCCCGACCATCTGCGCCAGTATCTGCGCGTGGCCCATCAGGCCCGGGAAGAGGATCTGGAGCGTGTGATCGCCGCCTATGCCGCCGCCGGGATCGACGCCGAGGTGCAGCCCTTCTTTGCCGACGTGCCGCGCCGTCTGAGCGAATGCCAGCTGGTGATCTCGCGTGCGGGGGCCAGTTCGGTTGCCGATATTTCGGTGGTCGGGCGCCCGGCAATCCTGATCCCCTATGCGGCCGCGACCGGCGATCACCAGACGGCGAATGCCCGCGGTCTAGTCGATGCGGGCGGGGCGATCATGCTGCCCGAACGCAAATGTGATGCCGCGACGCTGGCCGAACAGGTGGCGCTGGTGCTGGACAATCCGGGCGGTGCGTTGCAAATGGCGCGGGCCGCGTTGAGCTACGGGATGCCCGATGCCACCGCGCGACTGGTCGAAATTGTTGAAAATCTTGCAGGAAATCCGTCATGAGTGCTGCCGCCACGAAACTTCCGGGTGAACTCGGCCCGATCCATTTCGTCGGTATCGGCGGCATCGGCATGTCGGGCATCGCCGAGGTGCTGATGACGCAGGGCTTCCGGGTGCAGGGCTCGGATGCCAAGGCCAGCAAGATCACCGACCGGCTGGTCGAACTGGGCGCGACCGTGTTTGAAGGCCAGCGCGCCGAGAACCTGGGCGACGCGGCGGTGGTCGTGGTCTCGACCGCGATCAAGAAGGGCAACCCCGAACTGGAAGAGGCGCGCAAACGTGGCCTGCCGGTGGTGCGCCGCGCCGAGATGCTGGCCGAGTTGATGCGCCTGCGCAGCAACATCGCGATTGCGGGCACCCATGGCAAGACGACGACCACGACGATGGTCGCGACCCTGCTGGACCGCGGCAATTTCGACCCGACCGTGATCAACGGCGGCATCATCCACGCCTACGGTTCGAATGCGCGGGCCGGGGCCGGCGAATGGATGGTGGTCGAGGCGGATGAAAGCGACGGCTCGTTCAACCGGCTGCCCGCGACGATTGCCATCGTCACCAACATCGACCCCGAGCATATGGAGCACTGGGGCAGCTTCGATGCGCTGCGCAAGGGGTTTTACGATTTCGTCAGCAACATCCCGTTCTACGGTCTTGCGGTGTGCTGCACCGACCACCCCGAGGTGCAGGCGCTGGTCGGCAAGATCACCGACCGCCGTGTGGTGACCTTCGGTTTCAACGCGCAGGCCGATGTGCGCGCGCAGAACCTGACCTACACGGCGGGGGTGGCGCATTTCGACATCGCGCTGCAGGGCGAGGGCCCGGACGAAAGCGGCAAGATCGCGGTGATCGAGGGTTGCACCCTGCCGATGCCGGGCGATCACAACGTCTCGAACGCGCTGGCGGCGGTGGCCGTGGCGCGGCATCTGGGCATGAAGAAAGAAGAAATCCGCGCCGCGCTGGCGGGCTTTGGTGGCGTCAATCGGCGTTTCACCAAGGTTGGCGAGGTGCTGGGCGGGGTCTCCATCATCGACGACTACGGCCACCATCCGGTGGAAATCGCGGCGGTGCTGAAGGCCGCGCGGCAGGCCGTGGCGCCGGGCGCGCGGGTCATCGCGGTGCATCAGCCGCACCGCTATACCCGCCTGCACTCGCTGTTCGATGACTTCTGCACCTGTTTCAACGAGGCCGATGTGGTCGCCATCGCCGAAGTCTATGCCGCAGGCGAGGAGCCGATCCCGGGCGCCTCGCGCGACGATCTGGTGGCCGGGCTGATCGCCCATGGTCACCGCCACGCCCGCGCGATCCTGTGCGAGGATGACCTGTCGCGTCTGGTGCGCGAACAGGCCCGTCCGGGCGACATGGTCGTCTGCCTTGGCGCGGGCACGATTTCCACCTGGGCCAACGGCCTGCCCGCCAAGCTCGGGGGCTGAGATGGCAGAGGGCACCCTGAAGCGCCGCTTGGGGCCCGTTCTGCTGACTGCCTACGGTGTCGGCGTCATGGTGGGCGCAGGGATCTACGTTCTGGTCGGCGCGGTGGCCGCGCAGGCGGGCGTCTGGGCGCCGCTGGCCTTCGTGCTGGCCGGCCTGATCGCCGCGCCCTCGGCGCTGTCCTATGCCGAACTGTCGGTGCGCCTGCCCGAAGCGGCGGGCGAGGTCGCCTATGTCGAGGAAGGCCTGCACCGGCACGGGCTGGCGGTGGCGGTCGGGCTGGCGATCGTGCTGTCGGGGATGATTTCGGCCGCTGCGGTGCTGCGCGGCGGTGTGGGGTATCTGGGCCTGCTGGTGCCGATTGATGCGCAGGTTCTGATCGCCGGGCTGGGGCTGGTGCTGGTCGGCGTGGCGCTGATCGGGGTGCTGGAGTCGCTGGCCTTCGCCGCGGTGCTGACGCTGATCGAGGTCGTGGGTCTGGCTCTGGTGATCTGGGCGGGCTTCAGCGTGCCCCCGGTGGCCGAGTTCCTGACCCCGCCGAGCCTGCCGCTGGCCGGGGTCGCGGCGGCTGCCGCGCTGGCGTTTTTTGCCTTCATCGGGTTCGAGGACATGGTGAATATGGCCGAGGAGGTGCGCGACCCCAACCGCACGCTGCCGCGCTCGATCCTGGCGGCGCTGGCGATCACCACGGCGCTTTATCTGCTAGTGTCGATTGCCGCCGTGCGGGCGGTGCCGGTGGCGGTGCTGGCCAGTTCGGAGCGGCCGCTCGCACTGGTGTGGGAAAGCGCGGGACATGGCGCGCTCCTGCTGGCGGCGATTGCGGGGGCGGCGGCCTTGAACGGGGTTCTGGCGCAGGTCGTGATGGCGGCCCGGGTGCTTTACGGTCTGGGCAAGCGCGCGCCGCTGCTGCGGATATTCGCGCATGCGCACCCGCGCCTCGGCACGCCGGTTCTGGCGACGAGCCTGATCGGCGGGCTGACGATCTGTGCGGCGCTGCTGCTGCCCGTCGCGGCACTGGCGCAGACCACTTCGCTGGTGCTGCTGGGGGTGTTCACGCTGGTGAACCTGTCACTCGTGTTCCTTAAGCGTCGCCAGCCCGCGGCGGCGTTCCGGGTGCCGATGATTGTGCCGGTCTTCGGCACGCTGGCCTCGGCTGCCGCCTTTGGCGCCGCTGTGCTGTCTGCCGGAGGTCTGCTGTGAACGCTTCTCTGCTTGCCGCATGCCTCTGGGCGCTTGGCGCCACGCTGATCGGGATGGGCCCGACGCGCTGGCACTGGCGCGCGGCCTGGGTTCTGATCGGCACGGGGGTGCCGCTCTTGGGCTGGGTGACGCTGCAAAACGGGCCCTGGGTGGGTCTTCTGGTGCTGGCCGGCGGGATGAGTGTGCTGCGTTGGCCCCTTATTTTCTTGCTGCGCCGCCTGCGGGGGCATGGCCGGGACACGCATTAACCATCGTTAATATCTTCTTGCGCTGCGGTGCAGCATTGATAGTCTGGCGCAAAGGAGGACTCGATGCGGTTCTCAGTGCGGCACCTGATGCAATACGACTATTCCGCGCCCGTCGAACTGGGCGCGCATCGCCTGCGGTTGACCCCGCGTGTGGGCGCAGGCGTTCTGCACGGCCATGAGCTGACGGTGACCCCGGCGCCGACAAGCCGTTGCGATCTGACCGACGATTTCGGGAACCAGCTGATCGCGCTGGAGTTCGCGGGCGAAATCACCCGGTTCTGCGTGGAAAGCCGCTTTACCCTCGACACCTGCGCCCCGGTGCCACCGCCTGCCGATCTGCCGCCCTTGCCCTGGGATGCGACATCCGCCGCGCAGGCCGCCTATCTGCGCGATCCCGTCCCCGATCCCACGGTGCAGGCCTTTGCCGCGGCGCTGGCCGACGAGGCGGGGGGCGATGCGCTGGTGTTTCTGGACCTGCTCAACCGGCAGCTTTTCACCCGCACCGATCGGCAGATCCGGCTGGAGGGCGATGCGCAGACCCCGGCCGAGACGCTGGCCTCGGCGCGCGGGGCCTGCCGCGATCTGGCGGTTCTGTTCATCGCGGCGGCGCGGGCGCAGGGTATCCCCGCGCGCTTCGTTTCGGGCTATCAGGCCCATGCCGAAAGCGTCGATGGCCAGCGCCATCTGCATGCCTGGGTCGAGGTCTGGCTGGGGCAGGGGTGGCACGGGTTCGACCCGACCCATGGTCTGGCGGTGGGCGAGGGGCATGTGGCGCTGTGCGCGGCCCCCGATCAGGCCGGGACGATGCCGCTGGAAGGCGGGTTTTGGGGGGCGAATGTCCGCACCCTGTTGCGTTATACCGTCGAGATCGAGACCGACGGCTGAGTCCCGCCGGGCCGCGCCGCCATCCGCGCCCGGGCCTTGCCCGGATTGGCGGCTTTGGCTAAGGACGACCCATGCAGAACCTCGCTTACACCCCCCGTGGCACGCTGACCCCGAACCGCCCGCTGGCCGATCTGACCTGGCTGCGCGTCGGGGGCCCGGCCGACTGGCTGTTTCAGCCCGCCGATGCGGCCGATCTGGCCGCGTTTCTGGCGGCGCTGCCCGCCGATGTGGCGGTGTTTCCGATGGGCGTGGGGTCGAACCTGATCGTGCGCGATGGCGGGTTGCACGCGGTGGTGATCCGGCTTGGTCGCGGCTTCAACGGGATCGAGGTGCAGGGCGACACGGTGGTGGCGGGGGCTGCGGCGCTGGATGCGCATGTCGCCCGCCGCGCGGCCGAGGCCGGGCGCGACCTGACCTTCCTGCGCACCATTCCGGGCAGCATCGGGGGCGCGGTGCGGATGAATGCGGGCTGCTATGGCAGCTATGTCGCCGATCACCTGATCTCGGTCACGGCGATCCTGCGCGATGGCACGCAGGTCGAGCTGGGGCCTGAAGACCTGCAGTTTTCCTATCGCTCCAGCCGCCTGCCCGACGGTGCGGTGCTGATTTTCGCCACTTTCCGGGCTGCCGAGGGAGACCCGGCGACGCTGGCCGCGCGGATGGACGACCAGATCGCCAAACGCGATGCGAGCCAGCCGACGAAGGAGCGTTCGGCAGGGTCTACCTTCCGCAATCCCTCGGGCGCGTCGTCGACCGGGCGGCCGGATGATGTGCATGATCTCAAGGCCTGGAAGGTGATCGACAACGCCGGCATGCGCGGTGCGCGGCTGGGCGGCGCGCAGATGAGCGAGATGCATTCCAACTTCCTGATCAATGCCGGTGGGGCCACGGCACAAGATCTAGAGGATCTGGGGGAGTTGGTGCGCAAAAAGGTTTTGCAGACGCAGGGAATTTCGTTAGAGTGGGAAATCATGCGCATCGGTGAATTTGGCGCCGCGCGCAACCAGGGCGAATAAGCAACATTCCACGGGGCCAACCCCGGGAGAGGCGAAAGTGGCGGGTATGTCGAGCAGGGCAACCCACCGTGTAGCGGTTTTGATGGGTGGCACCTCGGCGGAACGTGAGGTGTCTCTGTCCACTGGGCGCGAATGCGCCGAAGCGCTGCGGGTGGCAGGTTTCGAGGTTATTGAGATCGACGCGGGCAGCGATCTGCCGGCGCGGCTTGCCGAAGCCAAAGCGGATTGTGTTTTCAATGCCTTGCATGGCCGCTGGGGCGAAGATGGCTGCGTGCAGGGCCTGCTGGAATGGCTGCGCATTCCCTATACCCATTCGGGGGTGCTGGCCTCGGCGCTGGCGATGGACAAGAGCCGTTCGAAAGAGGTGTATCGCGCGGCGGGTCTGCCTGTCGTCGAAAGCCGTCTGGCCGGCAAGGCCGAGGTGATGGCGGGTCATGTCCTGCCCGCGCCCTATGTGGTCAAGCCGAACAACGAAGGTTCCTCGGTCGGCGTCTATATCGTGACCGATGGCGCCAATGCGCCGCCGCAGCTGTCCGACCAGATGCCCGATGTGGTGATGGTCGAAACCTACGCCCCGGGGCGCGAACTGACCTGTTCGGTGATGGGCGACCGTGCGCTCTGCGTGACCGAGATCGTGACCTCGGGCTGGTATGACTACGCGGCGAAATACAACGTCGGCGGGTCCAGCCATGTCTGCCCCGCGGAACTGCCGCCGGAAATCACCGCGGCCTGTCTGGACTATGCCCTGCGTGCCCATCGCGCGCTGGGGTGCCGCGGGTTGTCGCGCACCGATTTCCGGTGGGACGACACGCGCGGGCTGGATGGGTTGGTCCTGCTGGAAACCAACACCCAGCCGGGGATGACGCCCACGTCGCTGTCGCCCGAGCAGGCGGGCAAGATGGGCCTGTCCTTCCCCGAGCTGTGCGCCTGGATCGTGGAGGATGCCTCTTGCGACCGCTGAGCGCCGAACCCCGCTATCTGCACCCCGGACAACGCCAGACGCTGGTGCAGCCGCGCGCGGGCGGTTTGCGCCGCGATCCGGCGCCCTCTCGCCTGGCCTTCCGGTTGCAACGTCTGTGGCTGACGCCCTTTGTGCGGGCGTTCACGCGGATCGGCGTGCCGGTCTTCGTGGTGGTGCTGGGCCTGGGGCTGTGGCTGGGCGACGAAGGGCGCCGGGCCGACCTGATCCAGCACTATCAGGATGCAAAGACCGCGGTGCAGAACCGCCCTGAATTCATGGTCAGCCTGCTGAAAATCGAGGGCGCCTCGCCCGAGGTCGATGCGGCAATCCGGGCGATGCTGCCGGTGCGCCTGCCTGCGTCGAGCTTCACGATCGACCTCAAGGACTATCGGACGATGATTTCGCGGCTCGATGCGGTGGCGGATGTCAGCCTGGTGATCCGCCCCGGCGGGATGCTGGAGGCGCAGGTGACCGAACGGGTGCCGGCCGTGCTGTGGCGCACCGGAACCGGGATCGAGATGCTGGATGCCAACGGGCATCGTGTCGCGACCCTGCTGGCGCGCGAGGCGCGGGCCGATCTGCCGCTGATCGCGGGCGAGGGCGCCGAAAAGGCCGTGCCCGAGGCGCTGGAAATTTTGGCCGCCGCCGGGCCGATCCTGCCGCGCGCGCGCGGTCTGGTGCGCGTGGGCGCACGGCGTTGGGATCTGGTGCTGGACCGTAACCAGCGCATCCTGCTGCCCGAGGCAAACCCGGTGCGTGCGGTCGAACGCACGCTTGCGCTTGATGCTGCTGAAGACCTTCTTGACCGCGATTTCACCCATCTCGATCTGCGCAATCAGGACCGCCCGACGATCCGCCTGTCAGAGCACGCGCTTGATGCGTTGCAGGCGGCTGCGGGGCAGACGACCAAAGTAAAGGCTGGCCAATGACCGATCTTTATCAGGCCCAACGGGCGATGCGGAACATGCGCAAGGCTGCGATGCAGCGCGGTGTGATTGCGCTGCTGGACATCGGCACCTCGAAGATCGCCTGCCTTGTGCTGCGCTTCGATGGCGGCGAGGCGCTGGCCGACGAAAACGTGGGTCCGCTGGCCGGGCAATCGGCGTTCCGGGTGATCGGTGCGGCGACCACCCGTTCGCGCGGGGTGCGCTTTGGCGAAATCGACGCCATGGCCGAGACCGAGCGCGCCATTCGCACCGCGGTGCAGGCGGCGCAGAAGATGGCCAACACCCGCGTCGATCACGTCATTGCCTGTTTTGCCGGGGCCGAACCGCGGTCCTATGGGCTGGATGGCGAAGTCGATGTGCAGGGCAACCATGTCGACGAACAGGACGTGGCGCGCGTTCTGGCCAGCTGCGACATGCCCGCCGTGGGGCAGGGGCGCGAGGTGCTGCATGCCCATCCGGTGAACTTTGCGCTTGATCATCGCTCGGGTCTGGGCGATCCGCGCGGCCATGTCGGCAAGCGGCTGGCGGTGGATATGCACCTGCTGACGGTCGAGGCGGCGGCGATCCAGAACCTGGTCTACTGCATCCGGCGCTGCGATCTGGAACTCGCCGGGATCGCGAGTTCGGCCTATGTCTCGGGGATTTCCAGCCTGGTCGAGGACGAGCAGGAGCTGGGCGCGGCCTGTATCGACATGGGCGGCGGCGCGACGGGCGTGTCGGTCTTTATGAAAAAGCATATGATCTTTGCCGATGCGGTGCGGCTGGGCGGCGATCACGTCACCCGCGACATCGCGGCCGGGCTGCAGGTGCCGATGGCCGTGGCCGAGCGGATCAAGACCTTCCACGGCGGCGTGCATGCCACCGGCATGGATGACCGCGAGATGATCGAGCTGTCGGGCAACTCCGGCGACTGGGAGAAAGACCGCCGTCAGGTCAGCCGCGCCGAGCTGATCGGGATCATGCGTCCGCGGGTCGAGGAAATTCTGGAAGATGTGCGCGGGCTGCTGGATGCGGCCGGGTTCGAACATCTGCCCAGCCAGCAGATCGTGCTGACCGGCGGCGCCAGCCAGATCCCGGGGCTGGATGGTCTGGCGGCGCGGATTTTGGGGCAGAACGTGCGCCTTGGGCGACCGCTGCGCGTGCAGGGCCTGCCGCAGGCCGCGACCGGGGCGGGCTTTGCCAGCGTGGTTGGCTTGGCGCTGTTTGCGGCCCATCCGCAGGATGAATGGTGGGATTTCGAGATCCCGGCCGAACGGCTGGGTGGGCGGTCGTTCAAACGGGCGGTCCGCTGGTTCCGCGACAATTGGTGAACGCTAGGGCTGAGCACTGCCCGATTCGTTTCCACCAGATGATGGCGCGTGCGCGAAATACCGCTGACGGCGGTAACCCCATCGCCATATTTTGTGTGAGACCTGTGTTTTTTAGGTGACGTTGCGCCGATTCACGTCTAAAATTGGTCTAATTTCGGGGTATTCGGCCGGGACAGGGCCGTTAAAAAACACAGGCGGAAACCAATGACCTTGAATCTGATGATGTCGGATCACGAAGAGCTCAAGCCGCGGATCACCGTGTTCGGCGTTGGCGGGGCTGGCGGGAACGCGGTCAACAACATGATCGAACAGGCGCTGGAAGGCGTCGAATTCGTCGTGGCGAACACCGATGCGCAGGCGCTGCAGCAGTCGAAATCGCAGGCCCGCATCCAGATGGGCATCAAGGTCACCGAAGGTCTGGGCGCGGGGGCACGCCCTGCGGTTGGCGCCGCCGCCGCCGAGGAAACCATCGAAGAGATCGTCGACCATCTGGCGGGCGCGCATATGTGCTTCATCACCGCCGGCATGGGCGGTGGCACCGGCACCGGCGCCGCCCCGATCATCGCGCAGGCCGCGCGTGAGCTGGGCGTTCTGACCGTCGGCGTCGTGACCAAGCCGTTCCAGTTCGAAGGCTCGAAACGGATGCGTCAGGCCGATGAGGGCATCGAGGCGCTGCAAAAGGTCGTCGACACGCTGATCATCATTCCGAACCAGAATCTGTTCCGCCTGGCGAATGAAAAGACCACCTTCACCGAAGCCTTCGCGATGGCCGATGACGTGCTTTATCAGGGCGTGAAGGGGATTTCGGACCTGATGGTGCGCCCGGGGCTGATCAACCTCGACTTCGCGGATGTCCGCTCGGTAATGGACGAGATGGGCAAGGCGATGATGGGCACGGGCGACGCCACCGGCGAAGACCGCGCCGTGCAGGCCGCCGAGAAAGCCATCGCCAACCCGCTGCTGGACGAAATCAGCCTGCGGGGCGCCAAGGGCGTGCTGATCAACATCACCGGCGGCTACGATCTGACCCTGTTCGAGTTGGACGAGGCCGCGAACCGGATCCGCGAAGAGGTCGACCCGGACGCCAATATTATCGTCGGCTCGACGCTGGACCCGAACATGGAGGGCATGATGCGCGTGTCGGTCGTGGCGACCGGGATTGATGCCGCCCCCGCCGTGGCCGAAGTGCCGGTGCCGCGCCGCTCGCTGGCCGAGCCGCTGAAACCCGCGGCCGAGGCCCCCAAACCCGCGCTGAACGTGACCTCGGCGCAGCCGGTGATGGCGCAGCCGCAGCCCGCTGCTCCGCAACCGTCGGTGCAGCCGCAGGCCGCCGCGCAACCGGCCCCGGCCGAGCGCAGCCTGTTCGACGCGCCCGCGCCGCAGCCTGCCTATCAGGCGCCGGTGCAGCAGGCCGCCGATGACCTTCCGCCGCCGGCCTATCAGCCGCGCCCCGCGGCGCGCGATGTGCATGTCGATGAAGAGGCCGGGGCCTTCGTGGCGCCGCGTCCGCGCGCGCCCGGCACCCCCTCGCCCGAGGCTCTGGCCCGGTTGCAGGCGGCGGTGAACAAGGCGCCTGCCGCTGCGCAACAGCCGCGCCCGGCGATGGCCGCACAGCGCCCGGCCGCACCGCAGCCGCAGCCCGAAAAGCCGCGCTTCGGCATCAACTCGCTGATCAACCGGATGACCGGCCATGCCGAATCCGCGGGCCACGCCCCTGCGGCCGCACAATCGCGCGCTGCCGCGCCGCAGCATCAGGTCTATGAAGACGAGGCGGATGCCGATCAGGATCGGATCGAGATTCCTGCTTTCCTGCGTCGTCAGGCGAACTGAGCGGTTCACAAAAGCACTTCGAAGGGCTGGGGAAACCCGGCCCTTTTTTATTTGTTTTCAATACTTTCGGCGCGGTTCGGCGGGGATTTGCCGCGGCGCGGGGCTTTTGTTTCAGTCCGTTACAAAGAGTGAGTTGTGATGCGCGCAGCGCTTGCCTAACTGATGCTGCGGACCCACCATGATCCCGAAATGGTTAACAACGCGTTACCAAAACCGGGATCGGGCAGGGGCCGTGCAAAGAAAGGGTATGGGCGTGCAAACGACTCTTGGATCTTCGGTAACCTTCGACGGCGTGGGCCTGCATTCCGGCGCCCCGGTGCGCATGACCGTTCATCCCGCCCCGACCGACCACGGCATTGTCTTCCGTCGCACTGACGTGAAGGGCATGAACCCGCGTATCCCGGCGCTGTGGGACCATGTGACCCCGTCCAAGCTGTGCACCCTGATCGAGAATGCCGATGGTGTCTCGGTCTCGACCATCGAACATATCATGGCCGCGCTGACCGGCGTTGGCATTCACAATGCGCTGATCGAAATCGACGGTCCCGAAGTGCCGATCCTCGATGGTTCGTCGGCGCCTTTCGTGCGCGGCATGCGTGCGGCGGGCCTGCGCACCCTGGGGGGGGCGCTGCGCGCGATCCGCGTGCTCAAGCCCGTCGAGGTGCGCGAGGGCGAGGCGGTGGCGCGTCTGGAACCGGCCTCCGCGCTGGAAATCGACTTCGCCATCGACTTCACCGACGCCGCCATCGGCAAGCAGGAAAAACGCCTGAACATGGCCAACGGCGCCTTCGTGCGCGAGTTGATGGACAGCCGCACCTTCTGCCGCCAGGCGGATGTGGATTACATGCGCGCCAATGGCTTGGCCTTGGGGGGCACCTATGAGAATGCCGTCGTAGTCGATGGTGACAAGGTGCTGTCGCCCGGTGGCCTGCGCCACGCCGACGAGGCGGTGCGCCACAAGATGCTGGACGCGCTGGGGGATCTGGCCCTGGCTGGCGCGCCGATTCTGGGCCGTTACACCGGCAACCGCGCGGGGCACGCGATGACCAACCGTCTGTTGCGCGCGCTTTTCGCCGATGGCAGCGCCTGGGAATGGGAAGCCTGCACCCCGGCGCAGGCCTATCGCCTGCCGGGCGCGGGCGTGTGCCGCCCAGCGGTGGCGGCCCGCTGAGGCCAGCGGCAGATATTAACCCGGTTCAAAGCAGCGAAAGGCGTTTTGCGCCCCGGATTTTTCTGTGCTAGGACGGGCGAAGCAGCCGCCCGTGGGGCGGAACGGACCTTGCACCGGGCACGGAAGCTTGGGCAGAATTTGGATAGGGCAGGGCATGGCGCGCGGCAGATCAGCGGCTTTAGGGCTCGGAAGTCTTTTGCTGGTGGCGACTCTCGCAGCCTGCAGTGGTGGCGGCAAGAAAGAGCCGCCGCTGGAGAATTTCACCGCCGAAGAGATTTACAAGCGCGGCGAATACGAGCTTGAAGTGGGTAATCCCCGCAGGCCCGATCAGGCGCTGTATTACTTCTCGGAAGTCGAGCGGCTGTATCCCTATTCGGAATGGGCCAAGCGCGCGCTGATCATGGAAGCCTTCGCCCAGCACAAGGCCAAGGATTACGAATCCGCCCGCGCCTCGGCGCAACGCTTCATCGACACCTACCCGGGCGACGAAGATGCGGCCTACGCGAAATACCTGCTGGCGCTCAGCTATTACGACCAGATCGACGAAGTCGGTCGCGATCAGGGCCTGACCTTCCAGGCGCTGCAGGCGCTGCGCGACGTGATCGAACAATATCCCGACAGCGACTATGCGCGCTCGGCCATGTTGAAATTCGATCTGGCCTTCGACCACTTGGCGGCGAAGGAAATGGAAATCGGGCGGTATTACCTGAAACAGGGTCACTACAGCGCCGCGATCAACCGCTTCCGGGTGGTGGTGGAGCAGTTCCAGACCACGGCGCACACGCCCGAGGCGCTGATGCGGCTGACCGAGGCTTATCTGGCGCTTGGCATCACCGACGAGGCGCAGACGGCCGCGGCGATTCTGGGGCACAACTTCCAGTCCTCGCCCTTCTATGACGATGCCTATCAGCTGCTGAAAAAGCAGGGGCTGAAGCCGGAATCGAAGGGTGACAGCTGGTTGTCGAAAATCTACCGTCAGGTGATCAAGGGCGAGTGGCTCTAAGCGGGGCCATCGCCCACGGGATCGGACGCCATGCTGCGCACGCTTGAAATCCGCGATATGCTGATCATCGAGCGGCTGGACCTGGAGTTCCAGCCGGGTCTGAACGTGCTGACCGGCGAAACCGGGGCGGGCAAGTCGATCCTGCTGGATTGTCTGGGCTTCGTTCTGGGCTGGCGTGGGCGGGCCGAACTGGTCCGGCGCGGCGCCGATCAGGGCGAGGTCACCGCGGTCTTCGATCTGCCCGCCGGTCACCCCGCGCATGCGCTGCTGGCCGAGGCCGGGCTGCCCGGCGGGGCCGAGCTGATCCTGCGGCGCACCAATGCCGCGGACGGGCGCAAGACCGCCTGGATCAACGACCGCCGCGCCTCGGGCGAGGTGCTGCGCGCGCTTTCGGCCACGCTGGTTGAATTGCATGGCCAGCAGGACGACGGCGGGCTGCTGAATGCACGCGGTCACCGGGCGCTGCTGGATGCCTTCGCCGATCATCCCGCGCTGCTGGAGGCCACGCGCAGCGCCTGGACGGCGCGGGCGGTCGCGCTGAAGGAACTGGCGACGGCGCGCGCGGCGCTGGATGCGGTGAAAAGCGAAGAAGAATTTCTGCGTCATGCGGTGGGCGAACTGGACGCCCTCGATCCCAAGCCCGGCGAGGAGGCCTCGCTTGATGCCGAGCGCCGCCTGATGCAGGGGGCCGAACGCATTCGCAGCGATGTGGCGCGGGCGTTGCAGGCACTTGGCCCCGAAGGCGCCGAAGGCGCGATGCGCGATGCCGACCGCTGGCTGCAGGGCGCGGCCGACCGGGCCGAGGGCCGTCTGGACGCGCCCCTGACCGCGCTGGAGCGGGCCCTCATCGAACTGGGCGAGGCGGCGCAAGGGGTCGAGACGGCGCTTGAGGCCCTCAGTTTCGATCCGCGCGCGCTGGAGGCCTGCGAAGAGCGGTTGTTCGCAATTCGCGCGCTAGCGCGCAAACATGGCGTGCTGCCCGATGATCTGGGCGCCTTTGCCGAAGGGCTGCGGACGCGGCTGGCCGCGCTGGATGCGGGCGAGGGGAATATCGCGGCGCTGCGCACAGAGCTTGCGCACGCCGAGGCCGCCTTTGCCGCGGCTGCGGGCGCGCTCAGCGCGGCGCGGCAGGCGGCGGCGGGGCGGCTCGATATTGCGATGGCGGCGGAACTGGCGCCGCTGAAAATGGAACGTGCGGTCTTCGCCACCCAGATCACGGCCGGGGAGGCGGGGCCCGAAGGCGTCGATGCCGTGGCCTTCACCGTCGCCACCAACCCCGGCGCACCGGCCGGGCCGCTGAACAAGATCGCCTCGGGCGGGGAGCTGTCGCGCTTCTTGCTGGCGCTGAAGGTGGTGCTGGCACGCGGCGCCGATGCACTGGTGCTGATCTTCGACGAAATCGACCGCGGCGTGGGCGGGGCCACCGCAGATGCCGTCGGTCGCCGTCTGGCACGCTTGGCCACTGGCGCGCAGGTGCTGGTCGTGACCCACAGCCCGCAGGTAGCGGCCCGGGGCGGGCATCATTTCCGTGTGCAGAAATCGGTGAGCGAGGGCATGACCACCTCTGAAGTCGTGGCCCTGGGCGCGACCGAACGGCGCGATGAAATCGCCCGGATGATTTCGGGCGCCGAGGTCACCGCCGCCGCCCGCGCCGCCGCTGACGAATTGCTGGCGGGCTGAGGCGGCAACGGTCCTGCGGTCAGGATCAGATCGCCGAGGCCAGACACATTGTCTGCGTGCGCATCAAAACCCGGTTGGCCAGAACGTTCACCGCAACGATCTTGCCGCCGATGTCGTTGTTCAGCGCCTGCTTGGCAAAGATCATCTCGATGGCCTCTTCGGGCTTGTCGAAGCGGATATCAAAGCCGCCAGCCTCGGTGTCAATGATCGCCCCGGTGATCTTGGGCGGCACATCCAGCATCAGCTCACCGACCAGCGGGGCCTTGTAGCTCAGATAGCAATGGGTGCTGTCGATCGAAAGGTTGGTGAACACCCCGTCCTGCCCCAGCAGAACCTCTCCCCGGCGGCAGGGGTCGTCGGGGCTGTCGAACAGGGCCAGCACTTCGGCATGCGGGATGCTGGCGTCCTGCGCGTGAGCGTTGAACAGGGCCCGGAAGGCGGCGATCCGGGTCTTGTAATCGGGGCGCGACACGCTGGCGTTCAGATACAGGCAGTTCTCGGTTTCCGCGCCGATCTTGCATTCTGTCCGGCAATCCAGCTCGGTCGTGACCGGCGGTGGCGTCACGTTCAGGCGGGTCGTGCGGACCTCGCCGAAAATCATATCGGACAGGTCCGAGCAGCCGACCAGCGCCAGGGCCATCACCCCGACCGTTCCCGCAAATCCCTTGTTCATGCGCATTCCTTCAATGATGCCGATACCAATCGCCGCTTTTCCAGATCTCCTCGCCGATACCTTCCTTGATCAGGCAGGCGATGCTTTTCTTCAGGGGGCGCAGGCTGATCGCCGCTTCGAGTTGCAGCGTCTTGCCCCCCAATGTCTTGAGCACCATCTCCGAACCGGTGATATTCGCCGCAATCGGCGCGGGCAGCGCATCATAGGTTTCGTCGATGTTGAACAGATCCTTTTCCAGAGTGACGTTCAGGAACAACGGCAGCCGGTAGCCGGCCACCAGCCGCATCGTCATCACCGGCTTGCCCGCGACCTCGCGCAGGGCGAAATCGGGCACGATGTCGATATGCAACGGCTGGGTCCGGGTCGCGATGGTGGCCGATCCGACCCCGGTGCAGACCCGTTCCTCATAGGTGAAATGACTGGTGATGACCCATTTGTCGTCATAGGTCGTGATCGCGGCATCGTTGTTGTAATGCAGCCGGTCGCAGCCCGAGCTTTCCATGAGCTTCAGCAGCTGATTGACCGAGGACACGATGTCCACCACGCTGGCGCGCATCTCGATCCGGGTCTCCGCCGTGCCTTCTGCGGTCAGCGGGTTATAGATCTCTACCTTCAGCCGGGGTCTGAACTGGGCGCTGCCGGCGCTGTTGGACATGGTGATATCCGAACGCCGCCCATAAAAGGAAAATCCGCCGCAGGTGCCGTAACCGGGGTCCTCCCAAGGTTCGACGCGCGAGGATGCCCCGGCCAGCCCGGGCAAACAGGCGGCAAGCAACAGTGCAATGAAGCGGCGAGTTGGAATTTTCATGGCCAGCACGCAACCTGAAATCATCGACGGGCCTGATCGAGCCTAGCGGCAAATGGCCGTTGAAGCGACGAAAAATCGGCCCGACCGCGTCTTTGACCTGACCGCGTGCGGGTTTTGGACGAAATTCAATCGGTTGCAGGGCATGCGGGCACCCCGGAAAGGGGGACGCCTTTTCACTTTGGCCAAAATATCCCGGGGGAGGGCGCAGCCCGGGGGCAGAGCCCCTAGGCCTCGACCACGAATTGCGCCGCGACGATCTGCCAGCCCGTCGGGCTCAGCGCCAGCGTAGCGCAGAACACCGCGCCGATCCGCCCCGCGTCCGAGCCGTCGGCATGCACGATCCCCGTCAGCACGAAGCGTTGCAGCAGCACGCAGGCCTCGGCCCCGATCGGGCGGATCCGGGTTTTCCCGGTGACCAGCCGGGCACGCGCGAAGGCGCCGGCCAATTCTCCCGCCAGCACTTCGGCGATTTCGGTGCGGCCCTCGGCCACGCCGCCGGTGAGGCTCAGGAAATCGGCATCCTCCGCGAAAAAGGCGGCCAGCGCGCGGGCGTCATGCGCGCCCCAGGCGACGGCAAAGGCACGGGGCAGATCGGCGGGGGTGGCCAGGCTCATGCGTCGTCTCCGGGTTGCGGCACCAGTTTGCCGGGATTGAGGATGCCCTGCGGATCGAGCGCGGCCTTGATCGCGCCCATCACCTGCCAGCCTTGCCCGTGTTCCGCGGCCATCAGCCCGCGCTTGCCCAGCCCGATCCCGTGTTCGCCGGTAATCGTGCCGCCCATCGCCAGCGCGCGTTCGGCCATCTTGCCCGCCACCCGCTTGGCGCGTTTGAATTCGTCGGGGTCATTGCGATCCAGCAGCAGGATCGCGTGGAAATTGCCGTCGCCGACATGGCCCAGGATCGGCCCGGTCAGCCCCTCGGCGGCGATGTCGGCGCGGGTCTGCGCCACCGCCTCGGCCAGGCGCGAGATCGGCACGCAGATGTCGGTCACCAGACCCATGCAGCCCGGGCGCGCAGCCAGACACGAGGTATAGGCGGCATGGCGCATCTTCCACAGCCGGTTTCGGTCCTCGGTGCTGGTGGCCCACTGGAAATCGGCGCCGCCCATTTCGGCCACCACCTCTCCGAACCGGCGGCTGTCTTCGGCCACGCCCGCCTCCGATCCGTGAAACTCGATCAGCAGATGCGGTTTTTCGGGCATATGGGCGTCATTTGCAGCGTTGAAGACGCGCGCGACCGCCTCGTCGACGAATTCGATCCGGGCCATCGGAATGCCCATCTGGATCGTCAGCTGAACGGTCTCGACCGCGGCTTCCAACGTGTCGAAGGCGCAGACGGCGGAACTCACCGCTTCGGGCTGGCCATGCAGGCGCAGCGTCAGTTCGGTGATGATGCCCAGCGTCCCTTCCGAGCCGATCATCAGCGCGGTCAGGTCATAGCCACTGGCCGATTTCGCCGCGCGCGATCCGGTGCGGATGATCCGGCCATCGGCCAGCACCACCTCCAGCGCTGCGACATTATCACGCATCGAGCCATAGCGCACCGTTGTGGTGCCCGAGGCGCGGGTCGCGGCCATGCCGCCCAGGCTTGCATTCGCGCCCGGATCTACCGGAAAGAACAGCCCCGTGGCGCGCAGATCGTGGTTCAGCGCCTCGCGCGTGACGCCGGGCTGCACCACCGCCAGACGGTCCTCGGCCAGCACGTCAAGCACCGCATTCATCCGGCTGGTGTTCAGGCACAGCCCGCCCTGCGCGGCCAGCGCGTGCCCTTCCAGCGACGTGCCCGTGCCCCAGGCCACCAAGGGCATTTGATGCGCCGCACAAATCCTGACGATTGCGCTGACCTCGGCCGTCGTCTCGGGCCAGGCCACCGCATCGGGGGGCGTCGGCGCGAACCAGGTTTCGGACTGGCCGTGCAGGTCGCGTTCAGCCTGGGTGCGGCTCAGCCGCGGGCCGAGCAGGGTGGCAAGTTCGGCAAGCGCCTGTTCGTGGGCCATCGTCGTCTCCATCGCTTTGCCCAAGTCTTAGGCGCTTGTCGCGGCAGGGAAAAGAGGCTGGCCAAATTCAGGCAACTTGTTGCTAATCAAGGTTGCATAGGGCCATGTGGTTTATGGAGCCTTCACGGAACGGTGCCATAGAGGGGCGCTGAACCGTGCAACCTAAGGAGTATACAGATGATTTTCGAAAACCGGATGTGGGAGGAGCTGCAACCGGGAATGAGTGCAGAGCTGAAAAGACTGTGCACCGCCGACGATTTCTATGTTTTCGCCGCCGCTTCGGGCAACCATAACCCGGTTCACCTGGAAGCAGAGGATGGCGACGGTGATGGCGTGCGGGAGGCCGTCGCCCCGGGGATGTTCGTGGCCTCGCTGATCACTGCCGTTCTGGGCAATGTCTTGCCGGGTCCGGGCACGCTCTATCGTGCGCAAAGCCTGAAGTTCCACGCCCGTGCCAAAGCGGGCGAAGAGATTTGCGCCCGTGTCACGGTGACCGAAAAACTGCCCGACAACGTGGTGCGGCTGTCGGCCGAGGTGCGGCGCGTGGGGGATGATGCGCTGATCGTCGAGGGCAGCGCCGAGGTCGAGGCGCCCAAGCGCCACATGCGCTTTGACGCGCTGGAGGTGCCCGGGCTGATCTCGCAGCGGCACCGCCATTTCGAAATGCTGCTGGAACAGGCCGAGAAACTGCCCGCGCTGAGCACTGCGGTGGTCTGCCCCGAGGCCGATCACGCGCTGGACGGGGCGCTGGTCGCCGCCGAACACGGGATCATCACGCCGATCCTGATCGGCGATCCCGGCAAGATTGCGCAGGCGGCCAAGGATGTCGGCAAATCGCTGGAAGGCTACGAACTGCTGCCCGCGATGAGCGGCCGCGAGGCCGCGCGTCTTGCCGTGGATCTGGTCAATCAGGGCCGGGCGCAGGCGATCATGAAGGGCCATCTGCACACCGACGATCTGCTCAAGCCGATGCTCGACAAGCAAACCGGGCTGCGGATCGGACGCCGTTTCACCCATATCTTCGTGATGGACGTGCCCGGTGTCAGCCATCCGCTGCTGGTGACCGATGCCGCGATCAACATCGCGCCCGATCTGGAAACCAAGATGGACATCGTGCAAAACGCGATCGACCTTGCGATCTCGATCGGCATCGCGGTGCCCAAGGTCGGCGTGCTGTCGGCGGTGGAAACCGTGAACCCGGCGATCCCCTCGTCGATCGATGCGGCGCTGCTGTCGAAAATGGCCGAGCGCGGCCAGATCAAGGGCGGTGTCGTCGACGGCCCGCTGGCGATGGATAACGCGGTCGATATTGGCGCCGCGCGCACCAAGGGCCTGCGCGGTGAGGTTGCGGGCCATGCCGAGGTTCTGGTGGTGCCCGGGATCGACGCGGGCAACATGCTGGCCAAGCAGCTGGCCTATATCAGCCACGCCGAAGGCGCGGGTCTGGTGCTGGGCGCCAAGGTGCCGGTGATCCTGAACTCGCGCTCCGACAGTTCGATGGCGCGTCTTGCCTCGGCGGCGGTGGCGGCGATCCACCATAACCGGGTGAACGGGGGCAAGGCATGACCCGCGCGATTCTGACGCTGAATTCGGGCAGCTCCTCGCTCAAGCTGGGGCTGTTCGGGGAAGACCTGGAAACCCTGGCCATGGGGCACGTCGACCGGATCGGCCGGCGCGAAGCGGCGATGAAGATTCGCGATGCCGCCGGGCGCGACCTGCCGATGCCGGAAACCGCGCCGGCGGCCTTCGCCACCAATGGTGCGGCGCTGAAAACCGCGCTCGAGGTGTTCGAGGCCGATTTCCCGGGCCTCGAGGTGGTGGCGGTCGGGCACCGGGTGGTGCATGGGGGCGTCAAGCACGCGGCCCCCGTGCGGCTGACCGAGGCGCTGATGAAGGAACTCGCACAGCTGGCCCCCTTCGCCCCGCTGCACCAGCCGCACAACCTGGCGGGCGTGCGCGCCGCGGTCGATGCCTTCCCGGGCGTGCCGAACATCGCCTGTTTCGACACGGCGTTTCACCGCAACCACCCGTTCGTGAACGACACCTTCGCCCTGCCGCGCAGCTATTACGAGAAAGGCGTGCGGCGCTATGGTTTCCACGGGCTGAGCTATGACTACATCGCGGGCGAGCTGGCCGCCAGCGATCCGGCGCTGCACGCAGGCCGGGTGGTGGTGGCGCATCTGGGGTCGGGCGCGTCGATGTGCGGGCTGCGTGGCGGGCAGTCGATTGCCTCTTCGATGGGGTTCTCGGCGCTCGACGGCTTGCCGATGGGCACCCGCACCGGGCAACTCGATCCCGGTGTCCTGCTCTATCTAATGGATCAGGAAGGCATGTCGAGCCATGACATCACCGAACTTCTGTACAAGAAGTCCGGACTTTTGGGGATGTCGGGCGTGTCCAACGACATGCGCACGCTGGAGCAATCCGACAATCCGCATGCGGCCGAGGCGATTGATTACTTCACCTTTCGTATCCGGCGGGAACTCGGCGCGCTGGCGGCGGCATTGGGGGGGCTGGATGCGCTGGTCTTCTGCGGTGGCATCGGGGAAAACTCGGCGACGATCCGCGCCCGCGTCTGCGAGGGCATGGAGTGGATCGGCATCGCCGTGGATGATGCGAAGAACGCCGCCCATGCCCGCCACATCGGTGCAGGCAAGGTCGAGGTGATGGTGATTCCGACCAATGAGGAAATCGTCATCGCGCGCGCGGCCAAGGCGTTTCTGGACGCCTGAGGGCGCGCGACTGACCTGTGCGGGTGTCTCCGGCGGGGATATTTGAGCCAGCGAGAAATCACAGTCTCTCTGGCCAAATATCCCCCGCGGAGCGTCCGTCCTCTCCGCGGGCGCTGGCCGGATTACAGGGGGGCGCAGGCGGCGTGCAGCCAGTCGCGTGCGGGCGCGCTCAGATGCGGGGCGAGGCGGGCCGCGACCTCGGCGTGATAGGCGTTCAGCCAGTCGCGTTCGCCCGGCCCAAGAAGGGCCGTGTCGATCAGGCGTCGGTCAATGGGCACCCAAGTCAGGGTGCGGAAGGCCAGTTGATCGCGCCCGTCGCCCATCGCAGGCGCGGGGATCACCAGCACCAGATTTTCGATGCGGATGCCAAAGGCGCCTTCGCGGTAATAGCCGGGCTCGTTCGACAGGATCATCCCGGGCTGCAAGGGCACATCAGAGACGCGCGAAATCCGCGCAGGGCCTTCGTGCACGCAGAGCGCCGCGCCCACGCCATGCCCGGTGCCGTGGTCGTAATCTTGGCCCGCCATCCACAGCGGCGCGCGCGCGAGCGCATCCAGATCGCGCCCGGCCAGTCCACGCGGCCAGCGGGCGCGCGACACCGCGATCATGCCTTGCAGCACCCGGGTGAAGGGCGCGCGGGCGTCCTCGGGCACCGGGCCCACGGCGACGGTGCGGGTGATATCGGTGGTGCCATCGACATATTGCCCGCCGGAATCGACCAGCAAAACCTCGCCCGGCGTGACGGGGCGGTTGCTGGCCTCGGTCACGCGGTAATGCACGATGGCGCCGTTGGGCCCCGCGCCGCAGATCGTGTCGAAGCTGATTTCGGTCAGCGCATTGGTGGCGCGCCGGAACCCTTCCAGCGCGGTGACCACGGCGATTTCGGTCAGCTGGCCCTTCGGCGCCTCGGCGTCGAGCCAGGCCAGAAATTCCACCATCGCCACCGCGTCGCGGTGATGCGCGGCCTCCATCCCGGCCACTTCGGCGGGGTTTTTGTAGGCTTTGGGCAGGATGCAGGGATCTTCGGCCCAGAGGATCTGGGTCCCTTCCTCGGTCAGTTCACGCGCGACCTGCACGGGGGCCGAGGCGGGATCGACCTGCACCGGTCCGCTAATGCTGCGCAGGCCGGGCGCGAAGGCGGCGGGCGGGCGCAGGGTAATCTCGGGGCCCAGACAGGCGCGCAGTTCAGGGCTGAACTTTCCGGGCTCGGCATAAAGCGTCAGATGGCCGGTGTCGTGCAGCACGGCAAAGCCCTGCACCAGCGGATTGCGCGGAATGTCGGCGCCGCGGATGTTCAGCAGCCAGCAGATCGAGTCGGGCAGGGTCAGCACGGCGGCGGCGGCCCCGCGATCGCGCAGACCGGCAGCCAGGCGGGCGCGTTTGGCGGCGCTGTCCTCGCCCGCAAATTCCGGCGGGTGGATGCGGGCCGGGGCCATCGGCGGGGCCGGGCGGTCGGGCCAGATCGCATCGACCAGATTGGCCGAAGGGATCAACTCGATCCCCGAACCATCCAGCGCTGCCTCGATCTCGGTGATTTCCTTGCGGGTGTGCAGCCAGGGATCGAAGCCCACGCGGCCGCCAGCGGGCAGGGCCGCACGCAGCCAGGGGCCGGGTTTGACCTCGGGCCAGTTCACGGGGGTGAACGCGGCCGGGTCGACCTGCACGCGCACCTGCACGCGGTAGCGGCCATCGACAAAGACCCCCGTGCGATCCATCAGCGCGATGCAGAACCCCGCCGATCCGGTGAACCCGGTCAGCCATTCCAGACGCGCATCGCATTCGGCGACATATTCGCCCTGATGCGCATCGGCGCGCGGCACGATGAAACCCGCAAGCCCCGCCTGCGCCATCGCGCCCCGCAGCGCGGCCAGCCGCGGCGGGCCGTTTTGCGGTTCGGTGCGCGCGGTGAAATCCTGAAACATCACATCGCCTTGCGGATGCCCAGCACGCGGGCGCGGGCGCGCGGGTCGCTGTCGAACAGGCCCGCCAGTTGTTCGGTCATCGCACCGGCCAGCTGTTCGACATCGGTGATCGTCACGGCGTGCTGGTAATAGCGCGTCACGTCATGGCCGATGCCGATCGCGATCAGTTCGACCGCGCGGCGTTTTTCCACCATGGCGATCACGTCGCGCAGGTGTTTTTCCAGATAGATCGCGGGGTTGACCGACAGCGTGCTGTCATCCACCGGCGCGCCATCGGAAATCACCATCAGGATCTTGCGCGCCTCGGGGCGGGCCATCATCCGCTTGTGCGCCCATTCCAGCGCCTCGCCGTCGATGTTTTCCTTCAGCAGGCCTTCCTTCATCATCAGGCCAAGGTTCGCCCGCACCCGCCGCCAGGGCGAATCCGCGCGTTTATAGATGATGTGGCGCAGGTCGTTCAGGCGACCGGGTTGCTGCGGGCGGCCATCGGCCAGCCATTTCTCGCGCGATTGCCCGCCTTTCCAAGCACGGGTGGTGAAGCCCAGGATCTCGACCTTGACCGAGCAGCGTTCGAGCGTGCGGGCCAGAACATCGGCACAGATCGCGGCAATCGAAATCGGGCGGCCCCGCATCGACCCGGAATTGTCGATCAGCAGCGTCACCACGGTGTCGCGGAATTCGGTGTCCTTCTCGACCTTGAAGCTGAGCGGCGTGGTCGGGTTGGCGACCACGCGGGCCAGCCGCCCGGCATCGAGCATGCCTTCCTCGCGGTCGAATTCCCAGCTGCGGTTCTGTTGCGCCTGAAGGCGGCGCTGCAGCTTGTTGGCCAGACGACTGACGGCGCCTTTCAGCGGTTCCAGCTGCTGGTCCAGATAGGCGCGCAGCCGTTCCAGTTCGGCCGGTTCGGCCAGATCCTCGGCGGCGATTTCCTCGTCGAACTCGGTGGTGAAGACCGCGTAGTTCGGATCGGCCAGCGAATGCGGTGGCGGGGCGGGCGGTTCGTCCGGGGCATCGGCCTGCGGCATGTCGACCTCTTCGCCCATCTCCTGATCGGCAAGGTCATCCATGCTGACCGAGGTCTGCGACTGATCCTGCTGTTCTTCCTGGCTGCGTTCGGGGCTGGCCTCGGACTCGTCGCTTTCGCTTTCGTCGCGGCTTTGTTCGTCGCCCGCCTCGGGATCGTTCTCGGCGTCTTCGGCGTCGCTTTCGTCGTTCAGCTCTTCATCCGGGTCGTCGCCCAGCTGATCGGCATAACCCAGATCGGCGATCACCTTGCGGGCCATGCGCGCGAAAGCGGCCTGATCGGCCAGAATATCGCCCAGGTTTTCCAGATCGTCGCCAGCGGTCTGTTCCATGAACGGGCGCCACAGTTCCAGCACATTGGCGGCCGCAGGCGGCAGTTTGCGCCCCGTCGCCAGTTCGCGCACCAGATAGCCCGCAGCCACCGCCAGCGGCGCATCCTGCTGGCTGCGGATCTGGGCATAGCCGCGGCGCATCGCCTCGTGCTCGATCTTGGCGTCGATATTACTGAGCGTGCCGGGCATGTGCCGCGCGCCCAGGGCCTCGCAACGCGCGGTTTCCATCGCCTCGTACAGATTGCGCGCCATCTCGCCCGAGGGGGCGTAGCGCGCGGCCATCGCCTCGTCATGGTGGCGTTTGCGCAGCGCCAGCGCATCGCCCGTGCCGCGGGCCAGCAGTACTTCGTCGCGGGTCATCCGGCGGCTGACCTGCGGCAGGCGCATGGTGCCGCCCGCCATGCCGGAGGGGTCCACGGAATAGGTGACCGTCAGGTCCGGCGCGTCGGCCATCGTCTTGGTGGCTTCGGCAAGGGCCTTCTTGAAGGGATCGGCGGGGTTGTCGCTGGGTTTGGTCATGGTTCTTTATGCGAGGTTTGCCGGGAACGCGAAAGGGGACAAAACGCCATGGCGGCGCGCTGGCGCGCGGATCGCAGGGCGTTGGGCGGCGCTATGGTGTCAATTGCGGCCACGGAGCCTCCGTTTGGTGTCGGCGAGCCATCGGGACAGACGGCCTTTGGGGCGGGTGGACAGGACATGCCGCGCAAGGTGGAAAGCTGATTCCTGTTGCGCATTGGCATGTGCGGCGATGCGTGCGGGCAGGGCGTCGATCGACAGGAGCCGATAGCCGCCTTCGGGGCCCGCGGGGGCAGCCTGCGCCAGTTCGAGGCGCGCGAAGGCGCGCTCCTGAAATTCGGGCGTGCAGAAGGTGCCGCTGGCGCCGGCATGGGTGCAGCGCGCCGCGACCGGCTGGATCACGCGCAGATCCGGGTCTTGCATCACCATTCCGAAAATCGCCCAGTCCCAGCCCCAATCGCTCAGCAGATCGCGGATGCCATTGCCACCCGGGCCGGGCGGCTGGCTCCAGACCGGGGCGATGCGGTCCCAGTCGGCGCGGGTCAGACCGACGCCGATTGAATTGAAGCAGCGCGACTCGAACAAAGGGGCCGGTTCTTCCGGCCAGGACAGGAAGCCCGCGCTGCCGCAGGCCCCGGCCAACAGGTTCAGCGCGGCCCAGTGCGGCCGGTGATTGGCCCGATACCAGCGCGCCAGTTCCAATGCATCGGGCGCCAGTTCCAGATCCTCTTCCAGGGCCAGCACGAAATCGGCACCCTCGCGGAAGCGCTTGGAAATCAGCTGATAGGGATTGCCGTTCACGCCGAGACGTTGCCGGTTTTCGTGGACGTGAAAGCTGCCCTCGGGCAGGACCGCCGCGCAGATCGCACGAAAGGCCGGTTGCTCGGGCCCGGGTTCGACGCCGACATGCAGCTGCCACCCCTGCGGACCACAGGCCAGCAGAGTTTCAAGCATTCGCCTGAAAAGCTCTGGCCGGTTCATGGCCGTGCAGGTGAGGTGCAGCGTCTCCATTGCGCGATGCGAGCATTCAGCCGGACCCGGGCCGGGGCCCAGATCAGCGCAGCGCGATGGTGGCGGCGCTTTCCGGCAGTTCCTCGTCGAACAGGCGCTGGTAGAATTCGGCCACGGTCTGCCGCTCCAGCTCGTCGCATTTGTTCAGGAAGGTCAGGCGGAACGCATAGCCGACATTGTTGAAGATCCGCGCGTTCTGCGCCCAGGCGATGACCGTGCGCGGCGACATCACCGTCGACAGATCCCCGTTCATGAAAGCGGTCCGGGTCAGATCGGCCACGGTCACCATCTGGCCGATCGTCTTGCGCCCGGCTTCGGTGTTGTATTGCGGGTTCTTCGACAGCACGATCGCGGTTTCGGCGTCATGGCTGAGGTAGTTCAGCGTGGCGACCAGCGACCAGCGGTCCATCTGGCCCTGGTTGATCTGCTGGGTGCCGTGATAAAGCCCGGTGGTGTCGCCCAGACCCACGGTGTTGGCGGTCGCGAACAGGCGGAAATAGGGGTTCGGGGTGATGACTTCGTTCTGGTCCAGCAGCGTCAGCTTGCCGTCGGCTTCCAGCACGCGCTGAATCACGAACATCACGTCGGCGCGGCCCGCATCGTATTCGTCGAACACGATCGCGGTCGGGTTGCGCAGCGCCCAGGGCAGGATGCCTTCGTGGAACACGGTGACCTGCTTGCCATCCACGAGCTTGATCGCATCCTTGCCGATCAGGTCGATCCGGCTGACGTGGCTGTCCAGGTTGACGCGCACGCAGGGCCAGTTCAGCCGCGCGGCAATCTGTTCGATATGCGTCGATTTGCCGGTGCCGTGATAGCCCTGGATCATCACCCGGCGGTTATAGGCAAAGCCTGCCAGGATCGCCAAAGTCGTGTCGCGGTCGAATTTATAGGTCGGGTCAAGGTCCGGCACGCGGTCGCTGCGCTCGGCAAAGCCCTTGATCTTCATGTCACTGTCGATGCCGAACACGTCACGGACATCAATATCTTCGGTGGGCTTGGCGTTCATATCGAGCATGGCTTGCGTCCTTGTCCTTCGTCGTCTGGATTTGTGGACCATCGCCGGGGGTCGTGCAAGGGGCGGATTGTCCCGGTTACAGGCTGCGGCGGGCTACACGGTTGCGTGATGCGACGTGATCGTTCTGTGTGCAACTTCGCCGGCGGGGCACCCGTCTCTCACATGACCCGCCAATCGGGGCGGGCAGGCTGATTTGGGAGAAAAAGCCATGACCATGAACATGACCATGAAATCGACTCTGACCGGCGCCTTTGTTCTGACCGCGTTCCTGGGCTCTGCCGCGTTGGCGGGCGAAAACCCGATGGTGGGCGGTGCTGCAATGTATGACACCAAGACCATCGTCGAAAATGCGGTGAATTCGGCCGATCACACCACGCTGGTTGCGGCGGTGCAGGCCGCCGGTCTGGTCGAGACCCTGTCGGGCCCTGGCCCCTTCACCGTCTTCGCGCCGACCAACGCGGCCTTCGCGGCGCTGCCCGAGGGCACGGTCGAAACCCTGCTGCAGCCGGAAAACAAAGAGATGCTGACCAAGGTTCTGACCTGCCATGTGGTCGGCGCGGATGTGATGTCGGACGCGCTGGTCAAGATGATCGCCGATGACGGCGGCGCGCATCCGATCCCGACGCTGGGCGGCTGCACGCTGACCGGCAAGATGCAGGACGGCAAGGTCGTGATCGAGGATGAAAACGGCACGATGGCCACGGTGACCATCGCCGATGTCAAGCAGTCGAACGGTGTGATCCATGTGATCGACGCGGTTCTGACGCCCAAGATGTAAGCGGTGCATCGGTAACGAGTGGGGCCTGGTCCCGAAACGTGTGACCGAGTAACGAATGCCTCACCCCCGGGTCTTCGTGATCCGGGGGTGTTTTTGCGGCGCATCGGCACGTTCGGCACGCGTCGTCTTGCCCCGGGGCCGCGCGCCCCTTACCTTGGCGCCAACGGTAAAAGGGTGTGACGATGAGCGGCTTACTTGCACTTCTGGACGACGTGGCGGGGATCGCCAAGATCGCGGCGGCCAGCGTGGACGATGTGGCGGGGCAGGCGGCCAAGGCGGGTGCCAAGGCCGCGGGGGCCGTGATCGACGATGCCGCCGTCACGCCGAAATATGTGCATGGCTTCGCTGCCGCGCGCGAGCTGCCGATCGTGGGCAAGATCGCGCTGGGCTCGATCCGCAACAAGCTGGTGTTCCTGCTGCCTGCGGCATTGCTGCTGTCGGCCTTCGCCCCCTGGGCGGTCACACCTTTGTTGATGCTGGGCGGCGCCTATCTGTGCTTCGAGGGGGCCGAGAAGGTCTGGCATCTGTTTCACCCCGCGGCCCCCTATGCCGACGGGCATGTCGAAAGCGCGGGCGACCCCGGCCATCTGGAGGCCGAGAAGGTCTCGGGTGCGGTGAAGACCGATTTCATCCTCTCGGCCGAGATTATGACGATTGCGCTGGCCGCACTGCCTGCGGGCCAGCCGGTGTGGATGCAGGCGATGGCGCTGGCAATCGTGGCGGTGGGGATCACGGTGGTGGTCTATGGCGGGGTGGCGCTGATCGTGAAGGCCGATGATGTCGGGCTTTGGCTGGCGCGCGTCGGCCGGCTGTCAGCCACGCGGGCGCTGGGGCGCGGCATTGTCGCGATCATGCCGGGGTTCCTGAGCGCGCTGATGGCTGTCGGCACGGCGGCGATGATCTGGGTCGGCGGCTCGATCCTGCTGCATGGCACTGCCGAACTTGGCTGGCATGCGCCCTATGACTGGATACACCATCAGGCCGAAGCCGCGGCACAGGCCCTGCCGCAGGCCGAAGGGCTGGTGGCCTGGGGGGTCACGGCATTCTTCGACGGGGCGTTCGGGCTGGCTTTCGGGTTGGCGCTGATTCCGGTGGTCGCGCGGGTGATCGACCCGCTGATCGGTGCCCTGCGGGGCAAGCCCGGGGGGCACTGAGCCGCACATTCTGCGGACCGATCGCATTATCGCATGACATAGCCCCCCTGTTTGCGCGGTATTTGCGGCGCTTGCGGGCGGGGGCTGTGCGTTCCGCGCCACGGTGCGCAAAAAGATAACAGGAACGTGATCCGCCGGATGGTTCGGGGCGCATCGGCGCCTATGATGCCTGCAATTGGAACGATGAGTGAGCGGAGGCGGATATGTTATATTCCGAGACGCGCCTGAGCCGGTTGTGGGGTCGGGCGTTTTATGTGTTCCGTGCGAGTTTGACTGTTTTGGTCCTGTCCTTGCTGGGTGCCGTTTCGGCCTCGGCGCAAGTCTCGGTTCCTGCCGTCGGCACGGGCGGAACGGATGGCGTCTTGTCGGGTGATCCCTGGACGGTCTGCCGCGCCGATACCGACACGGCCTGGGTCGCAGCCAACGTCAGCGGCCAGTATAATGCGATCGTGGCCTGTCAGGCGCTCGGCTATACTTCGGTCGATGCCTGGGGCGGGACCTGCGGCACTGTCTGCGGGTATTGCGACGTCGCGGGCAATGAATATTACGATGGCGGTGGCGGCTCCCCGACCAGTCTGGCGTATACTGTTCATTGGCGCTGCACCGGCTATGTCGGGCAGGTCGATACCACCGATGCGACCCAGACCATGCGTGCGGATTTCGCACTGCGCCGGGCCGCGAGCTTGATCCGCAACCAGCCGGATCTGGCGGGCATGCTGCGCAACCAGGGTGGCAGTGTCACGGCCGATACCTCGCGCGGGAAGGGCCAGTTCGCGCTGACGACCCCCGGCGAGCAGCCGGTCTGGGCGCATCTGACGGGCAACTGGACCGATGCAGGTTCTGTCGAGGATGAGTATTTCCTGGCGCGGTAGGCGCGCACGTCAATCTGACGCAGGATATGATCGTCGGTGGCATGGTGCAGTTCGACCACGCCCGTTCGACCGATGGGGCGGCGATGATCGAGGGCGACGGCTGGCTGATCGGTCCCTACATGGCCGCGCGTCTGGCCGGGCAGCCGCTCTATTTCGAGGCCAGCCTGCTTTATGGCGACTCGAACAACCGGATCTCGCCCGATGGCAGCTATACCGACCGTTTCGACGCGGAACGGATGCTGGCGCAGGTCAAGTTGAGCGGCGAAGTGGTGCGCGGGGCGGTCACGCTGATGCCGCATCTGGGGCTGAGCCATGCGGTCGAGCGGCAGGATGGCTATACCGACGGGCTGGGGCAGACGATCCCGAAGCAGACGATCCGTCTGACCGAACTGCGCTATGGTCTGAACTTCAGCCTGCCTCTGACGGTGAGCAGTGGCACGATGGATCTGACCGGCGGGCTGAGCGGCATCTATGCCGATGTCAGCGGCGATGCAGCGGACAGCGCCTTTGCCGACTCCTATGACGGCAACCGCGCGATGCTCGAGCTGGGTCTGGCACGGCATTTCGTCAATGGCTCCGATCTGAGTTTCGGCAGCTACTATGACGGGATCGGTGTGAATGGCTATGAAAGCTGGGGTCTGAAGCTGAGCTACAGCACCGAGTTCTGATCTGGCATGACAGAAGAAACGGGGCGGAGGGGAAACCCTTCGCCCCGTTTTTTTCGGGCCCCGTTGCGGGCGGCGGTGTCGTGTGCCCGGCCCGGGCTTATTTGAAGTTGCGGCTGTCTTTCAGCTGATCCCAGGCCCAGACCACCTCTTGCAGCATTTCTTCCTGACTGCGGTCACCGCCGTTCATGTCGGGGTGCAGCACCTTGATCAGCGCCTTGTAGCTTTTGCGGATCTCGGCCTTGGTCATGTGGTCGCGCGCGTCCAGAATCTCCAGCGCCTTGCGTTCGGTCGGCGGCAGCTTGCGGCCGACCACGGTGCGGCCGGGGTTCTGCGTCGCGTTCTGCCCCAGCAATTCCATCGGGTCGGAAATCCCGTGCCGCGCCCAGCCCAGCTTTTCGTCATTGGCGCGGTTGAAGGGCTTGGTCGGGCGTTCCCACACCGTCGCATTGTCCAGGAAGGCCTGGAATTCCTCTTCCGACTGGCCCTGGAAATAGTTCCAGTTCAGGTTGTATTCGCGCACATGTTCCTTGCAGAACCAGAAATAGTCATCCAGCACCTTGGGGCTTTTGGGCGCACGATACTGGCCGGGCTCGCAGCAGCCCTGCTTGTCGCAGATCCGCGTCGAGGTCTCGAACGCGCCCGACATGCCGCGCTTGCCCTTCTGTCGGCGCTTCTTGTCAGCGGCGGCCGAGATGTTGAAACCGAAGGGATCGCTCTTGCTCATGCGGGTCTCTCATTATCTTCGTTCGCGATCGCTCGCGTGGGGGAACAGCGGGGCACTTGACGCCCCCCGCCGACTCGGGTCACGCAGTTTAGGCTATTTCGCGTGACAAGAAAGGGGGCCGGGGCAATGAGCGGCGCAAAAATACCGATGGCCGGGCGGATCCGCGCGCAGCTGGCGGTGCTGGAACCGACCGATCTGCAGGTGATCGACGAGAGCGCGCAACATGCCGGGCATTCGGCGCAGGCCCGCGCGGGCGAGAGCCATTTTCGCATCCGTCTGCGCAGCCGGGCTTTCGAAGGGCAAAGCCGCCTTGCGCGCCATCGCATGGTGCATCAGGCGCTGGGGGCCGAGCTTCTGGCGCAGATCCACGCGCTGGCACTGGAACTGGAGGTTTAGGCCTCGTCGTCCTCGGCCGGGCCCAGACGCGGGGCATTGCCTTCGGGCGCGTGGGTCGACAGCTGCCGCGCCCGCTTTTCCGCGGCGCTGGGGGCCGCGGCAAGGGCCCCGGTTTCGGGCGCCGATTGCGTGGCTGCTGCGTCGCGCGGGCGGCGGAACACCAGAAGATTGTGGAACACCGTCGTTTTCGAGGTCAGGCCGCTGCGTTCCTCGGCGGGCAGGGTTTCGGCGCGCCAGTATTCCCAGCCATCCCGTGCCAGCGCGTTCATCGCCAGTTCCAGCGCATGGGCGAACCGGTCTGCACCGGTTTTCAGGCCGCGATCCTTTTCGCCTTTCGACGGCGCAGGGACCACCTTGTAATCGTATTGATGCATCGCTTCACCTCGCTTTGAGGGGTTCTTACCCGATGCGCCCATCGGGTCAAGCAACGAAGGGGTGAACGGCGTTGCGGCGCTGGCCTCGCAAAACTTGACATTCCGCTTGAAATTTGCCGCATCCGGGCGCATGTATCGCGCGCCCGCAGAATTCAGCGGGCGGCATATATCGGAGTGACCATGGCCAAGGAAGAAATGCTCGAATTCCCCGGCGTCGTGAAGGAACTCCTGCCGAATGCGACGTTCAGGGTCGAGCTGGAAAACGGCCATGAGATCATCGCGCATATGGCAGGCAAGATGCGGAAAAACCGCATCCGGGTTCTGGCTGGCGACAAGGTGCAGGTGGAAATGAATACCTACGACCTTTCGAAGGGCCGTATCAACTACCGCTTCAAGTGAAGCTGAGCGCGTGCGACTGATCCTGGGATCGGCCAGCCCCCGGCGCCGCGAACTGCTGGCGCAACTCGGGCTGGAGCCTGCGGCAGTGCGGGCCCCCGACATCGACGAAGACCCCCGCAAGGGCGAGGCCGCGCGCGACTATGTTGCGCGCATGGCCCGGGAAAAGGCCGCGGCGCTGTCCTGCGCCGGGGACGAGGTGGTGCTGTGCGCCGATACCACGGTGACCTGCGGGCGCCGGATTCTGGGCAAACCTGCCGATGAAAAGGAAGCGGCCGAATTCCTGTGGCTGCTGTCGGGGCGGCGCCATCATGTGCTGACCGCCGTCGCGGTGCGCACCACGGGCGGCATCCGCGAACGGCTGGTCGATACGGTGGTGAAATTCCGCCCGCTGTCGAATGCAGAGGTGAACGGCTATCTCGCCTCGGGGGAGTGGCACGGCAAGGCGGGCGGCTATGCGATTCAAGGCCGCGCAGGGGCGTTCATCCCCTGGATTCAAGGCAGTTTCACCGGCGTCGTCGGCCTGCCGCTGGCGGAAACCGCGCTGCTTTTGCGCGCGGCGGCAATAGAGGCGGGGGCCGAATGAAGGGGCGCGTTGTCATTCTGGGCGATCTGCACGGGCTGGAAGCCGCGGCGCTGATGGTCGACGGCCAGCTGGAGGATCTGCTGGTCGATGCCTCGGAAGCCGTGGCGCTGGCGCCCGGTGCGATCTGCCGGGGCCGGGTCGAACGGCAGATGAAGGGGCAGGGCGGCGTCTTCGTGCGGCTGCCCGGCGGCGAAAAGGGATTTCTGCGCGAGGTCAAGGGCCTGGCGCCGGGGCAGAACGTGATCTGCCAGGTCACCGGCGGGACCGAGCCGGGCAAGGCCCTGCCGGTCAGCCTGCGCCTGCTGTTCAAGTCGCGCTATGCGATCGTGACGCCGGGTGCGCCGGGGCTGAACGTCTCGCGCCGCATCCGCGACGAAGAGGTGCGTGCGGGTCTGCAGGCGCTGGCCGGCGTGGTGATGGAAGGATCGGATTTCGGGCTGATCCTGCGCTCGGCCGCCGAGGGCGCCGAAGAGGGCGAGATCGTCGAAGACATCGCCGCGATGCGCGAGATGGCCGAGGCGGTGATTGCCGATCTGTCGGGCGAGCCGGAATTGCTGGTCGATGCCCCCGGCCCGCATGAAGAGGCCTGGCGCGACTGGGCCGACCCGCTGCCCGACGAGGTGGTCGAGGGTGACTTTGGCGATCATGGCGTGCTGGAGGCGGTCGATGCGCTGCTGGACCCGCGCGTGGCGCTGGCGGGCGGCGGTCACATGATGATCGAACCGACCCGCGCGCTGATCGCGGTCGATGTGAACACCGGCGCCGATACCTCGCCTGCGGCCAGCCTGAAGGCCAATATCGCCGCCGCGCGCGATCTGCCGCGTCAGCTGCGGCTGCGGGGCCTGGGCGGGCAGGTGGTGATCGACTTCGCGCCGATGCCGAAGAAGGACCGCGCCGTGCTGGAGCAGCAGATTCGCGTCGCCTTCAAGGGCGAGGCCGCGGAAACCAGCCTGGCCGGCTGGACGCCGCTGGGAAATTTCGAACTGGCCCGCAAGCGCGATCGCGTCACACTGGCCTCCTTGCTGGAGGGTCGGGAATGAGTTGTCCGATCTGCGGCAAGGAGATCGACCCGAAATATCGCCCGTTCTGTTCGAAACGCTGCGCCGATGTCGATCTGGCGCGCTGGCTGAACGGTTCTTACGTTATCCCGGGCGATATTGCCGAGGAAGAAGAGCGCGCCCCCAACGACGAACCGGCCGATCCTCGGCCGCATTGAGCGTGCGAGGCAGTCGGGCGGGGCGGATGAAAATTTTTCCGCAAAACCCTCTGGACAGCCCCCGCGCCCTCGTCTAGTAACCCCCCACCAACGCCACCACGGCAACGCCGCGGCCCGGTGCCCAGATAGCTCAGTTGGTAGAGCAGCGGATTGAAAATCCGCGTGTCGCTGGTTCGATTCCGGCTCTGGGCACCACTTAAATCCTTAAAATGGCTGCAAATTTTATCGCTACGGGCGGCGATTCCTTGGCTTTCGGCTCCAGATTTGCGCGCGGGGTTACGCCGGGGTTACAGAATATTTTTCAGAATCCGGGCCCATCCGTGTCATCCTCAGGCTCATAAGGGCCGTCCGAAGCACTCTTCGGGTGCTCACATTGTGTTGCGGCGCGCCAGCTTCTGGACATTTCCGCACTACCTTCTGGACGAAAATTTATTAGTCGACCATGGCTGCAACAAATCGCTGCGCTAGCAGGTCGTACCCGGCCCCGACTGTGTTCACGAGGTGAATCCCATCCGCATACGACCCGGTCGATGTCAGTTCTTCCGCCGTGGCCAACAGCCCGCTATCCACCACGCTCGTGCGCGGCAAGCAGGCCCCCGCCGTCGTCATGATCCGCCGATATGCGGTCATTTCGGCATCGTCGCCGCCCTCAGGCGGGTGATCCACCCACATGACGTATGTAAGCTCGCGAACGTCCCATCCCTGCGATATCCATAGCGCATCGTAGTGCCGTTGCACGGCTTCGTAGTTGTCCAACAGCGCGAGCGGCCCATCGGCATCTGTAATCGCGCGGCGACCAAGCGATGGCTGCGACGTTTCGGCGCGCTGGTTGTGGCCTTCGTTGCAGAAGATCACGATATTCGGAGGCATGCCGCGCGCAATGTGCAAACGACGGAGCTCGGCGAAGAAGTTGATTTCGCGGTTGTCATCTTTGGCCAAAACGGATGTCGCAATGTCATACATGCTATAGCCGCCAGCAGCGAACGCGACGTTGGTGCAGATGCCATGCGTCGCATCAATGTCCTCGACGCGAATGAATAGGCTCATGAATGGCCCAGTGATCGTGTTTCCGAGGTAGTTGAACCGCGCCGCATACAGCCCACCATTCCGGTACGCATCAGCTGCAAGGTCATATGCCCCAATTTTCACACTCTCCCCGGCAGCATCGTAGGTGCTGATCGGAGCAGAGGTGAAAATCATGTTCCACGGACTTTCTTCGTGGCGCATCGATATAGTGAAACTTCCAGACCCAGTTCCGAAAACTGCATACCCATAATGGACCCGCAGGGAATGTGTCGGGTCAAGCGGCAACCGTGGCAGGTTGTCGACAGGGGAGAAATATACGCCATTCGTTGTAGACCCGGCCAGTGTGGAGCCCGCGGCAACGAACCCAGGCTGAACCATATCGATCGCAAACGTCCCAAGGTCCGCCGAAAAACCTGATGTTGCCGCACCTGTCGGCCCCGTACCGAGGTTGAGCGGCGTTACCCATGCTCCAAACCGCTCTGCCAGCCGCGCCGATAGTGCTTTTGCAAGTCCGGCCCCCCCGAATTGCCCGTGACTGTTCGACAGCATGACCAGATCGACTATGCCATTCGAACCACGCCGCAGGGCCGATAGACCGTCTTTCGGATAGCTGTCTATTGACCCAAGCGCATTGATCTTGTCCGTGGCCACATCGGTCGCAGTTGCTTCTGCAATGGCCTCGATTTCTGCTGTCGAAACGCCTCCAGATGCGATCACTGGGATACCCCCGTCGGTCACGATCAGGTTCGTGATGCGCATGTAACTCGCACCGGACGGTAGTCCGATGTTCACATAGAGTTGTGCTGCCGTTGTTGCATATATCGGAACATCATCAAGCACATAGCTGTTGGTTTTCCCTACCCGGCGAAGGGTAGGCTTGAAAATAGAGGCGCCACCAGATGTTTTCAATTCGACGGCTCCGACCGTTTCCGGCAGCGTCCCATCGGTATCGATATCCATGCGCGCAGAGAGACGCGCAGGTGACGCGGACAGTGGCAGCACCAGTTGATATATGGCAGTCAGATTGCCAGTGTCAGTTACCGATGCCAGCGTTTTGTATCGCGCCATCAGATCGCCACGACTGATGCCACGCACTACCGCCATCAGGGGCGGTGCGCCGGAGGTCATGACCACCTCACGGATCACCACGTTCGATACTGCTCCCGCCGAAACTTGCAATTCGTAGTCGATCCACTGGGCGGTGTAGGTAGAGATATCCCATTCCGCCGAAAAAACAGCATAGCCATCGGGGGTATGTCCAGCGAGGGTAAGTGCTTTCGTGACGAAGGACGGCGCCGTAGTGTAGATCTGCATGCGGTTGCGCGCCAGTGACGCAATCGCTGTGCCGGCTAGGTCTATAACGACATAAACGTAAACGACACCAAACGATTTTGGTACTGCCGGGGTGTGTACGTACATTGTTGACCCAGCCGCTCCGATGAGTGCGGTTTGCGGGTCTTTACGATTGATCAGCACCTCGCCAACTGGCGCGGAGGCATATGCCAGCGCCCGCGCAGTCAGTCCGAGCACATCCGACGATAGCTTGCTGCTCAGCCCGGTACCTGCGACCCGGGTCCATGCACCCGCGACAGTGTCATAGCCCCGATAACGCCCGGCGTCTGGCACGATCAGCGCAGTGGCCGGGTCAGCGTGTGTGCCGGTGGCCTCGTCCGGTATCTCGGCGCCCTGGCCGATGATCGTGGGCGTCGTGTCCGCCAACTCTGTCCAGTTCGAGGCAATCACGTTATTTGTCGTTTGCTGCAGATCCAGAGTGTCCTGGCGTGCCTCAACCGTATCCAGGCGCGTCACCACATCGTCGGTTGTGGCATTATAAGCTGCCTGCGCGACCGACAACGCCAGATCGACCGCATTGATTGCCAACCCAATCGCGGTGCTCCCTAACAGTTGGGTGCCGAGGTCAGTCACCGCCTGCCGCGAGCTGGCCCCGCCAGCATTGACGATGATCTCATCGGCTAGAGCCACAGCTGGCAATTGGGTAGTAGATGCGCCATCAGTCATCAGATGATCTCCAGTGTATATGGGCCGCTGACCGGGCCCGGCGCGCCGTCGGAATTGCGCGGCTCGATCCAGACATAATGAGTGCCAGCGCTGAGGCAGGCGGTAGTTTCGAGGTAGGCAACGACGTCGTCGATCGAGCCGTCAAAATCTGCGTCAACGCGCAGTTCGATAGTGTCGTTGCCTGTCACTGCCTGGATGCGATCCCTGATCAGTCCATCCGTAGCGGCCGCTGACCCCGGGCGATCAGATCCACCACTCAGATAGGCAGTAATCGACCCTGCCGTGCGGCTGCCGAGTTGGTATCCGATGCGGTAGTACTTGCCAGAGGTCGCGACCATCGGCTGGCTTAGCACGCCCGCCGCGCCAGGTGCATGGGTCGCAATACTGCCTGCAATCGACCAGCCTGGCCCCATGGCCCAATCACCAGCAATTTCCATGGCACCACCCACGATCAGTGTCGCGCGCGTCGTATCACCCAGCGCCGTCGAATAGCTCTGTTGCGGCGCCACGGTGATCGGTACACCTGCGGCATCTGTCTCACGATCCAGTATGGCAGAGGTCGAACGATACACCTGGATCTGGGTGGTGGCGGTATCGGAACCAGTTGCAAACTGGATCAGCGCCCCGCCCAACAGCGTCGTAATATTGATCGCAGCATCATCCAGCGCGGCAGGAAGATCCGCATCGTCCGATCCGACAGTGATGGATACCGTGGTTGCATATGGGCCGATTATACCCGTCAGACTGACCCCAGCTGCGCGCAGCTCGACAATCTGGCCAGTCCAGTAAGTGTCGATATATCCACCACCACTGGCCACAGGGACAGTCTGCACGGTCCATGCAGGTGCCCCGCTCAGCCTATGCTCGACCCTATAGCTGGACGTAACGACCGCCCCAGATCCGGGCTCCAATACATATTGAATTCGGTTGGCAACACCTGTGCCGTCGAGGCCGGAGGTCAGCCCTGCAAATCGCGGTGCAGATGGCTGCAGCAAATTGGCATCGATCTCCGCCCCGACACGGCTCGACCATGCCGGGATCTCTGTTGCTGCCAGCAGCTCGTCAATCTGCGGGGCTGCATCTACGGTGCGAATAATCGCGCACATATCCTGCGTGGATTCGATCCGTGTCACGATCTGGGTATAGCTCTCTACTGCAGCGGGCCCGAAATGCACAACGTCGCCCGGCAGCGGGAGCGGGCCAGTGCCAGTCAGCGTCAAAATCCGGGTCCAGCCAGGCACGGTGCGGACGGTGCGGATGATCGACACACCGATCGTGTCCTCCTCCTCTCCGGGCAGTGTCTCTTCGAAAACGCGGAACCTGACAGCATAGGACTCGCCAGCGGTCATTTCGACCACATCATCCAGTTCGACAAGCCACTGCTCGGCCGATATCACGCGCGCCGCGACTTGCACCCGGCTCAGCACATCATGGCTTAGCGCAATGGCATCGCCTCGGGTCGCAGTGCGGATGGCACCGTCCTGTGTGACCTCATAGGTGTCGGGGCGATGAATCGTCTCCAGCTGCCGCCGCCGCGCCTCTCGCCAGACCTCATCGGCAAACACCTTGCCGGGCAGGCTGAGCTGCTCTGTGAGGGTGATCTCGCCATCGTACCCAGGCCAGGGCACAACCCGCTCGGTCTCCTGGTAATCGTTGCCAGCATCGTTAAATTTGACGGTGAACGCATGCGGTGGGTCGATATAAGCGCGCGACCATTTGAACCCCCAGCTATTGCGAGGGTTGATGTGGTCCACGATCAGTGTGTTGACCAGCGGCCGGTCAATCACCACGCCCCAGCGGATACCATCATGGCGCGGGGTAGCACGTCCGGCGGCCGCGATTTCGGCGAGCACATCGCGCAGCGTGGTGCCCGTGGCATCCAGCACCGCATTATAGGTCAGCGACTGGTCACGTCCCCAGTCAGCCCAGTCCTGCAACTGCGCCAAATCCAGTCCGCCATCGACCACCGCTTTCGGATTGCTCGGATGCTGCAGCACCTCGCGATAGGCGGCTGCAGGGCTGTCAGAGACACGCCGCACCCAACTGCCGCTCGTGGCGTCCCAATCGCGGCAGATCCGCGATACCAAGCAGTTGAAATTGTCCAGGCTGCCGTTGATCTGGTGCGTGGCCTTGATGCGCAGCGCGACCAACGCCAGTGGGCGCGAATGTGCCAGCGGATATTCGGGGCGCAGCGTTTGCAGCCCAGCCCAGGTCGTACGCTGCGAGATCTTGTTATCGTCCGACTCGTCGGTCAGCATGGTCAGGCGCACTTGCCAGCGCCCCCGGGTCGGGAATGCCCAGGTATGCTGACGATAGAAACCCTCGGCTTTCTTGGCGGTGATGGCGAGGTCAATGACCTCCTGCCATTCGTCCGCCTCGATCAGTCGGTGCTCAATGCGGATAGACACGCTGCGCACCCGCTTTTTGCCCTCGTCCGTGTACCGGATCAGACCTGATGGCCACGCCAGAATAATAGATGCACCCGCCGCATCCGCGCCCGTAGTGCGCACAATGGGGGTTTCGATCGTCGGGCTATCTTTGATGACCTCGCCGTCGTCATCGCGTGGCAACGGCCGGGTCAGCTCCACCCCGATCTGCTCCTCAACCACTTGCTGTGGATAGAGGCTGACCGGCAGCTCACCGTCGATGCCGTAACGCAGTTCCGTTTCGACCTCGTCATATTCGGCCAGCGAGGTCTCGCCCAGGCGCATATCGTCGATGGCTACCTCGCCCTCGCCCAGGCAGAATAGTGCGCGGACATACTGATCATTGCCAACGATCTCAGTGTACGGAGTCGCTGCAAATGGTGGCGCATAGCGCATCGTGCCCAGTACGAATGGCACCACGCCACCGGGATCATATTTGTTACGCCATCCGGTGATCGCATAGCTTTGGCGCTTTTCGGTGTCTGGTTTGACAGGCGGAATCAGCGCGTTGATCAGCAGATTACCGATGACGCTGACGCCCATCACGCCGATTGCTGTCCATGTGGTGGCGCTCAATCCAAACGTGCCCGCCATCGCAGCGCCAAAAATGCCGCCCAGGGCGACGGCGGCGATCGACACGACGATCGACAGCACGGCTTTCAGGGCGCCCTTTCCAGGGACCGCACGGATCACCACGCGCACACCTGCATGCGGGCGGCAGCGGTGCCAGAGTTCACGCGGCACAATCTGGCAGCCGCTTGATGTTACCAGTGCCACGCGCATACGGTCCAGATCGACCTCGTGTGCCCTCGGCATGGTGTGGGTGACGATATCTGCAACCGTGAGGCCGTGGGTCATCTCCAACTCGACCCGGCCAGCGCCGGGGTCGAACAGCGGCTCCGCCAAAACATAAAGGGGTGCTGGCGTCATCGGCGCACCTCCGAAATCATCTGCACATGGCGCCAATGCCCAGTGAACCGATGCGCCCATGGCCCGCGCCGATAATCGGCCAGCACGGCATGCGCCTGACCAATGTGGATCATCAGCCCATGCTGGATCACGATGCCGATATGCGAGGATAGCCGCCCACGCCGAAACACCGCGATGTCGAACGCAAGCGCGTCTCCAGTCACCGGGATCCACAGTGGCGATGACTGCGCGCCATCGATCAGCGCGGCAATCTCGCCATGCTCGTCGACCGAGCCATAGCCCAGATACTCCGGCAATGTGATCCCCAGCTCCTCGCGGTAGATGACGTGCGCGAGGCCCCAGCAATCGGCGCCCTCGGCCGAGCGGCCGTGGTCCAGAGATGGGATGCCGACATATCTGTTTGACCATGTCATGCTCTGCACCCTCCGTTGAGGAGTCGCGAGCTGTTGCTACGATGAGCATCTCCGAATCTGTCAAGCATGGAGGTAATGAGCATGGAATTCGAAGAACTGGATGCACGGCTGCGCGAGATAGAACTGACACTTCTTGCACACAGAAGCCTGATTGCGGTGCTCTTGGCGGAAAGCGCCGTGAGCAGCAACGAAATGCGCGCCACGCTCGAAGACATCTTTGCGCAAGCGATAGAGGCTAGGAAAATCCACATACCACAAGAACTTGGGGAGCAAATGCCGGACGTATACCGCATTATTCGCGTGCTCCTTGAACATGTGAACAAGCAGCTTTCCGTTCCTCTGAAGCCTCGGCCTTTTCCTGAAGAGCCGTAAGGACAGCCTCTTCCAGATCGTATCTAAGCTTGCGGCCGCCGGGCTTTATTTCGGGGGTGTCGCTTATAGGTTTTGCAGCCATCATCTTCACCTCCACAGCCCTGGGAATTTTTGACGGGTCATCCGACCCGCCGGAAACATCTCCAGCTCGATCTCCTCACGCCCCAGAGACAGCACGATTTCCGCTGCGGTGCCGTCTGCAGTTGTCATCCGCATGTCCTGCGATTCGACCTCGATCACATCCGGTGAGGACGCCAGGACGACAGCCAGCGCAATCGTCGCCTGGGACGTGAATGACCTCAGCACTTCAACAATCCGGGCATCCATATTTTCGAGCACAATTTGCGCCGCCGCTGGGGTATCTGCGTCATCGTCGGGCAGCACGGACGAGGCGATGATCCACAGATATGGGTCCGTCTCCGGGTCAGCGCCGCGCCAGCTCGATCTGGTGCCATAGATCAGCGGATCGTCGGATACTCGCTCCGTATTGTCCGTGCTCAGCCGGATCGGTGCCTCCAGATCAGGATGCCTGATTTCCATCAGCACCACCTCGATATCTCCAGTGCTCGCATCTTGCTGCGCGGCGCGCGCATTCATGGAAGTGCGGCGGCTCATGGCATCACCATGATCTGGAACTGTTTACGAAACTCGATGCCCTGCAGAGTCTCGATCGGTGGCTGATCGCCCCACGAGCAAAGCCAGCGGGCAGCGATCAGCAGCGGCGTGCCCAGCTCGTCGGTGAGCTGTACACCATTCGAATCCAGCAGCGGCCAGCCATCACGCGTCGGATCTGGCATCCAGAACAGCGCCGATCCCTCAACGCAGTCATCGTGATAGAAAACGTCGAACAGGGTGCGCTGATGATCCGACAGGATGCACGACAGGCTGACCATCCGTGCCACCGCTGAAAACCGCCGCCGGTATCCCGGCGGGCCGTTTTCAAAACCGCGCTTGCGGCGGGCATCCTGTGGCTGCAGCTGATAGCTGTCGCGCTCCGGGCGGGGTAGATCTGCGGGCCACTCTGGATAGCTCATCGTGCGATCCCCGCGGGCCGCAGCCCATAGGTATCGCGCAGCGACCGGCGTGCAGCACCGCCCTGGGCTGTCAGACCGCTCGCGATCGCCTCCGACAGCACATATTTCTGCTGACGCTGGCCGCGGCTGTCCGTGACCTCCTGCACCTCCATTTTCATGGGGACACTGGTATTATTGACCAGCGTTGGCTGCAGCTGGATCACCGGGGCAACTGTGGCATTCGCGGGAGCGCCGCCGGACATGATACGACGCGTCATGTCTGCTGGCACGATCGTGCTCGGGCCGGTATATTCCAGCTCCGGGCCATTCTCGCCGACAATACGCAGGCCACCACTGTGGCGGCCGCCGTTTTCAAAAAACGGCACGCCCCAGTCGTGCAGCATGCTGCCCAGTATCGACCCCAGTCCGCCGCCGCCGGCTGCGCCACCCTGACCGATCTGCGACAGAGCCTGACCAAAAATATCAAACCCGCCGCCCAGCGTTCCGAGCTGGTTTGTCGCGAGACCAGCAGTCTCCCCAAACTTGGCCATGGCCGCCTCGGCCGCGCCCAACCGTTCCGCCCAGCCGTCCGCACCCATCGGGTTCGCAGCACTATATCCAAACGGACGTTCGAAACCCGCAAATGCGGCCGTTGCTTCCTGCACATTCGTCGACGCCAGCAAGGCTTTCAGAGCACCAGCCTCGCTGGTCAGCAATTCCTTCCAGATGTAGTCAAGCTGTCCCTGGACATTGCCAAGGCCACCCATCCCGCCCAACGCGGACAGCAGACCATCCGCCCGCCCGGCGTGATGCTGCGCCAGACCGAACGACGTTCCGTTATCGCCAACTGCCAGCGGATCGAACTGGCTTTCCCTGGCCATGTTCCCCATCACGCCCGCGATCTGGTATGGCTGCAATCCCTTTCCAGCAAAGAACTGCCACACCTGCGACTGCACATCGGTCGAGCCTTGCAGTGACATCGGAGCACCGTTGAGGTTTGCCGATGTGCCAAGGCCGCTCAAGCTGCCATTGATGATAACCTGGGCAGCGGTCACCGTCATTGCACCGACGGATTTAGAACTGATGCCGGACATCTCGAGCGGGCCAGCTTTCCCCGTCAGCCGATCCCAGATGCCAGACAGGCCACCGACATCGCCCATCGTCGCATAGTCCGATCCGAAGATAGCGTTCTTGAGAGGGTTGGTGATTGCCAACTGCTCAAACATCGAGCCGATTTCCGAGGCCAGGCTGTCGAAGGCGCCTGCAACGTCACCCGTCTTGAGTGCTTCGAAGATGCCATCGATCGCGCTTTCTCCGGCACTTTGAACCTCATCCCAAGCATCTCGCACACGCTTGGTATTGGCCTCGGCTTCGGCGGCGGCAACGGTCGCCTGACGGAGCTTCGCAGCCTCCTCGCCGTTGCGATCGAGGTGCATGTCACGGATCTGCAGCTCGGCCTCGTAAAGCGCGAGGATGCGCCGGCGCGCGGCTTCCGACTGTCCGATCAGCCCGAGCTCGAGTTGCGATTTGGCAATGCTGTCTTGCTGGGTGCGCAGATACTCGCGACCGGCGGCGAGCGAGCCGAACGGATCCGCGCTTTTCAGCCCCTTGGTCACATCCCAAAGCTCGAGGAGCTGCTTCTTGTGCTCCTCCGTTGTGTCGATGAAGCGCAGCTGCAGTTGGAATTGCTGACGGTCTGCCTCGATTTGCAGACGCTTCACTTCGAGACTATCGGCTCCGAACTTGACCGTTGCCTCTCCGATCTTGCGAGCCTTTTCGAGATCATCTCTCAGATCGAATGGCGCGCGCGTCGATTTTAGCGCAGCCATTACGTCGCTCGTCAGATCCTTGAGCGTCTTCGCCTTCTCAGCCGCTGTTTCAAACGGCACGTCGATACCAGCCTTTTCAAGGGCCTTTTCAAGGGCCAGTTGCTGCTCCGTCGTTCCGCGAAGGCGCACGGCTTCGAGAACGACGCGGGCAACATTTTCGCCGAAACTCGTTGCCTCCTTCGAGGCACCCTCGGTATTATATTCTGCCTCGGCAAGCGCCTCCGCGAGTCGCTTCGCTGCAAGCTCTTGTGCGTCTTGCGTTGTGGCGTGCCGGAACATGTCCATTGCGTCTTTGACTCGCACCGCCCCCTTATTGGTAAGGTTGAACTGGTCTTCCAGCTTCCCGAGCCGGACCACACCCATGGAAGAGACGTCGCCGATCGCATCGCCGATCGAGTCAATCGCAACCTTCAGATCGTTCACACTTTGAGCCCTGGTCAAGGCGAGGATCGCAACATTCATCTCGCGTGCTGTCTTCGCGCCGCTTCCAAAGTCACTCGCCAGATCCGCGGTTCCAGAGCGTGCGTCCTTTAGAGCCGACGCTGCAGCACGGCTCGATTTTTCGAGATCACCAAGAGCATCCTCGAGCGACTTGGCCTCTTCGCGCGAGTTCATCAGCCATTGCACCGCTGCAGTTCCGAAACCGATAACGGCCATGGTCGCCAAAGACATGGGATTGAGCATGCCGAGGAATGATGTGCGTAAAGCCGCACCAACGCCGATGCCAGCCATGCGCATGCGTTGAAAGGCCTCGGTTACCTGCGACCCCTGCTGCATCATCAGCATCATCGGGTTCTGCCCAGCTGCCGCCATCATCGCAATATCGCTCCATTGCGATGTCAGTTGGGCGGTGTAGGCGTTCGCGGCGCCAACATGACCCGTCGCTGCCTGTAGCTGCGGTACGGGCATTATCCCAGGAACTTGAGGCGCGCGCGCTCCTACCCCAGTCTGCGATTGCTCGTAGGCCGTGCGGGCAATGGCCTCGGCGGCTGCGGCCTCCTTTGCAGCGGCGGCCGCAGCGCGCTTGGCCTCGGCATTCTTCAGCGTGGCAGCTGTCTCGGCCGTGACCGCCGAGGTCGCCGCCTGGGTTCCGTTCGTCAACGAGCCTGTCGCGGCCTGCACCTCGGCAATCGCGGCCTTGGCGCTCGCGGCGTTGCCCTTGAAGAGCATTTCGTAGACAAATGGCTCGCTCATTCCACCCTGCCTTCAAACGCCGCGATCGCGGCCCGTTCCATGAGTTGCAGATCGGCAAACTCAACTGTCTCGTATCGATTGCGCCGCAGCACGATGTCGGCGGCGGCATAGTCCAGGCTCATCCAGATCCGCCCGTCAGCCTCCTCGAAGCGCCACTGGCTCTGCAGATCGAGAAAGGCGCGCAGCGTATTCCAGTTGCTCGACCAGATCTCGACCTCTGGCTCGGCCGGTGCATCGGCGGCAAACTCGGCCCCCATCCGCGCGAACTGCTCTTTGATCTCTGGCGTAATGCCAGCCGGTCGGCTTGGATCGCTTTTGCCAAACCGCGCGAAGACCCAGGCGCGCGCGGCGGCTTTCAGTTTCCCGCTTTGGCCTCGACGCCCATGCTCGCCTCAGCGATCGCCTGCATGACGCCGGTGCGGAACCACGAAACCCCCATCGCGTCATCGAGGAGCGCGGCGGTGAAGGGAATGTCGGCCCCGTCCACATCGACGATCCCCCGCCAGGAGCGGCAGATCTTGCGCATCTGCTCCTTGTCGGCCTCGATACGCTCGCGATCGGTGGTGAGCGAGGCGTAGTGCTCCTGCGCGGCAACCGCATCATCGCGGTTCTGTGCCACGAATTGCATCTCGAAGGTCTGCTCGATGAATGCGCCGGCGTTTTCAGGATCGGGCATGCGCACCGTCACCGGCCACCAGTAGAGATGCTTTTCGACCATCACGAATTTCGCCATCGGAACCCCCTCAGCGCACGGCAATCAACAGCTCGTCGCGGCCCGTGACCGGGCAGAATGCGAGCGGCAGCGAGTAGTTGACGATGTTGTCGGTTTGCCCCTGAGAGGGCTTTCCGATCTCGACGGCCGGGCCGGAGATCTCGACGATGTTGCCGGCAACGGTGCCATGGACCGCCTGCAGCGCGCCGCGGGTGCGGGCTTGCGCGACGGCGAACCAGTTTTGCGTGGCGATCGAGGTGGCAACGAGCACGGCCGTGCCGGTCGTCTTGCGGTCGGTGATCTTCATCTCCTCTTCGCCGATCAGGAAACGCGGGGTCACCGTGTTACCCAGATCGATCGACAGGCTTTCGGCGGGGCCAGTATAGCCATGCAGCGACAGGGTGGTGTTGGCCTTGGAGACCGGAACCGGCGTGATCAAACCGGCCATGGAAACTGCGGGCAGGGCCGCGTCGGTCACGGTGCCGAGCATCCCCATGTAGCTCACCCGGAACTTCGGAATCTGCTTGGGGATGAGATTCATCGACAGATTGCCTCGCCCGCCAACAAAGACGTGCTGCACGCCGTCCGAGTTGAAGTAGATCGAGCCGCTCTCCTGAGCCGATTCAACGATCGAGTATTCCACCTTGGTGGCGGCGGTGATCGTCTCGGCAAAACCGCACGAGCGCAGGATCGAGCCGTATTTCGGAACGGTGCCGGCAGCACCGGCGCCTGCGATCTCGATGTCGAACTCGATCTTGCCATACTCGGCCGTCATGATCTCGCCCTGGTGGCCCATGTAGGGCAGCATCAGATCACGCGAGATCGCGGTGGCCTCGTAGGGCGTGAAGGTGATGTTGGTAGCGATGAGCGCATCGGCCGCGGCGGGGGCCGCATCGATGCCATAGGTCGCTTCGATCTTGTGAAGCATGGCCAGCGTCGGCCAACGGCGGTTCGTCATGGTCAGCGTCCTTTCGCTTTCTTGGCCGCAGGCGCGGCATCGGTGTTCGTGTCGGCGGAGGTGTCAGGTGAGAGGGTGCCCGGTGCCTCTCCCTCCGCCGCCGGGGGCTTCGCATCGGCCTCAAGGGCCTCGGTATTCTCGCGGGTGATGGCGCCGGTCTCGGGGTCGCGCAGCCAGCGGCCGCCATGGATGGGGTTCGTCATCGTCATGCTCCTGTCAGGAAACGGGTGGTCGACCAGGTCTGGACGTAGATGCTGACACCGGTGGTCACGGGGCTCGATTCCCCGCCGACCAGCTCGCACGGATCGAGGTGGCCGGGGACCACCCACCCCGCGAGGGCAACCTCGAGGCTTGCCTTGAAGGCATCGAAGGCCGTGGCCCGATCGGCGCCCATCAGCTGGTCGTAGGCGCGCACCACGATACCCACAGCGAACTGCACCTCGACCTTCTGGCGAAACCCGGCGCTGATCAAATCCTGAGGGCCTGCACGTTCACGCCAGGGCATGATGATCGCCGTGCCGTGTTCGACTTGGCCGGCGCGCGCGGTGAGCGCGTCGATGTCCTCGGCAATCTCAACACCAGACCAGGTCGGAGCGGCGAGTTGGGCTTGCAGCCGGGCAAGGATATCGCTCAGCATCAGCGCCACCCTGCGAGCTTGGTGGGCGTGAACACTTCATCGGGATGGTTCGCCATGACCGTGCCGCCGGAAACGACCGCGGGCTCTTCACCCGTGGCAACCGGCAGGGTGCTCAGACCACGCGCCACGTCCTTCACGGACTTGAATGCTTCGTCGTAGTCCTTCACCACGTGATCAGGTGCACCATTCCGATGCAGATAGTAGCGCGCGATCGAAACCGACCAACTGCGCACGATCGAGGGCACGGAAGGCAGCGGCATGGCGTATTTCGCGCCGATGTAGCTGTCGATCAAATCCTTCGCATCGGTGAGCGCCGCATCGATTACCGTGGCATCGATTACCCCGTCGCGGTCGCGATCGGCGATCTGGCGCAGCTCGGCCTCTCCGGCGCGGTCGATCAGGTCATCGAGCGTTGCGTAAGTCATAGCCCGCGATCCGCGTCAGCAGGCAAATCCACCCGGGCAGGCTGAAACACGGCGCGGTTGATCTCCATGAAGCCTTGCTCGATGTGGCGCCGCCCGACCGCATACCAACGCGGATCGATACCTTGGTTCTTGGCGAGGTCATCGAGGAGACGCAGCACGCGCTCCTCCATCTCCTTGTTCCGGTTCACCAGGGACACCGCATCATCGGATTGCGGGCGGTAGTCGGAAACAGGCAGGCCGTTGTTCATGCTCATTGGGGACCTCTTGTGGCGCAGTGTTGGGGTGGGGAGCAGCCGGGAGCAGAACCGCTCCCCACTTCGGCAAGGTTGCTCAGGCCTTGGACGAGCTCGCGGAGGCTTTCTTCGGCTTGGCCGGCGCCACTTCAGGGGAGGCGGGAGGTTCGTTGGTCTTGCCCGCCTCGGCAGCCTCCGCGCGCAGCACGGCCTCGCCGACATCCTTCTGAAGCTCGACCACGCGATCTTGCAGCATGTCGCGCTGCGCTTCGGCTTCGACGGCACGCGCTTCGGTGGCGCCGAGGAGCGTGGCCAGTTCGCCGAGCTCTGCTTCGAGCTCGACGATCGCCAGCGCTTGTTCATCGACTGCGGCCGCCAGCTGCGCCATCAGCGCGTCGGGCGCGTCTGCCTGCTCGGCCTGCGCGACGATGCTTTTGTCGTCCGGCACTGCGCCGGCTTTCTTGAGGTGCTCCAACTCGGTCGCATCAACGTCAATCACGGCGCCAACCGCGCGAAACTTTCCGCCGACTTTGGCCGGAGCGATGAGCGTAACTTCAGTCTTGGGGTCCATTTTCGGCTCCTGTCAGTTTGCGGAAGTGGGCGGCGCACCGCCCACTCGGAAAACTGACCGCCGATCAGGCAACCGCGCCGCCAGCGCCCTGGAACAGGAAGCCGCCCTCGGCGCCGGTCAGGTAGACGCGACGTTCCGCCGTGGTCGGATAGATCCAGCTGTCGTTCGAACGTTCGAAATACGGCGCCTGAACCTGCGGGTAACCCGCCAGCTCATAGGTGTAGCCGTAGGAGGGCACTTGGAAGTTGTCGCCTTCCTGCGGCACATACGCGAGCACCGCGTCATCGCCCCAGACATCCGACGCGATGGTTTCGTCGGTGGCGTTCTCGGGCAGCCAGACGGCCTTGCCCACGATCACCTTGGCCACGTCGAAATAGGCGGCGAGCATCTCGGCGGTGATGCTGTCCTTCGAGGTGTATTTGAACTGGTCTTTCACCTTCGGATGGCGTTTCAGGGCTTTGAAGGCGGAGGGGCCCAGAACCAGCGTGTTCGGATACCGCCCGATCTTGCGCCGGACCGCTTCCTTGGCCTCATCGATGTCGGCAAGCGGGTCGGACGTATCGGAAGCCCAGCGTTCGGCACCGACCAGCGCAAGCTTGTGATTGGCGTCGTAGTTGGCAGCGCCACGCGCGAGCTGCGCGGCCTCATATTCGTGGCCGAGATCGATAACGTTGAGCACCATGTTGATGGCGCCGGCGCCCAGATCGATGCCCGGAATGGACATCGCCTCTTGCTGATGTTCGATCGGGACGATCCCTTCGAGGGCGTCTTGCACGAGCGCGACCGGGTCCGAAGCATAGCCATACTGGACGCGCTTCTTGTTCGCGCCCGGCGCGCGGCGCGTGTTCAGCATGCGGAAAGCTTCCTTGCCGAACTTGATCACCCGCATCGCGCGGTTCGGAATGGTCACACGCGGAAAGAGCAGGTGCGAGATGAACTCGGCATTGCGGTAGCCGCGCGCGTGGGTCGAAAGGATCGGATCGACGACGGCCGCCGTCCGCTGGTTCAAGGGTTGGTTCATTGGATTGCTCCTCAGCGGATCAGGATCTGGACGAGTTCCCCGTCGGCGGCAGCCGTCAGGGCGGTGGCGAAGATGTTGACGTCCGTGCCGACAACCGCCGTGCGGACGCCGCCGCCAGTTGCAGTGCACAGCGGGTCACCTTTGGCGATGGCACCAACGGCCGTGACCGTATCGACGCCGATCGAGGTGAGCGCGATGTCGAGCCCGACCTCGGTGGCGGGGTTCTGGGCCACGCCCTTGACGGGGGTGTCGGCCGCGGTGATCGGCGCATCGTCGAAACCGACGACATCACCGGCGTCACAGATGGCGGCCATGGTGGCCGTCAACGAAAGCAAAGAGTGATAGGTGCGAAACATGTTGCTCTCCGATCAGGACACGGCGCGCACGGCGGCGAGATATTCCGTGCCAGGGTGGGCGCGCTGATAGGCCAGCGCCTTTTCGTGGGTTGCGAGGCCGGTCGCATCGACCTGCTTGCCATCGGCCGCGAACTGCGCGGCACGGCCGCCGGTAGGATCGGCGCCGAGATCGGTCTCCCCGAACTGCACCACCTTCGGCTGGGCCGAGAGGATGTCGCGCAGCGCCTGGGAAAGATCGACCTGTTGGCCGCCCTCAGCGAAGGCAACCGTCTTGCCCTTGGGCAGGGCGGTCAAAACGGCGACCACCTGATCCTTGGACGCGGGCAAGAGCTTGCCGTCGGTGACGAGACTTTCAGCGAAGGCGACGGCTTCGTCGCGGGCGGCTTTTTCTTCACGGGCGGCGATGGACGCCTCGCGCGTGGCCAGATCAGCTTCGCGGGCAGCGAAGGCCGGGTCGTTGGGGGGCACAGCAGGCTCCTTTTCGGGTTTGACGGGGGTTGGCGGCGTGGCGAACGAGGGCAGGTCCAGCTTCGGCTGAACCTCGACCTCGCCAAGCCATTCGATCCGGTAGGGCGGCAGGGCCTTGTCGGCGTCCTCCATGCCGAACTTCTCGATCAGGAAATCGCGCAGCGTGCGCAGGATCGAGGCAGTCTCCTCAAACCCGCGTTCACCAAAGGCGGCGGTAAACACCGCATCGGCCGCTGCCGCGAAATGCGCGTTCTTCAGCCCGGAAACGGCCGGGGCTGCAGCGCCCAGAAAGCCCACGTGTTTGGGATACCAGGTGCCAGGCACCGGGTTGTGCGGCTGGCCCGGCGAGAAGAAGGCCATCGAGACCTTCTTGAAGCGTCCCGACTTCACGAGGTCGGCGAACTGCGGCTCGATTTCGTAAATATCGGCAAAGAGGCGCTCGGCGGTCGCATCGTATTCGAACCCCTCGACCCAGGCATAAGCCGGCGCATCAGTATCGGGGTGGCCGACCACGATGGGCGCGGGGGCGGTTTCGGGGTCGTAGGCATCGGCGATCGCGCGCAGGTCCGCCGCCGAATAGGTGATCGGGGCGCCGTTCATCGGTGTGAACGTGCCCGGGCGAAACACCTCGATGCGCGCTTTGTTGGGAGTCGTGTTCATGGTGCGGTGCGATCCGTCGTGAGCTGAGGATCAACCCTTCGCACGACCCGAAACGCAAAACCCCCGGACACAGGTCCGGGGGTGCGTTTGGCCTCATCGGCGAGGGGATCATAGGCGCAGGAGGGTCGATCCTGCAATGACGATCCGCACTTCGGGGTCATATTGCCGCTCAGAGCGATCCTGACGGGGGGCTAACGGGGCAAGGCGCGTCTTCTGGGGCATTCGCTCGCCTGAGGGCGCAACGCAACTCAGTGGCCCGCGTTTCGCGCCATCCAGTCTCGCCTTGATCACCGGGTCAACCAATCCTCCGCGTCTTCGAGAATTCCATCTTGGTCGGCGGCCGATATGCCGATGTAGGGTCTGGCCGGAATGGTGATCGTGTGCGCCTTGATCGTGACGTCTGCACCGCCTTCGGTGCTGCGCTTGGCAAAGCGCCTGCCAGCCATGTAGCGCGACCCCTCCTTTTTCTCGATCGTTCCACCGAGCTGGTGAATCGCGGCATAGGCTTTCGGGGAGCCGATGCGCACATCTTCCGTGGAGGCCACATAGTTGATCGATCCGGCAAGAGATGAACCTGACATACCCTTACTGTTGGAGCGCAGAATTGTCAGGGGCAGCTGACCACGCTTGGTGCGCTGCGCGATCGTCCTGGGAGAGAGCGGCGTCCAGGCGGCGCCCGTCGGATCGGTCTGGGTCTCGAAGCGGTCTTTCGTCGAGCTGAGAATGCGCTCGCCAACGGCTGCGTAAAACGGTTTGAGGTTATCCATGCGTCCCAGCAAATCCCGAAGCGCCTCGCGCGCGCCGAGATCCTGCAGTTCGACCTTGATGCTAATGCCTGCCACCGTTGAAAACTCCTGGGTTTGGGACTATATTGGCGAGAAGCGGTGCAGTGCGGCGGTGAGTGCCCTTCTAGCTGCTCCGTGGTAGCGGTCCGATCACCCGGGCCGCTTTTTCCTTTTGAAGAGCAGTTTTCCGACGCGCTGCTTGTCGATGTGCCGGAAATCCGGCTTCGCGCGATTCATCGAGGCGTATCCAGTGATTGCCCCCCAGGCTTTGCGCCCAAGCTCATACATCACGTAAAGCGAGGTTTCCGGGTCTACCTTGATGTATCGGCGCGTCACCATGAGCTCTTCATAGCCAGGGTGTTCGTCAACCGGCACAGACCGTACACCAAGCCAGATTTCATCGGGGTTCATGATCGCCTCGGCAAGGAGCGCAGCATAATCACCCCGGCCACGCTTGAAGGTTTTCGACCGGCCGGAATGCTCCAAGAAGAGCTGCTCTGAAATGACGATGTCTTGCCCGGCTGCATCCTCCCAGAGCACTGCCGTTCCGGGCTCGGCTCCAAAGGGTTTCAGGAAGGCCTGCCAGTATGCCTCTTCGGTCAATCCGTCAGGGAGCACCTTGGCCTTGAAGGCGGTGGCGTTCGCGCGCAGATCGGCCATCGGGTCGGGTGTGTCGATCGAGACGACATGGTGACCTTTCAAATCCCCCGTCAGCACCGCTCCACCCTCGTTGAGAATGGCAGAAGGAACGAGACCTTGCTCCCATAGATCTCCCGGCATGTAGTCCCAGCCATAGCCAATGCCCTCGGGCAGATCGACGACGGTTCCTGTCGCCTTGTGCAGGTAGGGCCGCATCTTGATCGGCGGGCTTTGATCCGGGCCACTCTTGCCCATGCGGCGCAGATCGCCCCGCGAGAGTGTTCGAACGCCACAACTGCACAGCCAGTCGTTCGGCGGGAAGTAGTAATTCCACCAGGGATCATTCCAGAGCAGGACGATCTTGTCGAAAGCGACGTGCTCTTCTCGCGGATTGAGTGGCACGCGGGTGTCGGCATGCAGGTATTGCCAGTAGGGCCGGATCTTCACCATATCCGGGTCGCGCATCTGGCGCAGCCGGCCCGCCATATAGCTCGTGCGGATGTTGGTCTCGAAAATGGTTCGCACCCGCCAGTCACGTCCGCCATTGTAGTCCCAGCCGTATTTCTCGACGAGGCGGTCGAACTCTTTGCCAAAGGCCTTGATGTCGTAGGTCTGCGCGCCCTCGATGATCGCTTGCTGGAACTCCTCAAGCATCGCCATGTCGGTCACGCCAGCCACGACAAAGGCGCGATCATGATCTCCCTGCATGGCATCCGTCCAGGCGCGGGTGGGCTTGCCCCGTTTTTGCGTCAGGAAGTCGATCTGCTCCTGGAACGCCTGACGGGTGAATGACGGCTCGGCAAAGGCGGTCTCTCCATCTCCAAACGCCGCCTCACGCCCCTCGAGGCCGGAGAGATCGAGCACCTGGGCAAGCGAGGCAGCAAGAGCGTCTGGCGTCCAGCGCGCGCCGATCTCCAACACCGCCCGCGCCGCGGCCTCGAAACTCTCGGCTCCCACAATCGCTTTTCGAACAGCATCCACACGCCGTGAGAAATGGCGCCTGGCAGCTTCGAGCGCCTGATCGGTGAGCCGCTCGATCGGGCCGCCGGGATCAGAAAAGCAAACGTGCCGCGGCTTCAGGCTTTTTTTTTGAGCCCGTCCGCCGCGAAGGTCGGATCGCCCGTCACAACAGGATTCGGTGCGGCCGGGGCAGACCGAAAGGCATGACGCGCCGCGACAAGCGCATCGATCGTCTTGTCGCTGAGCTTCGCTGCCACGTCGAACGACAAGATGAACTCGCGCGCGACATCATCATCTTCGAAGCGCGCAGCATCCGCCACGATGGTCCGCACGGCCTTGGCCATGGCTTCATCGGCTTCCGCCTGGCTCTTCTTGGTATCCGCAGCAGCCTTCTGATTTTCAGGCCGCTCCCGCCAGATCCTCGGCACAGCCGCGCCGGGAAGATTGTAATCGATGATCCACTGCAGCAGCTGCTCAGTGAGCGTTCCGGAGAGCAGATCACCATCACCGTCTGCCAGAAGTTCAAGCATCTCCTGGTGAACTTCTCCCAAAGCGCGATTGCCACCAGAATCTCCCACCTGAGTGGTCAGGGTCTCGCCAGTGGTCGCGATCGAGATTTGCCGATCCCAGTAATTCAGGAACTGCTCATAGCTCACTGATCCGGACCGACTGGCCTCGAGGAACTCCGCATCGGTCCCGATCGGAACGACAATGGCCGAGGATGTGCGCGCTTCGGTCAGGGTGTTGAGCAGACGGCGCTGCTCTTCAGGCAACGAGCCGATCGGGCTTTTGCCGACGATGGTCGGACCGGCGAACTTTTCGAGGAAGTGCAGCCAGAACGTGATGCCCTCACGCTTGAAGAGCACGGGCCAGAACAGGCGGCTGCCGAGGCCGAGCCCATAGGGGTTTTCACCCTTTACGCCAACGCGGTGCACGATGAACTTTCGCTCGGGAAGCGCGATGCCCTCCATCATTGATGTCCAGGTCAAAAGGCGGGGGCGCCAGTCGACACCGAAGGCGAAACGCCGCTGGTCGATCGACTTGATCTTGATCGGCTTGATCCGGGCGCCGTCGCGCGCCCAAACCACTTCGCACACGGCAAAGCCCTTCAGAGTGGCGTCGAGCAGATCCTTGCAGATCCGGTCAAATGGCAGGGCCCCGATCAGCTCTTCGACCAGATCTGCCGCGTCCTTGTCGATCGGGCGATCACCGCCGGGCTCAACCTTCCAGTCGCGCGAGATCAGAGCACCCTTGCGCTTTTCGAGCATGGCACCGGCGTGGGTATCGCGCTCGATCTCGTCGTAGATCCTGAGGCCCTTGCCACCGCCCTGTTGGATCAGCGTGTCGTCAGTATTCTGTAGCACCCCGCTGAAGAACGGGATGGTGATGTCATTCGACGCATTGGCAATCAGCGTTTTCGCCTCTGTGGGCAGGTTCTTGCGAGCGTCGCCGGCGAAGGATGCCGACTTGGACTTGCGGTTTTTCCGAGCCATCACATGCCCTCTTCGGTCATTGGTTTCGACAACATGGCGATCACGCGCTCCTCAGCCTCGTAGATGGTTTCGCCGTACTTCACCTGCACCTCGTGAACGTTGCCGAGGACATCCGTGATTTTCAGGTATTTCCCGTAGTAATCACGCTGCACCGAAACGACATGTGCCGGGTTCAGTATTACCCCGTTACCCAGGTCAACAATCATCATCGCCCTCCCAACCGATACCCGCCCAGACGATCGCCGCCTGTCGGAGTATGTGCCGTCAGCATTTCCCCGCCTGCGCCGCCACGCCCCGCGTAAAACAGGGCGTTTTGCCAGAGCATGTCGAGCGCATCAGGGCCGTCATCGTGATCCGCATTCGGCCACTGCTGCAGCTGGTCGATCAGCGTGCGGTGGTTCGGGCTGAAGCGGATCAGACCTGCGGCCACCGGAGGCTGCAGCCGCTCAATGCGCAGGTTCTTGTCGGTCGAGGGTGTAATCGGCACGGCCGAGATGCCCACGCCCTCCTGGGCAGCCTTCGTCATGAGCGTCGTGCGCAGGAACTCTTGAAACTGCACTGTTTCCACGAACCAAAGAAGCGCCCGGTATTCGCGTTGCAGTGCGATCGTATCCGCAATGATCAGATCTGGCAGGCGCTTGCGGATCGATGCCTCGACAACATCGAGGCGCCCGGCCAATCGATCGAAGCCACCGATCAGGATTGCTGATGGGTCGCGGCCTTTGCCCTTCTTGCCCAGGCTCGGGTCGAGGGCACCAAAGAAGATCCACTCGCGCAGCGGCTGCACCCAGTAGGTCAAATCACCAAACGGGTTGCCCTCGCTGATCGGCTTGTTCTGATATTCGGTCTGGAAGGCCGCATGATCGGCCGCGCGCTCCAGCATGAGCCAGACGAGCGGTTGCACCGAGGGCCAGTTGACCACAGCGCCCTGATCCATGTCGGCCTTGTTCGCTTCGTAGAACGCCCGTGCAGCGTCCTCGCCGTCGTTGTGGTAGACCTCTTCGAACTGATCCCATAGGTCCATGCGATCAGGGAACTTCACCACCGCCTGGAATTCGGTGACATTCCAAAGCGGCGCCTTCGCCGCACGTACGATCACGGCGTCGAAGTGCAGCACCGTGCCGACCCAGATCACATCCATCGAGCCATCAGGTGGCCCGACCTTCAGCGCGGCGCGGTAGATCCAGTTCCAGAGCTTGGTGCGTTGCTCGGGGCTGCGAACCTGCTCATCATTCTCAATGTCGTCGAGGAACAGGAGATCGGGGCGGTAGGGGCCATGGCGGCGGCCGCGGATCTTCTTGGCGGCGCCGAGGCCCTCAACGCGGATGTTGTTGCGCGTGACGATCTCACCTTCACGCCAGAGCCGCCCAGCCCCGAATGCGTCAGGAAAGTCATTCTGCAGCCGGACGTTCGTCGTCAGCTCCGCTTTGATTGCCTCGATCAAGAGTGCCGCCTGCTCGTAAACGTCGCAGACCTCGATGATGTAACGCTTGAGCCCGCGCACGATGCAGTAGAGCGCGAAACCGAGCGATAGATGGGTCGATTTCGAGGCGCCGCGCGGAGCGATGAAGAGATCGCGCACGCCCTTGTCGGAGGCGAGGATCTCCGGCACCCGGGCGAAGATGTGTTGGTGAAACAGCGAGTGCTCGCCGCGCACATAGTGGGGCAGGTAGGTTTCCATGAAGAACTGGAAGCCGTCGTCCAGAGCCACGCGGCGCAGGCGCTCTTTTTTCGCCTCCGGATCGGGTGAAAACGCCTCGACACTCAGCTCGATATGGCGGGCAAACTCGCTCGCCATTTCCGCGATCTTCTCGCGGAAATCCTGTTTGCTGACCGCGGCCTTCAGCTGCGGCCGCCGGGTCATGACGTGTAGATCTCGGCCAGCCGCTCGCTGAACGGCTCGATGATCTCAAGAATTGCCGCCGAGTGCTGTGGGAAGTTCTCGCGCACGAAGTCTAGCATCTTGCCCATGACGTCTTGCGCCACGCCGAGCTCGGAAATCTTCGGCGCGAACTTCTTGGCGCTCGCGGCCATCTTGGTCATCGCATCGGAGAGCGAGACCAGCATCGAGACCTTCTCCTGGGTGGTGTGATCCCCGTTTTTGATCTCCTCGAGGATCTCTTGCGCCTGGATCATGAAATCCTCGACGACGGTGGAAACCACCGCCTCGACGCCTTCGCCCGCGATCACATGGGCCGTACGGGCCTTGTCCCAGTCGTCGCCCTGTTCCTTGGCTGCTTTTTTCCAGCGCCCAACGGTGGCCTCGGAAATCCCATAGGCCGCTGCGATGGTGGCAGCGGTGAAGCGACGGAACACATAGTCCGATCGGGCCTTACGGCGCAGGTCTTCGTTATTGCGCGCCATTGAGACCTCCTGCGATGACAAACGCGATTGCGGCCGTGATCAGGCCGCCGATGATCAGCCGGAAGATCCATTGGATACCGGACTGGATGGAATCGAGCTTTTCAGTGGTGTTTGAGCGCCACTGCACCATTCCGGCCTCGCTCAGTTCGAGGTCGCGGATGCGCGTTTCATGCCCGTCGATACGTTGATGGGCACGGTTCAGGCTTTCGGCAAGATGGGGAGGGATCGGCAAGTCGGTCAAGGCGCCCCCTTCCACTTGCTCACTGCGTCCTTGACGGTATGCCCGCCCATGTAGAGGCCCATGTAGAGGCCGGATACCTGCACCAACTGATCGAGGGGCATCTGCGGCAGTGCGATCCGCCAGATCGCATTGCAGACGTGCAGTCCGATCACGTTCCAGATCCACAGCAGGCCCAGCATGTACATCCCACCCGGCCGCCAGGCACGCATCCACAGCGGCTCGCTCGCCTCGGCCGCCAGCTGCGCGCGCTGCAGCTCCAGACCGGCGGCGTAGAGCGCGATCAGCTCCGGGCTTCGCTCTTCGACGTTGCGCAACGCTTGGGTGACGACGCTGGGCTGCTCCACGGCGGCCTGATCAAGCTGATCGACCGGAACGCCGACCTGCGCGGCGATCTCGCCGAGAACGTCCCCGGCAAGCTGGCCAGCGCCGTCACCGAATTTCCGGGAGATGATCTTCTCGATGATGCTGAAGCCAGCTTGGCCGGCAAGGGCGATAAGTGCAGACATCACGCGTCCTCCTCGGCCTTTGCATTGCGCGTGAGCCAGGCGCTGCCGCCCGTGAGCGCACAGGCCAACCCGGACTGATCAATCATCACCAAGGTCCACGACGTGCGGTCCGGGCGGGCAAACATCATGAGCATGCCCGAAGATCCGTCCGTACCGTTGACACCAAGCCAGAAGGGTTCCTCGCCGTAACGGGTCTTGAGAAGGTCGGAGATCTCCCCAACCGTCGGATAGCACCGCTGCACCGCCGGGTCTTCGGCATGCGCGTAGGGCGGGTTTGCGACGACACCAGCCATGAGGACGATGCAGGCAACGAAAGCGACAAACCACTTCATCTTACAGACTCCGAAGCCAGGCCGCGACCTTCGGGGCGCGGGCATTGAGTTTCACCGCGATCACGTCGCGATATTGCCATGTCAGCCAGGCGCACCACAGCACGGCCGCACCGGCCAGCAGCGGCAGCGCCCAGGATGCACCCGCGATCTGATCGGTGATGTCGGTTGCCGAACCGCCCGCGGCGGCGGCGGGGGCCGCCGTAGCCGCAGCGGCGGCGGGCTTGGCCTTGGCCGCAGCATCGAGGCGCCGCTGCAGCGTGCTGAGCGTCGCGCGCCCGATAATCCCGTCAGCGGTGAGACCATGGTCGGACTGGAAGCGCCGCACCTCGTAAGCGGGGAGCTGGTCGGCGGTCCCGCCGCGATATCCGAGCACATGCAGTGATGCCACGACGTTTGCCTTCTCGACGATGGTCATCGGCAACGCCCAGCGGGCGACCGATACCGACTTGGATTTCGGCTCGGAACTGACCGGATATTTCGCATCGAAGAGGATTGCTAGTTCGCGCTCGCGCCGTTTCATCAACCCCGGCAGCACCTTGCCGGCGCCTTTGTTCCATTGACGAAACTTCGCCTCGATCAGCGGCCGCGCCGCCTTCTTCACCCAGAGCGGCACCCAGCTGGCCTTGCGGATCGCTCCGGTGTTCCAGTGGAAGGAAATCCCGGCGTCGAATTCATGCTGCTTGGCACCGGGAAGCGCGGCAGTAACGGCTGGCTCATAGTTGCGCGCGAGAGCCAGCTTTGTCAGGCGCGCGGATTCAGCCTTCGTGATCACCATTCCGGGCTTGGGAACCACGACGCCAGAGGCGGCCGTCAGGCCGGGGCCAATGGTCCATTTTCCTGCCGGGCAGCGATAAGCCCGCAGGACGTCACCTTCTTCGAGAATGAGCGCCCGAACGCCAAGATCGCTGGTCTGCATGACTTTTCCTCTGTTTTCCGAGGCTTCGCATGCGCGCGAACGCAAAACCCCCGGACCTGTGTCCGGGGGCATCAGAAATCTGGGAATAGCGGGAGTTGATCAGGCGGCTTGTTGGCCAGGCGGCGAACATGCCGCTGTGAAATTCCAAGCACTGCAGCGATTTCGCGACGGCAACGCCCGCTTTCGCTCAGCTTCTGCACTTCTAACCGTTTCAGGCGCGCTCGACCATGTGGCACGTAAAGCCGCTGCCCGGAAAGGAAATGGCACAGTTCGCCCGCCAGATCATCGCCCAGAGCCTTCACGAGCTCGGCAGACGGTTTGCGGCGCGGAAACTCTACCTCCTGACCGCCGAACTGTTGCATGAGAGAGAGGGCAACGCCAAGCCCGAACGTTTCTGCAACATCGATGAGCGAGGCAGGAATATCTTCATGCATGCTGATAATCCTCCGGCACTTCGAGGAATTTCCTGCACGGCGGCAGCCAGTGCATCTGGCTTCCTGGATGGTCATAATGCCAAACCAGCCAGCAATAGGCGGTTGCAGTGCTGCCCTTGGGCGAGAGTTTCCCGCGATGCATTACCACGCGCTCTGAAAACTGCAGCACGTCAGTCGGGGCAAGATTACGGAACAAGCGCTCGTAGCGACCAACGCCCTCAAGAAACGCCGTTCGCACGATGACCGCCACGCCGACCTTGCTGGTCTCAAGAGCACGATCGATAAATTGCTCCGCCAGACGAAACGGTGGGTTGGTGATCGTCCAGTCCACCAGAGAAGGGGCCGGGCCGAAGAGGTAATCCTGCACGGCGTACCCTGCCCCATAGTCGTGCACATCGGCTGCTTCTACGGAACCAAAGTACTCCTGAAGAGGTCGCACCATATGCCCGCGGTTAGCCGCCGGCTCCCGAGCAGTCATGCCCGTCAGCTTGTCGATCGAGCGTCGGACGATCCATTCGCAAAGGGCTCGCGTTGCCCATGGCGGCGTCGGGAAATCATCCAGGCTATCATGCGCCTCACGGCGTTGGGCCATCACGGCGGGGCTGGTGTTTTGGGTCATTGCGGCCTCGTTTTCTCAAGCAAGGTGCGCTCGACGTCGGAGAGCTGCTCACCCGGCGTATTCGCACGTTTGATCAGCGAGGCACGAAATTGCTGCAGGGTGATCGTGTGATGTGCATCCGTCGAGCGCGCGGCCAAGCCGATGCGCCGGCACGATTGCCGCACTGAGCGGCGGGGGCAGCGATAGAGCTTCGCGATGTCGGACGCCAAGACGTCGGCAAGCCAGAGCACACGCAATTCCGCCTCTGGGATGACGGGGCGGCGGCCATCCTTGCGCGACGGCAGATCGAGGAGCTTTGCTCTCCGCCACAGATGCAACCGCGACAGCCCAACCATTTCGGCCGCCTCGGCCGATGTCATAGACTGGTCGAGCCAGACGCGGCGGATTTCGGCGTTCGGAATGCGCTTATCCATTCCGGGCCGCCTTCCCACGCGCTTCCATCTTCTTCAGCGCCTCGATGATCGGGGTCGCCTGCGCATAGCTCAGCAGGTCTGGATCGACGACAACCCCGTCGTGGCCATGCGCGACGAAGCGTTTGCAAAAGGCGCGGAGCGCCTCCCGCGATCCGTTCTCGATCACGCCCAGACGGGCACAGTTCGACCAAAGCGCATGGATCAGGCGGATATAGGGTTTTACCGAGGCGGGCAGGGTGCGACCGGATTTCTTGACCTTGAACCCCTTTGCTTTCAGCTCCTCGATCACGTCGATCTTCTGGCGCTCGGACATCATGCGCAGTGAGGCGGTGCCCGTTACCCGGACCAAAAGCGCGCGATAGGTGTCTTCATCGAGGCCAAGTTGCTGACGGGCGATGTTGATGATTGCGGTGGTGTTCATTTCCTTGCCTCACGCTTCAACTCGCGAACCCGATGTTCGAGCTTCGCCACGGCGAGGATTGTCGGCTTGAGGTCAGGCGGAGCGCCATCATAACCGCGGCCGTATTTTCCGTTCAGCCGCGGCGCCAAGGCCATCGGCACTGCTTCCCAGTTTGTCGGGTCAGTGTTTCTCTTGTTTCCATCAATGCACTTGAGCCGATGCCCGTCGGGAACAGGCCCATTCGTAGCCACCCAGAGTTCGCGGTGCTTGAAAGCCATATGGGTCCGATGGCCAGTCCACGGATTTGGTCGATCGACACAAATTCGGACATAGCCATCTCGATCAACGGTCTCATGGCCAACATCGTATTTGTTGATCGGCCGTTGACCTTTCTGGAAGCGGGTTCTCGCACTGTTAGGGTGGAAAGGCATTTGCTTTCCCTTGTTCGCCGGAACATGCCCCTTGGGGAAACACCCAGAGCGACCAGTCAGCCATCCTTTCCGCTTACACAAAGCCTTGAGCTGATCGAGCGTTACATCTTGGCGGCCGAAATGCCGGCAGAATTCGGCATGCAGCTCACGACGAGGCAGGTCAGCACGAACCTGGATGAATACAAGCTCAAGGGCGCTATAACTGATCGCGCGCCCTTTCATTCCTTCACCTGCCCGATCTGCGGCAAATGCGGCAAAACGGCTTCGCCGTGCTCGGCAAAGAGCTTGGCTGCCGCGAGTTTCACCCGTGCGTTTTCGGTGACCTGATCTGCAATTTCGACGATCGCACCGGAACGCTTGACCTCAATCTCAATTTGCTCCGAAGAAAGGTCTTCGTCGCTCAACCGTTCGAGCGCGGCAAACAGATGTTCATCGAGATTTGCGAGTTTCGATTTGGCCATTTTCTTCCTCCAGCTGCTCATCAGGCCGCGACCACCACGCCGCGACGACGTCGGAGGTTTCTGACATTGGCTTTGGCGCTATGTCAGAAACCTCCGACGTTTCGCGTCAGGGCTTCTTGGTGGGCTTCGAGGCCTTGAAGGTCAGGTGCGAACTGGCGGCGATCTCGATGGGCTCACCCGTTTGCGGGTTGCGCCCGGTGCGCGCGGCGGTTTCGCGCAGCTTGAAGGCACCGAAGCCCGCAAGGTTCACCTTGTTCCCGGCTTTCGTTTGCGCGGTGATCTCGTCGATCGCGGCGTCGATCACTTCCTTGATGCTGGTTTTCGCGAAGCCGCTGCTGGCGGCGATGGCGTCGATGATGTCCGATTTCGAGATAGTCTTGGCCATGGTTTTCTCCATTATGGCTGTGGGGCCGCACGTGGCGGAATGAACCGGCCGGAACGCCCGGCCGGAAATAGTCAGGCCTTGGCGAGGTCGATGGTGATGGTCTGCCAGGCAGTGTCGAAGGCATCGCGCATCGAAAAGCGCATGTAGGTCTTCGAGCCAATGACGCGGATCGCTTCGCGGATCGCCTTCATCGCACTGACCCAGCGCTCGTCTTCGATCTCGAGACGCAGAAGCATGAAGATTTCGCTGCGGTTGATCTGGCCTTCCTTGTCGGTATTGAAGGCACTGGTCACGATCGCGCGGATCTCCGGACGGCTATCGGCCGCCCATTCGTTGAGGCATTCGTCAACGAGCGTTTTGGCGATCTGCAGCTCGGGACCGAAGGTCAGCTGGTCGGACACGCGGATTTCGACGCGCATCAGCCCATCGAAGCTGAAATAGCTCTTGTTGCCCTTCGCGCCGCCGACCTTGAGGCCATATTCCTGCGCAAGAAGCGCATCGAGCTCGCCAAGATCATCGAAGGTATGGCCCTTGAAGCGGGCTACCTGCTCGCTCAGCGCAATCGCGAAGCCGAAGATCTTGCGCACCTGCTCGTCAATGAGCTTATCGGTGGGTTTGATGAGCTCGATCGGGCGGAAGCCACCAGTGGCATCGCGCATGTACTGCTTTCCGTCGATCTCGATGATGCCCGTGGGCACCGAGGTGGGTGTTTGGTCAGACATTCTGTTGGTCCTTGTTGCGGGTGGTTGTGAACACGGGGGTTTTCAGCGTCTCGCCGGGATAGATCGGGGTGAGACCCATCTGAGTGAGCAGCATGGCCATCGACTCGATCTCGAGCACGCTCATCATCGAGACGCCGCGCTGAAGGCCGTAGAGATCGAGCTTCCCCAGAGCGGCGGCGGCACGCTGCATCATCGTCTCGTTGGTCAGCCTCAGAATGGGCTCAGCTTGCTTGGCCATTGGGGTCATCCTGCTTTGTTGGGTTGAGAGGGCAGCGGCGGCACGCCACCCACTGGCGCATCTTTTCCGGTGAGGAGGTGGATTGCGGTGCCGATGCCAGCTCTCGGCACCGCTCGGTCGAGATCCCGCGGTTGAGGTGCGGGCACATCATCTGGTCGCGATAAAGCCGCATCACATCGGCACCGTGCTTGCGCGTCACCAGATCAAGGCTGCGGGCGGGGTATGTTCCGCTGATCAGCATCGATACCGATGGCCGAGCCATGCCGATTTCTCGGGCGATCTGAGCAATCGACTTTCCCTTGCTGCGCTCGGCGCGCAGCAAAGAGATCCATTCCAGCTCCTGGAGCGCGATCAGGGAAGGTTGCACGGCACGTCCTCCCCGGTGTTGAAGTCGTGAACGGCGCGCACCTTCGACAAGACGACCGGGGCGCGCGGACCAGTGTCGCGCGAGAGCATCCAGCGCTTGTAGCCGTTGCTCGTGGGGGCAGATGCCTCGGCGCGGCGCGCGAACTCGACCACGAAGCCAGCCCGACGCAGGGCGCGCAAATAGCGCTGCAGATTGTCGGTCGGGTTTCCGTCGCTCGCGGTGGCAGCATCTGCAACCAGATCGAGCACGGTGAACCGGCGACGCATCCGCATCGAGCGCCAGGCGCGCTCGCGCAGGGTGTTGGGCTGCTCTCGCACGCGCCCGCTCGGGGCTTTCGGGCCAGATTTGATGATCTCGCCACGCGCCGCAGCCTCGATCCCCGCCGGGGTGAGCTGGTAGCATCCAGCCGCCATACGCTCGAGGTAGTCGCGCCTGATCAGGCAGCTCGCCGCGTCAGAAACCTGACGGGCAGTCAGATCGAGCGCGCGCCCGAGATCCTCGATGGTGCGACAGGCTCCTGCGGCGAGTGCATTCAGCACTGCCGTCGGGGCCTGTCCGGGATGGTGACGATCGACCATCAGAGCACCCCGGTCACGAAGATCTCTTTTCCGGTCACCCGATCGGTCATGATCGGCTGGCCGATCATGTCATCGATGCTCACCCCGGTTTGATCGATGTCGACGCGCATTCCGAAGCGTTCGATGTGGGCGATCGCATCAAGGATTTCTCGGTTGAAGCCACGCGAGGCTTTCCAGACGTAATTGACCAGATCAGGAGCGACGGGCACCTCACAGCGGCCTTCGATCAGGGCGCGGGCATCCTCGAGCGTGGCCTGCGCAAACAGCACCTTGTTGGGCGAACGGCTCTCGATCTGAGGGAACTTGCGCAGATTGTCGCGCAACGATCCCATACCGATCAGGATCGTCGGCAGGAACTTCAGATCGCTGATCCCACGAATGCCCTCCATGATCTCCCCGCGCGCCGAAATCAGGTCGCATTCGTCGATCACGATTCCGAAGGTTTGGTCGCGCAACGCAGCGCGCTCAGCCCGATCCCCAAGTTCCGCCAAAACGCGGGCAAAGCGATTGCGGCGGCCACGGATGCTCTCGGGGTCGACGCCAAGCTCCGCGAGCATCTCCTGGACGAACCAGCTGTAATCCCAGCCCTTCTGTGCGCGCAGGTAGACGCTCCCGGTTTGGGCACACCAGCGGTTGATGGTGGTGGTCTTGCCAAGCCCGGGCTTGCCATCCACGACGACAAGGCAGGCTTCCTCGGCACCGCGTTCGTTGACCTTCTTCAGCGCCCCATAGAAGGCGCGAACATTGCTCGTCTCGACAAAATTGGGTCTCATGCTATGCTCTCCTCATCTCCGGAAAGTTTCTGGTTTGGTCAGGCAACGGCGCGGAGGAGGGTTCGAAGCGCCTCCACGTCGATGCCTGACAGTCGGAACAATTCGCGCGCGGACGGGTTGCCAAGGCAGCTCTTCAGCACGGAAATCTGGTTTTGGTTCAGCTCGCTCGGGTGATCGAGCGCCCAGATCGCGAGCTCTTCATCGGATTTGAACACCTTGCGGCGAGGCCTCATCTCCACCGCTGCGGGCGCTTCGACAGGGGCTTCAACGACCTCCTGGGCAACCGCATCGAGGAATGGGGCTGGCTCTAGCGGTGCCTGCTCGATGAGGTAGATGCCCTGGCGTTCCGCCTCGACATCTTCGACCTTGCGTCCAAGCCGGGCGAGGCGCGCTTTCGAGCGGGTTTCCTGCGCCTTCTGCTCGTAGCTGAGCGGCACATAGCGCTCGGCATTGGCCATGAACTGAGCCACGCAAACGAGCGGACCGGGTTGTCCCGTCGAGCGATCGAATTTGCGCACCCAAACCCGGTCGGCCTGGTGGTAGTCATAGCCTACCATGACCTTTTCCTGGTGCAGACGCTCAAGGCTTGGGTGGAAGTATTTGTTTCCGTTCCATTCCACTTCGGCGCGACGCACGGTGCGAATTTCGTAGGGGCGGAACAGGTCATCAGCTTCGTCGGCGTCTACCGGCACCGGCTCAAAGCCATTGGCGTCGTGCGCTTTCCAGAATTCATCCGGGCTCATATGGCGCTTCTTGCCGGTCTCCGGGTCTTCGAATTTCGGCAAGCTCGTGTGTGGCTTGGCGTTATACTCATCGACCATGGCCCAGCACAGGCGGACGAACTCTTCCCAGCTCGGGAGCGCCTTCGACTCCCCGAAGATCTTCAGTTCCTTGCGGGTAAGCTTGTGGATGCGGTCGCCCGCCTCCTTGTCCATGTCCTTGCCGATATAGGTGGGTAGGCGCTTTGCCAGCGTATCCCACACCGTGGCGTTCGGGCGTTCGATCACGCCCTTCGCCTGGCTGCCATAGGCCTTGGCATGCATCTTTGTGATGCCAAGGCGCCCCATCAGGCCCGCAACATCCGCATCCATCGCTTCGTTGCGATAGCCGGGGCCACGGTCCACGTAGAAGATCGCGCAGATCCCGCCAGAGGTGCAGGCATTGCGCAGCGCCTCGGCAACGGAGCGCTGGTTTTCCGAGCGAGCCAGCGAGATCCCGACGATCCGGCGGGTGGCCACATCGATGACGGTGGTGATTTCTGGCCGAATTGGTTTCTTCGTCACCGGATCGGCCACCTCAGCGTCGAAGGTCTTGCCGTCGGCGCTGTAGACCGTGGTCGGCAGCATGTCGTCGAAGGTGCGGGTCACATAGGGCAAACGGGAGCGCAGCGTCAGGAAGCCTTCGCGGCCCACCATCTTCTCCACATTGCTCAGCCGCGTGCGCACGATGTACTCACATTGCGACAGGCTCAGCGTCATGCGCTGGACCCCATCGTGCTTGGCGGCGTCCTTCAGGTATTCTTGGTGCGCGGCCGCGAGTGACGGCTTCGTCGGCATGGCATAGAACGGCAGGAAGTCAAAAAACGCTGCCGGGATCGGTTGCTGCGCCTTCGTTGCTGTCGGGGCCAAGGCGATCACGCCCCGCTCATCGCGCGCCTTGAACCAGTCGTAGATCGTGGCGCGCTTCACCTGAGGGCACTCTTTGCGATCGTTGGCCGTAACGAGGCGCTCGATCGAAAGCCCAAATCCAGGGATCGTCGTCAGCAAAAGCGGCAGCGCGAGGCGTGCCTTGTCGCGCTCGGTGAGCGGCAGGTGGGCATCGCGGCGCGCTTCCAGTTCCTGACGCTCTGACCATGCCTCCTGAGCCTCGAGGAAGCGCGCGATTGCCCATGCGCGCTTTTCCCCCTGCGAAATCGCATAGCCATCGATCGCAAGCAGAACCTCAGAGCGCGCTTCCATCACGGCACGGGCGCGGGCGGGCAAGACCTGCGCGCGCAGGGCCTCGATCTTGCGGCGATCTTCGAGCGCCTGCGTCTCTTGCCGCGCCTGAAGCTGAGTGCCGATTGCGGTGATATGCAGCCCGTCGATCATCGCCTGCGGCAAGAGCGAGAAATGGTATTCGAGCCCACCACCGCGCCCCAGGCGCTTGCGGCACAGGCTCTGGCCAAGATCATCCCAGCCCTTTTGACGCGCATGGCGGATCACCCCGCTCTTGGTGGCCGGGAACCCGATCACCTTGCGATCACGCGCCATTTCGGCCAGTTCACGCGCGCTGAAGAACTCCTGCGAAGGGGTGCAAAGGTCTTTCATCGACGTGCCCTCCTGCGGGCAGAAAGAACCTGACGGCGGGCCTGCAGCTCCTCAATGTGCTCATCGAGCAGATGCGCCTCGATCAGTTCAGCATATTCGGTTTCGATCACGGTCAGGCCGAACTCTCCGGGCGCGAAGCCAAGCAGCTGCTTATTGCCGGTAGCCTGAACAAGCGCGATGAAGGCATCGAGCGGAATGCGGTGGTCTTCCGAGCCTTCCGAAGACCACTTGTTCAGCATCGACTCGCTGATCGGCCTCTTGATCCAGTCTGTCATGCGCCGCGCCACCTCGGCCCGGCTCATGCCGTCTTCGCGGGCATCGCGCAGCGCATGTCCAATGAGCCGCGCAATGCGATTATCCAGCGCCCCGCGCCCGGTGACCTCGGCCGAATAGCCGACTGCCACCGTCGGCGGCTGCCAGGAGAACAGATCTCCGGTCAACGTATCGCGGGGCCGCGCCATCAGATGCGACCCGTGCGCTTGAGAGAGGCCAGAATGCGCTCTTCGTTCTCGGCTACCAGCAAATCGAAGCTGGCGTCGGGCAACTCCTTCAGCCCGGTGCGGATCGTGCGCACCATCCGCTCGACTGCGGTCACGGGCAGCGTGCCTTCAAGGTGGGCAATCGCCTGGGCAACGTTCTGCACCGCCGGATGCTCTTCGCTTTCGATCAGTTCGAGGATCTTCGCCTGCATCGCAGGCTTTTGCTCCGATAGCGCCTTCAGTTCCGTCTGCTTGCGGGCAAGATTGGTGCCGATCAGGCGCAGGCGGGAAGCAGGCGTCAGGTCCGTCCAGATTTTGACGGCGGCTTTAATGGCGCTCTGGCTCAGCCCGATCTTGGCCGCCGTTGCCTTGGCAAAACCGAAGATCTCCGGGCGTTCCGAACCAAGAGCCAAACTTTGGCTCTTGCTCCGATCTCCGCCGTGCTTCGCCTCCGGGTGCATCCGCTCATAGACCACCTTCAGCTCATAAAGGTGCTGGCAGCGGTCGAGCGCGATCAGCTCGCCACGGCCAAGGTTTTCCATCACCTCCTCAAGGCGGGCCTCATCATCATTCGAGGCCTCAGAGAGCGTGGCCGCGATGGTTTCAGCGCCGTTGATCCGGTGCGCCTCAAGGCGGTGCAGCCCCGCGATCAGCATGAAACGCTCGCCATTGGGCCGCACCCGGATCGGGTGCATAAGGCCCTGCTCGGCAATGATCGCAGCAAGCGCCTCGGCTGCGGCGGCATCAAAGCCGCGCGCCCGGTTTTTCGGCACGTCGATCATGTCGAGGGGCAGGGTGAGGGTGTCAGAATTCGCCATAATATGCCTGTTTATGTCGTTGTTCGCGCCAGCTTCCCGGGCGCGACTGATCTTCAAATTTCGGCGTGTGACCGGCAGCGTTCGCACATGCGGTGATGAAACCCCTGGCTCTTGAACGTCACTCCGCAGCGCAGGCAGGACCGCTCTTGCAAGCGCCGCGCGGCAGGAATCGAGGCCAGTTCACGGTGCAGATGGCGCTCAGCCTCAGGCTTGTTTGGGAAGTCTGGACTGGGCGCGTCGAGGCCGACCACGCGCCAGCGCGACCTGCCTTCAACCGTGATCGTCACCACGCGCGGGCCAAGCTGCTGCTTTCCAGCGATACGGCTCATGCGCAGCCCTCCGCTCCGGCCTTCAGCAAGACCTGATCGATCCAGTTGCGCACGGCCTGATAGCGACCCGCCGTCGAGGTGGCCGTAAACCCGAAGGCGCGCGCGCGATACCCACCCCCAATGGCTGTAACCTCGGAAGCGCAGCCGCGGGTAAAGGCATGGACAAGCTCTTCGCTCGTGCGCAGTGCATTCAGGGCGCGGGCCACAGCGGCCGCCTCGCGCAGCCGTTGTTCTTTGGACGGGCGGCGGGGAGAGCGGCAGTGGTGCATACCGATCATCAAAGCCCCCCGCAGAACAGAAATACGGCAAGGCCCAGAAGGGCCCAACAGACAGCGCCGATGAGCAATGCGAAGCCAATCCACCATCCGGGCGGGAATTTATGGTCGCTCATTACACGCGCCCTCCGTAGCTGATCTCAAGGAAGTCACCGACCTCCTCGAGAACCCCGATTTCCAGCATCAGGCCGAGGGTGTCGGCCAGATCATCGAGCGCGCGCGAATAGACGATCGTTGCCTCGTCGCGCCGACGTTGCGGCAATGACAGGTCTTTCATCAGGGGCTTAGCCATGCGCGCCGCGCGCAGGCTGTTCACCGCGCGCGCCCAACGTGCCTTGGGGGCCTGATCAAGAATGACGTCTTCCATCACAGCCCCAACCCGGCGCAACCGCCGAGCCCTCCGCCGATGAAGAGCCCCGCGATCAGCGTCACCACGATCGCAATGGCGCCGATCACATCCTCTATCGTGATCTCGAGGTCACGCATGCGCATGTTCGACCTCCATCACCGGCATCGCCACGCGAGGGGCCTGCATGATCTGGGTGACCACCTCGGAAACCACCGCATCGCCGCTGATTTGTTCACGGTAGGATTGCGCCGCGGCTTCGAGCGTCAGGAACCCACGGATCCCGTGCAGGCTCTGACAGATGCGCTCCACCGTGGCCGGATCCTGCTTGGCCGCGCCGCGCAGCAGCGCAATCGCTTCACCAATGTCGCCGGCGGCGCGCTGGAACCCGCCCGAGCTACCGTCAAGAACGGCGGGGAGTTTGGACGAAATCCCGGTCATGCCGCGGCCTCATTGTCAGCGGCGCGGCGCGCTTTTTCCCTTGCGATCAGGGCCTCATTCTCGGCAGAAAGGATACGAGACCGCCTTTTGGGGTAACGGTCCGGGAAAAGCTCCGCCACCGGCTCGTCGAGAAACTCGGCGATCGCGGCTTCGGCGTTGCGGCAGGTGCGGGTCCAGACGTTCCGCATTTGCGTCGGATTGATGCCCCGGAGTTCGGCAAGGCCCGTAAGGGTCATGCCGGCCTCTTCGAGGGCACACTTGATCCTGGCTTTCGTCCAGGGTGCTCCCATGGGTTGGTCTCCTGTTGAGGGCAGATGTTGGCGCATCTGCTTTTTTCAGAACTGCGTGTGACAACAGCCGCCACCAATAGGTGGCGGCTTATGAAATGGATAACACCACAATTGCACTTTAGTAAAGTGCAATTGTGGATATTGGTGGGACATTGGCGCGACCTGAGGTAGAACCAGCTACTCCATTGGCGAAGAGGCTTAGGGAGATACGGCGTCGCCTTGGCGATCCTGATCGCTCGGAGTTCGCTGACGCCCTCAGTATTTCAAAGAATACAATTGCATTTTATGAGCGAGGGGAGCGCACGCCTGATGCGAACGTCCTCAAGCATTACAGCGACAGGTATGATGTGAACATGAATTGGCTCGTCTCAGGAAAAGGTGAGATGTTCTTAAGGCCTAGTGATGTTGTGGCGCGGCTCTCGGCGAACACAGGGGTAACCAACTCTGACGATGTAGATGTTGCGTCTGGATCGGGTGCTTTACTCGCGGCTGCTTCGAAAAATCTCAGAAGTGAACGGGATCTGATCAATCTTCCCGCATATGAAGTGCGCGCTTCGGCTGGTTATGGCGCCACCGTTTCGACCGAAGCCGTCGTCGAACAGATCGCGTTCGATCGGTCATTCCTGGCGGATCTTGGGGCGAGCCCTGAACGCTGCACGATCATTTGGGCCCATGGCGATTCGATGCAGCCCACAATTCCAGATGGGTCGATCCTCGTCGTCGATCACAGCCAGACCGACGTGCGCAACGGCTGCATCTATGTGATCAACGTCGCCGATGATCTTCTGGTAAAACGCGCCCGCCGCCGCCTCGACGCCGCCCTCGAGCTCGTATCTGACAACGCGATGTATCCGCCAGAGACGGTATCAGCCGATCGCCTCGATCAGCTGCGCGTGGTCGGCCGCGTCGTCTACTTTTGCAGAACACCATGAGGGATTAAGATGGCTACCTGTTCAATGTGCCAAAAGTCGGTGTCGCGTTTCAGCCTTTTTCAGGGGGTGTGTGAGGACTGCCATGAGGAGAGGAGAAAGCAGCGCATCGCAGCCGAGACGCTGAGGCGACAGGAGGAAAGGGAGCTCCAGGAGCAGGCCGAAATAGATGAGGCCGCCCGCGCCGCCGCGTTAGAAATCCGTGTCGCAGCAATGATCCTGACAACCGAATCCGCGCACAACCTCGATGTCACCGAACGGCTTGGCATCGTCGCGTCTGAATACGTCGTTGGCATCAACATTCTGCGCGACATCGCGGCCGAATTCCGCGACTTCTTCGGCGGTCGTAGTGCCACCATGCAGCGCGCTCTTCGAGAGGCACGCGAAGCGGCATTGGCAGAGCTGAAGGTGCAGGCCGCCGAGCTCGGCGCAGATGCTGTTGTCGGTATTAACCTCGACTTTAGCGAGATCAGCGGCGGCGGTAAGAGCATGCTGTTCTTGGTTGCGAGCGGCACCGCGGTGGCCCTGCGCATGGCTGTTTCCTGACGCGCTACCAGAAAATTCCGCGTCACAGTTCGTCGGCTCCTCGGCACTTGGTTGATAAGGCCGCTTCCGCCTTGTTTCATTGGTGTTTCCGAGCCTTCTGGTCGTTCCGCATCGAACTGTGACCGCTCGTCACTGTTCGAACTTCTTTGCCAGACCCTCACGCCTCCTAAAAGCTCAGCGCGCCCCTATTTTTCTTTAATGTTTACCGTTGCTTATTTCTGCTGGCAGTTCGCTGCCGCAATGCAAGTTTTTGCATGCTACTTGCTGGATTTTGGTCACTGTTTCGGCCCGGTCTTTCATTCACCACTGCGCCGCCATAGCCACTTTTGTGGCGTTTTTACTCGCTCTTTCAATGGCTTCCCAGAACTGTGACGGAGCTGTCGTTCTGTCCAGAAGTTACTACCCCCCTACACATTGCAGAAAATCACGTTGATACCCTTCGCAAAATTGCGCGGCCTCTTGCCCTTCACGCACGAGGGCCACCTCCTTTGGCGCTGCGAGGGCCCCGCTGCCATCGGAAAACGCCACCTCGATCGCAACGCCCGGTGCGCGACGCCAGGACCAGTTCCGGAACTGCCCACGCAAGAGCCGCAACAGCTGCCCAAGCCACGCCCCGAATGTCAGGTGATCGGGGCGGACAGGATTTTCAGAATTTGCGAGATGGGCTGCATCAGAGTGTCGATTTGCACCTTGATGCGCGCCAGCCGGGCGATCATCGCGTCGTTGTCCGCGCGAAAGCGGCTCAGGTCCGCTTGCAGGGCTTCGCGCAATTCGCGGTTCAATCGCGTCTCCTCGGCGATCCGCATCAGCGCCTCGATCAATGCCTGGCCGAGGTCCGATCGGTCGGTCTCGGGGATCTCCAGAAGGTCGAGCAGGGGCAGGAGCCGGTCGACCTTGCCATCGGTCGAGATGAGCTGCGTCAGCAGGATGTCTTTCGCGGAAGGAAGGGTGAGCGGGGTCAGTTCGGTGGGCATGAATGGCCTTCTTGAGAGTGTCGAGATGTGGGGTGAGCAGATGGGCAAGCCGGTGCCAGGATAGCTCACGGCGAAGGCGGTCGAGCTTACGGGCAAAATCCAGCCGTGCGCGCAGATGCCGCGGCTCCCACGCGAGGCCCAGATCGCCGCCATAAATCGCCCCCGCCGGCGCGACGAAGCGGTAGCTGTTTGCGCCATGCCGGTTGATGCGGGTTTCCCGACAGATCGCAGGGACGGTATCGGCAAGACAGGCATCAAGCATTTCGAGAGTCATTGGCTGCTGTCTGAGAAAGATCGAAGAGAGCGCCTGATGAACCTGCCGCCGCACGGGGCTGGAAAGATTGCGGATCGGGGTCACCGGTTGCAAGCTAGGGATGGCCGGATCAAAATAGCGCGGCTCAGGCAGGCCGATCAGCCGCGCCAATGTTTTGTGGGTCTGATCGGTCCGATGGCGCGACAGGTATGGCTTTAACGGTGTGCCCGTAAAGCTGCGCAGCGCCACCGCGATGTGGATGTGATCGCAACCCGCATCGACGTGCCGCGCCGCGACCCAAGCTGTGCCGTAGGGTGGCAGGCTCATCAGCACGAGGAGTGTCAGCACAATCCGTAGCCAGGTATCGCGGTCGGCGCGCAGGCCGACCGGCAGCGAAAGCGTTACATGCAAGAGCCCATCATCTCCGGCGAGGCGCTCAAGATCCCGTCGCAACGCGTGCGGGTGCGATCCGGGCAAAGTGCCGCCAAGCCACTCGGCGCCGGGTCGCAGGATGTATCCTTCAACGAACTTCGCATCTTGGTGCCGGATCGTATGTGCGCGGGTCATGGCTTTTGGATCCTCAGGCGAATGTCGAAGATAAGCTGAAGAACCTCTTTCGTCAGGGTCGCGTGCTGGCGCTTGTTGAGCGCCGTCATGCGATTGAGCAACATCCCGATGCGGCCGATTTCCGAGGCGAGGTCCAGGCAATCTGGCAGATCCTGGAGCGCCCGGTCCCGCAACAGGCCTGCCATCGTCGGGATGTTGGAAGCAGAGAGCTTGCCCCGAAGTCGTGCCATTTCCGTGTCCGAAAACCGGACTTTCACGATGTTGCCGCGCGCCTCAGCCATGGCGCGACCCGGTGGGGGCAGCGTCGAGCCAGGCGTCCATCTCGTCGGCTTTGAAACGCGCGCAGTTCGCGCCCAAGAGAACTTTGCGCGGAAAGTCCGCGCGCTCACGATGCCAGCGGTCGATGGTGGCGCGCGTGACACCACAGATCCTGGCGATGTCGGTGATCGTATAATAGCGGGGGCGGTTGTCGGGGGTGGGTTGTTCCATCTCAATACTCTTTCTGTCATGCAAGCGCGTTCTGGCCCGGTATTTCTGAGCAGGTTTCGGGGGTGTCCCTTGCGGTTTAGTTTAACCGGGAACCCGGTGCCTGATGCGCCAAAGGACGATGTTTGAGGCCGGAAACGGGCTGAATATGTGGATAACCTCCGCTTGAGGGCCGGGCCGTTCCTGAAATCCGGAACTTCTTGCCGCCGGTCCAAGCCGCGATCGTCTGAAATCAGTGATGCGCAATGGAAAAATCCGGATTTTCTTGAGGCGCATGGCTTTCATGTTATCGAGCTCAGAAAATCTTGTGCGCGTTAAAACCTTGTGCGCGTTAGAACCTAAGTGTGAGGGCCCTATCTCCTGCGACGTGAGCACGTCAGGCTGCGAGCGCGGGCCTGTTGATGCCGTCATGCGCGGCCTTGAACATCGCGGCACTACGGACCGAGATCACATCGGCTTGGCCTCGGTCGGGGGGCTGGTGGCGTCGGTCGCCGTGCTGCGAAGGAAGGCGTGCAGGTCTTCGCCTGCAAGCTCGCGCTCGTCTTCGAGGCGGGCGGCGAGCGCTTCGACGGCACCTTGATGCTGCCGGATCAGGGTGCGGGCTTGCCGTGCCGCCGTGTCGAGGCGCTTGCGCAGGCGCGCGCGCAGGTCCGGCGGGGCGGACAGCCCGGGGAGCGGCGCTTCGGTCCAGAGCAGACCGTCATGACCCAGGCCATAGCGGTGCTCGATGGCCGCAGCCAGGGCCGAGGCCCTTGCAAGATCAGAGCCGGCAGAGCCGCCCGCGCCGTTCGATGCCGCGCCCAGAATGACGTCTTCCGCCGCGCGGCCAGCGAGCAGCACCACGATCTCAGCCTCCAGATCCCGCAGCAGCATGTCGGCCCGGGGCGGCGTGCGATCGACCTCGCCCGCGCGGCCAGAGACCTGGATGCGCCGGATCGAACCGGGGTCGATGTGATGGGCGGCGATGGCGTGACCCGCTTCGTGAAGGGCGATGCGGCGCAGGCTGGCGGGGGGGATCGTGCTTGCACCGAGGTGGTGGCGCAGAAGCCCGGCGTCGAGGGGCACGCCGCGGTGACGCGCATCGGCGCGCGCGGCACGGATCGCGGCATCGACATCTGCGGGCGTCTGGCCGACGGCGTCGCGCGCGAGGCCGGCAAGCTCTGTGGGGGTGAGCGTGCCGCGCAGGGCATCGACCAGCATGCCTTCCAGAAACGCCCGGTCCGGCCGCGGCACCTCGATCTTCACGTCGAAGCGCCCGGGGCGGAGAATGGCCGGGTCGAGCCGGTTCGGATCGTTGCAGGCGCCCACGAGGATCACGCCCGGTTCGCGCGCGATCCTGTCGACTTCTTCCAGGAAGCCGTTGATGACTTGCGTCTGATAGCTCCGGTTCTGGCTGGCGGTGTCATCGCGTGACCCGGCCGCGTCGATCTCGTCGATGAACAGGATGCAGGGCGCGGCGGTGCGGGCATCCTGGAACGTGCGCCGCATCGCAGCGAGCATATGGCCCAGGTGCCCGGCACTTTGCCATGCCGCAAAGCTCGAGGAGATGACGCGGACGCCCGCAGTCTCGCCCATCATCCGTGCCAGCATCGTCTTGCCCGTCCCCGGCGCGCCGTGCAGCAAGAGCGAGCGCGTGAGCTCGGTCCACGAAACCGTTCCGTCGCGCCAGGCGACGAGATCGCGCACGATCCGCCAGGCGGTCATGTGGGCCGGCGAGCGTCGGGCGAGCGTTTCGAGATCGCGGACCGGCGCGGGTGCGGGTGCGGGCGTCGGTGCGACGGCCCCGGCGAAACCTGCGAGGCGTTCGGCGACGGCCCGGGCGTTGGGGGCGCGCGCGGCGATCAGACAGTGCTCGGGCGTCAGGCGCGCGAGGGCCGCCGCGCTCGGCAGGGCCGCGCGGACGGCCGCGGCGTCGATGCGGCCGGTCGCGGAATGCGTGGCCGCGAGCAGCGTGAGCAGGAGTTCCGGCGTGATCGGTGCAAGCGTCAGATGCTGGTCCAACGCCGCCGAAAACGCGGCCGGGAGCTTGGTGTCACTGGCCAAGGCAAAAAGCAGCGGCGTGCGCGCGCCAAGGGCTTCGCGCAGCACGTCATCGCGCGCGGTGTCGGTGAAAACCCGCAAGCACGGGCCGCTGTCGTCGATTTTGGCGGCGCGGGCTGTTGCGCCCCAGGCGTCGGGCAGGATGGCGTGCTCCAAAACAGGCTCCAGCAGCGCGCGGTCGGGCCAATCGAGGCCGGTCAGGACCGTGAGCGCGCCAGGGGCAAGGTGGCGCGCGAGCTCGGCCGCGCTGGTGAAGGTCGCGGCGAGGCGCAGCGCAAGCAGCAGTTCGGCAAGCGGCAGCTCGATCTGCGGGCGGCATCGCCCGTCTTCGGCGGTGGCGAAGGGATCGCCCCCTTGCGCGACAATCGCGTCCCAGGCGTCGGGGGGCAGGTGGCGCCGCGCGGGGCTGCGGGACAGCTGCGCCAGGACTGCCTGCGGGGCCGTGGGCGTTGCGTCCGGCCACGGGCCTTTGGCGCGGCGTGCGGCACGGCCAGCCCCGGCGCCCGGCGCGAAGGCGTCGTCGCAAGCAGGCGCCTCGCGCCGCGCTGCGAGGCGTTGGTGATGCGCGCGCAGGCGTTCAATGGCGCGATCCGCAAGCGCAGACCATGCCGGGTTTTGGGGACGGTCGGGGCCGGATCCACGGACGGTTCCGGGACGGGCAGGGGCGTTCTGGCTCATCGAAAGGTCCTTTGCTGAAAGGGGGGGCGATGCCGGACATCCGGACCCGGCCGTGCGAAACGGGCGGGGGGATCCGGACCCGGAAGCGCCCGGGGTCCGGTCGGTTCGCCTGAAAGCTGGCGCGCGTCAGGCCGCGAGATCGGCCGCGAGCCCGTCGAGAAGGCGCAGGATCAGGGGTTCGGTCTCTGCCGTATAGATCTCGGAGGCGACATGGATCTGCGCGGCATAGACCTCTGCCGGCACGCGCGCCGTCGGCGCCTGCTGCGCGATCCGGCGGTGCAGCCGCTTCTCGGCAGATTGCGCCGCGCGCCCCGTGGGCATCGGCAGATGGCGCAAGATCTCGCCCGTCGCGGGCGAGCCCGAAAGCAACTGATAATGCAAACGCGAGTCGGGGTCGCGCGAGAAGCCGAGCTTCACCACGCGGCGATCGTCGTTCAGGCGAAAGCGCATGACATACAGAAAACTCGGCGCGGTGGCCCACCCTTCACCGCAGCCGGGGCAGGTGAAGCGCCCCGATTGCATATTGGCGCGGGCGATGCGCACCGCGCAGCCGCACCCCTGGGCATGGCGATAGAGCCGATAGCTCGGATTGCCCTCGGGGTCCGGCCCGGCCACGCTCCAACCGCGCCGCGCGGCTTCGGCCTCTTCAAGCGACGCCTGGCAGATGTCGCAGCGGTAGCTTTCCCCCTCGGTGCCCATGGTTTGCACGCGCCCGCGCTGCAAGCGCTGCTCATGCCCGCAGGGGGCGCGGTAGAAGCCGTATTTGCGGTCCGTCTCATCGCGGCGCAGGAACGCAATTCCCGCCGTTTCCGCCTCCTGGCGCCAGGCGGTGTCGAGGCAATGCGGGCACATCGGCTTTGCCTTTGCGACCACGAAATAGCGGCTGACATGCGCGCCGCCACAGGTGCGGCAGCGGATCAGCAGGTGGTTCTTGTCGATCACGCGGGCAAGGATGTCATAGCCATTGCGATCGGCGCCGAGGTGCCAGGCGGGCTGGATCTGCCCGGGGTGGCGGGGAAGGTTGGCGGTCTCGACGATGCGGGACGTGAAGCGCGGGCTTTTGGTCATGGCGGAGCTCTCCGGGATGGAACGGACATGGGAAATGCGCCCGCCTGCCGAGGCGGCGCAGGCGCATGCGGGGCTCAAACGAAAGAAAGGTGAGGGCTCAGCAAAGCGGCGCGTCGAACAGCGCGTCCAGATCCGATGCGGGCAGGGGGAGGCCCGCGTCACGCTGCAGGGCGCTCAGCTGATCGAGGCGGCTGAAGGCTTGTTCGATCAGGGCATCCACGCGGCGGGCGACAAGGCCCGGTGCGGCATTGCACAAAAGCGGCTGGTTGGCCGACATGAAGTGGAGGATGTTCTCACGATCCGCGCCCGCAACGACGTCGAGCGCCGCCGCGATAAAGCGCGCCGCGAAGACCAGGCGGCGGTCGGAGGCGATCACAACCGGCGCATCGCCCGCATGACGCGCCGCCCCGACCACATCATTCAGAGCGATCTGCGCGCGGACCTCGGGGGCGACATAGGCCATGTCCCAGGCAGCCCGGCTGACGCGCAGCCCCTCGGCCTCGACGGCATCCGCCAGCGCCTCAATCAGCGCGATGAACGCCGCATGCGCCGGGGAAAAAGCACCGGGCGCAGCCTCGCCCGACGAAAACCGGCGCCGCGGCGCTTTGATGCCGCCAGCAAGAGTGATAGAGCGATGGGTAGTCATGATGGGATCTCCTCGTAAGATCGCGTTGTGATGAGGACTGGGCGGGGAGCTTCCACCTTCCCCTCAGTCCGTTGCATTTGTGTGCAAGTGGGTGCAGTATGCGCCCATCGAGAGTGAATGTCAAGTGCATACATCTGCACACATCGAGGTTTGACATGGCAAAAACATCGGCAATCTCGGTCCGAGTGGCCGACGAAACGAAGCAGGCTGTAGAAAAGGCGGCGGAAGCAGATGGGCGTTCCGTCGCGTCCTATGTTGAGCGCTTGCTGGTGTCACATTTGAAAGAATGCGGCTACCTGCCAAAGTAACGGCTGGCGGCGCGGAACTCAGGAGCGCACCCAGGAGAGATGGTCATGATCCGCCCCGGTTATCTACCGCGGCAAATTCGTGAGCCGTCATGACCGAAGCCAGCATCACTATCAGACGCTCAGTAATGGTCAGGCGGGGTGACGGTGCCCACGGCAAGGCAACTGAAAGCTGCCGCGTCGGCGCCAGGACATCGGGCGCGACGGAAGAGGCACGCGCGCGCAGCGTCATCCCGCGTCGATGGTGGTGATTGCGCGGAACGTTCAGTCGGGTGTCACATCCCCGGCCAGCTCTCTGGCTCTGGCGGCGCATCCTCCGGGCCGCCGCCCATCGCGGTGGCGACGCGCTTCAGAAGGCCCGCGAACTTGATGACCATCTTTTGGACCGTGCTTCGCTGGGCAGGTTCCGTTGCGAAAATCTTTTGCAAGAACTTCGGTGCCCGGTGGGCGAACTGATCCGGGTCGTTCATTTTCAAAAAGCTGCCGTCCTCTACCATGCTCAGCATCTCCTGCATTGTCCCGATACCGGCCTCGGACTCCTCGAGCCGTTGACTGGCAACCTGCTCGCGGCGTGCGACATCGTTTTCGCGACCGGCAACCCGGGTTTCCTGCTCCGCAACTTTCTTCTTCCGCTGGACGAGCTTCTCGGTCTCCGTCACGAGTTCCAGAGACTGCTCTTTCATCTGCAGGACCGCCTCGGTCAGCACCGTTTCCTCCTCTTCCAACCTCTGCGCTTTTTCCGTGTTCAAAAGAGCCTGTTCCCGCTGTGCGGCATCCACTTTTGCAATATGCTTCGCATGCGCCTTGCGCTCGGCATATTGCACCGTAGAGAGCCGTTCGTTCCGGGGGCCGTGGCGCAGCAGGCCACAGGGTTTGCCGACGGCCTCGTAATAGTCGTCCTGAAAGGACGCCATTGCGGCCCGATAGGCCGCCTTTTCAGGGTTCTTCTTTGCTTGATCCTGTCGCGCCTCATGCAAGTGATGGGTGTTCTCGCGGGTCCAGGTCGCGAGCGCCTCGGTGTTCTGCCGCTCGATCTCGGCACAGCTCGCCTCCCAGGCCGCGATCTGCTCCTCATAGAGCGATGTGCGCCGGGCCTGCGTCACGCGGTTCTTTGAGGGCTTGGGGCGCTTGGGCTTCAACGGCATTGGCGCGGGCACCGGGCGGGGCAGGGACGTGAGCGTCTCGGCACGCCCATGTGCGGCGCGCCATGCCTCGGCGGCGCATTTGCCAACATGAAGCTTGTTCGCGCTCAGTTTTGGATCGGCGCTATTCACGACGAGGATGTGGATATGGACATGTGTCTCGTCGAGATGCAGCACCGCCGCGGCGTCAATCCCCCCGGGCATCCGCGACCGGAAATCCCTTCTCACCAGGTCGATCCATTTCCGGATCTCGGCTTTGTCCGCCTCCGAGCCGGAAAGATACTCGGCCGAGGTCATCGGGTGCGAATGGATCTCGGTGTAGAGTGTTGGCGCGTCTGTCTTCAGCCCGCGCGCGTAGCTGCCCCCGCCTTTTTTGCGGACGGTCTCCCTGATTGCAGCCCTGCGCGCGTCATGGATCCGACGCAGCTCTTCGGGGCGGATCAGGCCGCGACCGACCAGAACCTCCGGGGGACGCGGAGCGAGAATGTGGCCGCTGTGTCGCGGAATTCGCAGGGCTTCGCCGAAGACCTGGTTGATGTCATTGTAGTGATCCTTCGTCCCTGCAACCCGTGTCGGCTTCAGGCTGTAGGTCTGGATATGGACGAACTGATAGGCCATGGCGCGCACCTCTGATTGCGATCATGGCAACTCATTTATACATGGTCGGCGAAAACCCGAAACGAAACCCGAGTCTCTTGCGCGGTGAATGTGGATAACCTAAACTTATGAAGTCGTTTGCGAAATTCAATTTCGAAAACGGCCCCGACGCGGGGTAGATACAGTGACAGACTGTGGGTAGCTGAAGCTACCGTCGTCTGCCCCTTACGCCGGGGAGGCGCTCCGTCGGGTCGATAATAAGCGTCCCGCATATTATCGACCCAACTGCGCGGATGGCACGCCATCCTTGCAACAGCCCCGCGCCAAGGCGCGGGGATCGAGGGGCGGCGCGCTTATCAGAGCGGTCGCGGTTTGTGGGACTGGCCTGTTATCGGATTGAGATCCGCCCGGAGCGGCTGGTCGACCGCGTGGTCGCACCCGTCGTCAGCTGCCCATCGCGCGTGCGTCGAGATCGTCGCGGATCTCGATTCGCGCCGACAGACCGCCTTTGATCGCGACATCGGTCAGCCGCGAGACCCGCCAATCGCCCGCGTAGCCGCGCCGCAGATAGGCCGCCACCAGCTGGAACCCGCTCTGCGGCCAGCCGCGCGGCGTGTCGATCAGCACCAGTTCGGCGATCCCGAACCCATGCGTGTTCAGATCCCGCAACCGGGCCTTGGTCGTGATGTTCACGATCGGTACGAGCCACACGATATGATCGGCCACCGTCATCGCGTGCCGTGTGAACTCGCGGATCTTCGACCAGGGCGGGTTGGTGATGATCCAGTCGATCTGCGCGTCCCATTCCAGGAAATCCCGCCCGCCCTCAAGTTCGCACCAGGACCGCTCGAGATGCGCGGGCAGCTGATCGTGAAACGCGCCCGCGCCGCGCGCCGGATCGAGCACGCGGCCAAAAATCCGGTCGGCAAAGTGACCGATGACCGCAGCGGCAAGGGCAGGGGGCGTCATCACGCGATCCCGGTCTGGCGCGTTGCGGGCCGGAACGAGCGCCGGCTTCTTGGGGCTCGAGGCGGCTTTCACCGCGTTCCGGACCCCAAGCACCGCCAACACCCGCAGCAGCGTCTCGACCCGGCCGGTTAGGTCGCGCTCGAGCGCATGGATCGTTGGCCTCGAACACCCGACCCGGATCCCGAGTGCGCTCTGGCTCAGGCCAGCGGCGCGCCGCCGCTCGGCCAGGGCCGGGCCGGCGTGACCCTCCTCCCCCCAAGACCAGCGCAGTTCGAGCGCCGACAGCACCCGCGTAAGCGAGCCAATGCTGCCGCGGCCTGTCTCAAGGTTGCGAAGGGCGGGAATACTGATGCCCGCTTCCGTGGCGACGGTGGCTTGGGTGAAGCCGAGCTCTCGACGGCGGGTGCGGATGGGGAAGGTGGATGGTGTCAAACTATGTTTCTAAAATTGGTGTCAGAAATGGAATGATAGTTTTGCACGATTTGACAGCCGGGTGCGAGGCTGAAAATTCCAACTTCGTGTCTTGAGGTGGTCGATCACAGCAGAGTGTGCGGGGTGACCCACACCTTCGTCGGCGTTGTCTGAAGACTCTCTGGTTTCCTAGATGCCTCGTAGCGTCAGTTTCCGCTGCTGTTCGAAGGCGATCGGTTACAGCATGTCGTTCCTAGGGAAGAGCGCGACGGTAACCGCCTCGTCGTGCGCTTCCTCCGTTCGACCCCGCCCTTGGTTCAAGCTTGGGGGACATAATCTCAGCCCTCGGGGAGTGGAGAGAGCGCAGTCGCCGTCGGATGGGGCGGGTCCCGCCGTGTCCAACGTTTGAAATGAATCGGTCGGCAGGTTTGACGCAGGTTCCCTCTTGCCAGCCTATCGGCTTCGCCTAGGAATGGACTTGTATAAAAAGACAGGTGATTTGAATGACCCAACTGGATGGCGCGACCGCTCCGAGCTCTGCTGACCTTGTCGAGGCCCCATCGCTCAAGCCCGAGATGATCGTGAGCTACTCCCCGTTCATTGGACAGTTTCCGGGGTGGTTTAAGCTACTCTCTGCCCCTGCTGGTCGGTTTCGATCTGGTTGAAGTAGAGCACAGCGGGCGGCTTTCCGCCATGGGCGGCGTGGGGCCGCTGGTGGTTGTAGAAGGTGATCCATCGTCCAATACCGGCCTTCGCCTGCGAGCCGGTCTCCCAAGCGTGCAGATAGACGCACTCATACTTCAGGGACCGCCAGAGGCGTTCGATGAAGATGTTGTCGAGACACCGGCCCTTGCCGTCCATCGAGATCCGGGTGCCGATCCGTTTCAGCTGGTCGGTCCAGGCGAAGGACGTGAACTGCGAGCCTTGGTCACTGTTCATGATCTCCGGCGGGCCGAAGCGGTGGACCGCCTCGTTCAGCGCCTCGACGCAGAAGTCGGCTTCGAGCGTGTTCGAGATGCGCCAGGCCAAGACCTTGCGGGTGAACCAGTCCATGATGGCGATCAGGTAGAGGAAGCCCTTTCTCATTGGCAGATAGGTGATGTCGGCGCACCAAACCCGGTTGGGCCGATCGACCCGCAGGCCACCCAGCAGGTAGGGGTAGGTCTTGTGCCCCTTCGCGGGCTTGCTGGTGTTGGGCTTCTGGTAGATCGGCATCAGGCGCATGAGCCGCATCAGCCGTCGGATGCGCTTCACATTCACGGCGTGCCCTTCGTTCTGCAGGTGCCAGGTCATCTGCTGGACGCCGTAGAACGGGGTCTCCAGGAACTGGCGGTCAATCAGTTGCATGAGCGTCAAGTTCATCTCGGTCTCGCCCAACGGTGCGTAGTAGAACGACGACCGCGAGATCGACAGCAGGCGACATTGCGCCCCTATCGACAACGTGGGGTGGTGGCGTTCGATCATCCCACGCCTCACTTGCCGGTCCAAGGCTTGAGCTTTCTGGACAAAAAATCGTTGGCCACAGCCAGCTCCCCGATCTTTGCGTGCAGCGACCGCACCGTGTCCTCGTCGATCTCGGGCGCTCTCTTGCCGCCCCGCTCGAAGATGTCAGCCGCGCCCTCCAGAAGAGCCTTCTTCCACTGGTGGATCATCGTCGGGTGCACACCGTATTCCGCGGCCAGTTCCGACACCGTGCGCTCGCCCTTCACGGCTTCCAGCGCCACGCGAGCCTTGAAGCCCGCGTCATGGTTCCTGCGTTTCTTCATGTTCTGATCTCCTCGTTCTTGGAGACCAGCAGAAGTCAGATCGTAGCTTACGTCACTGTCCGATTTTCGGGGGGTAGCTCAATGATGTGCATCCGCTTCCCACTCTCGCTTCGCAACGTCGAGGATCTGCTGCATGAGCGGGGCATCGATATTTGCCACGAGACGGTCCGATTTTGGTGGCATAGGTTCGGGCCAATGTTCGCCGCGGAGATCCAGAAGCGACGTGTTGAAGGGATGCGGTCGAGCCGTTGGCGCTGGCACTTGGACGTGGTTTTCGTGAAGATCAACGGCGAACCGTGCCGCCGCTCTCGCCGAGTGGCGCGGTCTTTGGGCGGCATAAGGGACAGCCATCCAGCACTTGTCGAGACGAGTTCGAATTGGTCTGACACCACCCACGTTCTCCTTTGTGGCATGAGCAGGTTTTCACTGGATCGATACATGAACTTGGCGCAAAAAATTTTCACCTCGTTGCTTAAAAGTTCAGCGAAGAGGGCATCGATGATGCGTTGGTCCATTCATTTGCCCTTTACTAGAGTACACAAGTATGGTGCGCTTTCCGGACGCTCGAACCTCTTTTAACTACTCAATAAGAAATTTCGTATGAACATCCTCACCGTCCCCGGCAGTGACATCTGTGTGTCCAAACTGATCTTCGGCACCGCTAGCCTTTTCAATGTTCGTGGTACATCCGCGCGTCAGCGCCTTGTTGAGGCTGCGGTGGATGCTGGTTTTACCCATTTCGACACGGCACCTTACTATGGCTTCGGGGTCGCAGAACGTGACCTTGCATCTACCTTGAAAATGCATCCGGACGTTACTGTGACAACCAAAGTTGGGATCTACTCGCCCGGCGGAGAAAAGCAACCGAAGAGCATAGTCTTTGCACGCAAGGCAGGGGGACGCATATTCAAGTCTCTCTCGCGTCCCACGATTGATTTTTCGATTGCCCGAGCGAGAAAGGCTCTTGAAGGAAGCCTCGGACGGCTAGGGCGCGATCATATCGACATCTACATGCTGCACGAGCCCGAGATTGACCTGCTGTCGACTGAGGAATGGCAGCGTTGGCTAGAGGACGAGAAGGCTACTGGCCGCATCCGCGCATTCGGTTTCGCATCCACGGCTGATCGTATGGAACCGTTTGTCGCAAGCGGCACGCTGATTGGCGGGGTCCACCAAGTGTGCGACAGTCTAGAACGGCGTGAAGCGGATATCCTGACGCGCAACGGCCTGCCGCTTCAGATAACCTATAGCTACGTTTCAGCTGCACGGGCCGCAGGTAGCCACCGAGCTGTGCCGGAGATCCTGAAAGATGCCATGAATCGCAATCGCGCGGGCGCAATCATTGTCAGTTCGACAAAAGAAAGCCGAATGTACGAATATTCCCAGATGGTCCAGGACTGGGACGCCGAACAAGGGGTGCACAGTGATCACGGATCTTGATGCCAGTGGAGATGCAACTCGGTCTTCCGAGTTTGTTGTCATCGGCGCTGGGACTGTAGGACTTCCGACGGCGGTTAAGCTTGCCAAGAAGGGCCGTTCGGTGACCTGCTTGGAAAGCGGGACGCGCCATCAAGAGGGCGAGACTCATCCCCTGAACGAAGTCGTACATAAGTCGATGCACTATGAAGGCGCGGTCTCGGGCCGGTTCCGTTGCCTGGGAGGCACTTCGACCCGTTGGGGCGGCGCCTTGATCCCGTTCCAAGATGAGGATCTGAAAGGTGCCGGATGGCCGTTGACGCGCGCGGACCTGGATCCGTACCTGCCGGGTGTCGAGGAATTTTTCAGCCTTGCAGACGGACCCTATCGGGATACAAACTTTCCCTACGACTTAGGGGAGGGGCATGTCCCGCGGCTGGCGAAGTGGCCCACGTTTGCCAAGCGCAATCTGATGAATGTCGTCGGTGGCGAAGCCGAGGCATCGGATGGTCCGGACCTCTGGATGAACGCCACGGTAGTCTCGATCGAAATCCTCGATAAAGGAGTCGTCGTTACCGCGAAGGCGCCCGGCGGTGCCAGTCTGCGCGTTGAAGCGGAGAAGCTGATCATTGCGGCAGGCGCCGTAGAGACGACCAGGCTGGCGCTGCTGATCGACAGCCAGAACAAGGGGGTCATCAGCAAGCTCAGCCCCGCATTGGGACGCTACTTTGCCGATCACGTATCGATCGAAGTCGCTGAAATCCATGCGCGCAAGCTGAAGGCGCTGAACAAGATTGTCGGGTTTCGCTTCGGTCGGAAGGGGCGCATGCGGAACCTCAGGTTCGAACTTGCTCCGGATTCCCCGGCACGTATAGGGCAGCCGCCGAGCTTCATCCACATTGGCTTCGAAGTGACCAAGCCTGGTGGCTTCGATGTCCTACGCGAACTTTTTCAATACATTCAGAAGCGGCGTCGAGTGCCGATGTCAGTCATTCGCGGCCTGGTAGCGAACTCGCCGTGGCTGATGCGTGCGGTCTGGTGGCGGTTCGCGCACAAGCGTCTGCTGTTTCCGAACGCAGCACGCCTGCTTGTCCATGTGGTCGTTGAACAGCAGCCGATGGCGGAGAATTGCATTACTCTCAGCGAATGCCGCACCGATCAATACGGTGTGCCGCTTGCCGAGATCGACTGGCGCGTTACCGAGACGGATATCAGTAACCTCAGGCGCAGTCGCGACGCGTTTCGCCGAACATGGCGCAAGAGCAGGCTTTCGGAGTTGGGCGAATGGGAAGACCTGCCTGATGCAAGCTTGGGGGAGCGACTCAAGCATTCAGGCGGCATTTACCATCCCACCGGTTCTACCCGGATGGGCCATACGCCAGAAGAGGGGGTGGTCGATGCCTCGCTGCGGCTTTGGGGTGCGCCTCAGGTACAGCTTCTTGCCACTTCCGTCCTGCCGACCGGCGGCGGAGCCAATCCGACAATGATGTTGTTCCTGCTGACCGAGCGCCTACTGAACCAGCACCTTAAACAGAACCAATAATAGGCCGCATTTCTCATGACGCAGAGACTCTACAGCTTGCAGGCGATACGTGGCATTGCGGCCTGCATGGTGGTGATGCATCACGTCATCAATTTCTATGGAGTCAATACCAACGCCGTCATGCTTTTTCTGCTGGGTTTCGGGAAATGGGGGGTGAACATCTTTTTCGTGCTCATGACCTGCCACGGGATTTTTCCTCCACCGTCGATTAGAGTCCGCGCCAACTTGAGGACGGACAATGAAGCGAACGAGATTCACGGACGAACAGATCATCGGTATCCTGGCGGAGCACGAGG